>JAIXVI010000197.1 GCA_027483065.1 Planctomycetaceae bacterium
CTCCACGACATGCTCGGCAATGTCTGGGAATGGTGCGGTGACTGGTACACGGGCTACTCCTCAGCGCCGCAGTCGAACCCCACAGGACCCGCGACTGGCTCGTCCCGCGTGTTGCGCGGCGGCTCCTGGGGCAACAGCACGTTCTACGTGCGTTCCTCCGGCCGCAGCTACTACACGCCGGACAGCACGTACTACTTCATCGGGTTCCGTGTCGCGAGGGCCCCCCTCTGAGTTTCCTTCGCCCTCTTTCCTCTTTCCTTTACCCTCTTTTCGTTCTTCCTTTCGGGCGACCCAGCGCGATGACCACAAGCGAGAGCGTGATGACCACAAGCGAGAGCGCGTTGACCACGAGCAAGGATCCCAATCCCTCGCAGCGCGCCCCTCGGGTCTCCGCCGGCGCCGAAGGCGCCGGGGCGCGGATGGACGGGATCGTGAAGTGCGCAGCCGCCTTCCTCGCCTAAATCCCGCGGATCGCAGAAGCGTTCCTTGCAGATCGCGGATGAAAAGGTTGCAATCCGCGGATCTCAGCCTTGCAATCCGCGGGTGACGGCGTAGATTGCGTTCGTGCAGCCCCGCACGGATTCGACGATTCCTCGCTTGGCCGCGGGTCTCTTGGCGGAGGCCGCGGAGGACGCGCCAATCGTGCTGGTGCATGGCGCGCGTCAGACCGGCAAGAGCACGATGGTCCGCGAGTATGGCAAGTCGCGCGGGTATCGCGCCGTCACATTCGATGACGACGCCGTGCTTCAGGCCGCGCGCGCCGACCCCGCCGGATTTGTGCAGGATCTCCCGGAGCGCGCGATGCTCGACGAGGTGCAGCGGGTCCCCGAGATCTTCCTCGCGCTCAAGCTTGCGGCCGATCGCGAGCGGACGCCGGGGCGGTTCCTGCTGACCGGCTCCTCGAACATTCTGCTGCTTCCAAAGCTTGCCGACTCGCTCGCCGGGCGCATGGCGATCGTTCGGCTGCATGCGATGGCGCAATGCGAGCTGCTCCAGACGGCCCCGAAGTTCGTCGAGCATCTGCTGGCCGGTCGGTTTCCGACGGCAGGCGGCGCGAGACAGGGCCGACAGCTCGCCGATCGCATCGTGCGGGGAGGATTTCCGGCGCTGCTTTCGATCGGCACCGCCGCACGCCGCGCACGATGGCACCGCGACTATGTCGAGGCGATCGTGCAACGCGATGTGCGCGAGATCTCGCGCATCGCTTCGCTTGGTGCGCTGCCGAAGCTGCTCGAACTTCTCGCGGGGCAGACCGCGCGGGCTCTCAACATCAGCGATCTTTCGGCGCCGTTCGGCGTGAGCCGCCCGACGCTGCGGGACTATGTCACCCTTCTCGAGCGGCAGTTCCTGGTCGAGGAATTGCCCGCGTGGCACAGCAATCGCCTCAGCAGGCTCGTCAAGGGTGCGAAGGTCCATCTTGCCGACTCGGGACTCGCTTGCGCGCTCCTCGGCGTCGATGCCGATGCGCTCTGGGAGGACCGCGATCTCTTCGGTCAGATGCTCGAGACCTTCGTCTGCGGCGAGATCCGCCGCCAGGCGAGCGGTCGTGGAGAGAAGATCTCGTTCAGCCACTTCCGACATCGCGACGGCGCCGAGGTGGACATCGTGGTCGAGCATGGCGGCAAGGTCAGCGGCGTCGAGGTCAAGGCTTCCGCGACCGTTCGATCGAGCGACTTCGCCGGCCTTCGCATGCTCAGCGAGGCATGTGGAAAACGGTTCGCCTGCGGTGTCGTCGTGTACGACGGCGAATCAACCCTCAGCTTCGGTGACGGACTGCTCGCGGTTCCGATCGAGCGACTTTGGTCGTGAAACGAGGGTCACGAGCCGCTCGGCGCGTGCGGCTTCGCGCCCGGCGTCGCCTTCGACTTCGCGCTCGACTTCGCGTGTGCGCTCGCCGCGAGCACCATCGGCAGCACCACGCACGCGACGTACATGCATGCGAGGCTTCCGATCGCCATCGTGATACCGAGCGAGCGCATGCCGCGATGCTCGGCGAAGACCAAGGCGCCAAAGCCGATGGCGGTGGTGAGTGCCGTGAATGCGACGGCGCGAATCGTGGGCGCGAGATTCGCGCGATCCTCGCGATCGCGATGGATGATGTGAATCGCGCTGTCGATCCCGAGTCCGACGAGCATCGGGATCGCGAAGAAGTTCGCAAGGTTGAGATGCGAGCCGAAGAAGGGAAGCAGCGCGATGGTCATGACAACACCCGCGACGACCGTCGCGGTCGCGAGCAACGCCGGGAGAATTGCGTGGAACGACAACGCGGCGATGACCGTCACGGCGAGCACAGCCCACAGGCTCGTTTCGATGAACGCGCCGCGCATGTCGCGAATCGACTCAAGTTGCGTGATGGGGACGCCTGTCGCCTTCGGATCGACCTCGCGCACGGCTTCGACGAACTCTTCAAGCGGAGCTTCTTCCCAAGCGTCTTCCTTTGGGATGAAGCGCACAAGGAAGCGGCCATTCGGCGACACGAGTCGGGGGGCGATCGCATCCGGCAACGCATCGCGCAGCGGAAGCGTGGCGCCCCACACGATGTTCCACGCCGCCCGAACTGCAGCGGGGGCGTCGGCGGATGGCGGCGCGTCGGTCACGCCTGCGCCTGCAGCGGCGACCTTCGCGCGCAGCGCCGCGCGCTCGGACGTGTCGCGCGGGATGACATCGAGAATTGATTCCGCGCGCAGGATTTCAGGGTGTTCTGTCGCATTCTCGACGAGCGCCGAAACCTCGTCGAAACTCGCCGCGTTCGACGCCGCAAACCACGTTGCACTTGCGCTGTCCGCGAAGATGCGCCGTTCCCATTGCACACTTTCGAGCGTCGGCGATTGCAGTTCGAGCAGGTTCGATTCGAAGCGCAGTCCAAATGGAAAGTAGAAGAGGCACGCGAGAATCGGGAGAATCGCCGCCGCGATCTGCTGACGGTGGCTCCAGTTCGGCGGCGGACTCACAGGCGTGGGATCGGACGCGTCGTGGCCTTTCTCCGCAATATGGACGCGCTCCACATCTTCGCCGCTCTCCACATCGTCCCGCTCGCTGCCCGCCGCGCGTGCCTTCCCGCCATCAAGAAGCGCGAGCAACGCAGGCAGCACGGTCACCATCGCAAGCGCGCACAACAAGAGCCCTGCGCCTGCGATCACGCCGAGTTCGCGCAGTCCACCGAAATCGGTGAACCACGCGCCGAAGAAGACGGCTGCAGAGCCCGCGGCGCCCGCGAGTGTGCTTGGCCCGACATGTCGGACGGCGAGCATCGCCGCGTCGCGCGACTCGCGCGTTCGACGAAACTCGCCGTATCGGCTCACGACATGTACGCCGTAATCGAGCCCTGCGCCGACGAGGACGAGCATGAAGACCGTCGACAACAGATTGAGGTGACCGACAAGAAGCGTCGCCGCGCCGTATGTCCAGCCCGTCGCGATCGCGAACGCAATGACTGCGAGCAGCGGCCGCCGCACGCCGCGGAAAACCCGAATGAAAAGCAGCGTGATGATGACGAGCGAAACGGCGCTCGCGATCGCCATGTCGCGATTCGCGGTTGCCATTTCATCGTGCATCAGGACGGGCTTGCCCGTAAGACCAATCTCAACGGTCGGATACGCCGCACGCACCGCCTCAACCGCCGCACGAATCGCGGCGATCGGTTCTCCAACGGGGTCAAGCAGCGAAAAATCCTTGACCGGCATCGCTTCGACGAAGTAAAGCGTTCCGCCTGGCGCACGCAGATATTCGCGCGGCCGATCGACGCTCAACGCCGTCGCCACCAGTGGATGCGCCGTGACATTTCCGCGTGCGACATCGGCGATCGCGTTCGCTTCTGCCGCCATCGCTTTGAGCTCCGCGTCGCTCGCAGCCCACGACGCGAGCCGCCATTGTTCGTCGGGCGCAATCGACGACGCCGAACTCGTGACAAACGGCTTCTCATCGAGGAGATCGAGCGCACTCGCGAGTGCATCGACCGCCGCGCGCGCGGCGGCGTCATCGCTCGATGCTGCACCTTTCGGCCGAGGATCGACCGCAATCACAACACCTTCGAGATCGCCGAACTCCTTTTGGAACGCGCGGTACTCGCGCATGAACGGCCGCTCGGGCGCGATGAGCGAATCGGTGTCGCTGTCGAGCGCGAGGTGGAACATCCCAAGCCACGCGCCCATCACGGCAATCACCGCGCCGACGGCGACAACCGCGCGCGGCCACGTCGTGACGAGTTGCGCGAGTCGTCCGATCACGGACGAGCGGCCTCAGCCACCGCGCCGTCCGACTCGCGCTTGCTGTCCGACTCACGCTTGCCGTCCGACTCGTGCGTGCCGTCAGACTCCTGCGCGCCGCGGCGTCCGCCGAAGAGCGCGTTCTTTCCGAGGCGCGCGAGCAGCCCGACGGTGGCGGTCGGCTTGTGAAGACTCACCATCACCGCTTCGAACGCGCGCAGGAAGTCGCGCACATCGGCCTCAGAAATCACAAGCGGCGGAATCAACTTCACCACGTCTTGGTTGTGACCCGCGACTTGGCAAAGGATGCGGTGATCTTCCATCAACGGCACGACGACCGCCTGCGCGAAGAGGTTCTTATCCATCGCATGCGTCGCGGCCCAATTCGCTTTCAAGAGAAGCGACTTCGGCGCGCCGAACTCGATGCCGATCATGAGTCCGCGCTGACGGACTTCCTTCAGCATCTCAAAGCGAGGCTTCATCGCTTCGACGCCTTCGCGAATCATCGCGCCCATGCGGCGCGCGTTCTCGGCGGCGTTCGTCTCGTCGTACGCCGCGAGTGCGGCGAGGCCCGCGGTCATGGCCATCGCGCCCTGATGGAACGTCGACGAATGCACGATCGCGCGATCAAGCGTGGTGAAGACTTTCTTCCACACATCGCCCTTCACGAGCACCGCGCCGACCGGCACGTAACCGCCCGAAAGCGCCTTCGACAGGATCACCATGTCGGGTTCGACCGCGCCCTTCGCGCTGTCTTCCTGATCGAGCGCGATGAACGAGCCCGTGCGACCGATGCCCGTCTGCACTTCGTCGGCGACGAACAGCGCGCCGTATCGATGGCAGAGTCGCGCGGCTTCGGCGAGGTAGCCGGGCGCATGGATGTTCACGCCCTTGCCTTGAATCGGCTCGATGATGAACGCCGCGACGTCGCCGCGCGCGAGTTCTTTTTCGAGCGCCGCGAGATCGTTGAACGCGACCTGTCGGCAGTCGGGAAGAAACGGCGCGAAGCCTTGTCGGAAACTGTTGCAGCCGTTGAGTGACACCGAGCCCGAGGAGAGCCCGTGGAATGCCTTCGGCGCGTGCAAGAGCGCGGGGCGGCCAGTCGCGCACTTCGCGAACTTGATCGCGGCTTCGACGCCCTCGGTGCCCGAGTTCGTGAAGAAGACGTAGTCGAGCCCGCGGCCGATGCGACGCTTGAGTTCTTTCGCGAGAAGCCCTGAAAGCAGCGGCGCCTCGAACTGCACCATCGTCGCGAGGTCGAGCGCGAGGTAATCCGCGAGCGCCTTCTTGATCGTCGGATGGTTGCGGCCGAAGTTGCAGACCGCGTAGCCGCCGAGGAAGTCGAGGTAGCGGTTGCCGGCCGCATCGAAGAGGTAGGGGCCCTCGGCGCGCACGTAGTCGCGGTCGTAGCCGATCGTCTTGAGGACGGTCGCGAAGCGCGGGTTGATGTGCTCAGCGTGGAGCGCCGAACCTTCACCTTGGTGGTCACGGAGGATGGACTGGAGATCGAAAGGCAACGGGGAGTCCGCAGAGTGTGGTCGGGGGAAGGTGCGGGAATGTGGGCGATTTTGTCGTGCAGTCTGAGAAATCGGCCTTTGCCGCGCGGAGGGGGATTGTACGGATCCCGTCGCGGCACTCTGAGAGGCAGAACCCGAACCGACGGCGATTCAGCTCGAAGATCACGGATATCGGTTCCGTCATCAAAGTTGCCCTTTATTCGCCCTTTCCGCCCTCATCGCAATTGCAGCACTTGCCAGAGACGCGTTCAGGGCTACCTTCCACGAACCGCGCCACAGTTCACCCCTCAAGCCAGGAAGTTTGACTCATGATCCAACGCGCATCCATCTCCGCGTCTGCCCTCGCCGCGCTCTCGATTGCCACGTTGTTGGCGCCAGCGCAATCGGCCGACGCCACCGGCTCGGTCGCGCGCGCGTGGAATGAGACGACACTCAACTCGATCAAGAAGGATCTGGTGCGCCCGCCTGTGCAGGCGCGCAATCTCTTCCATCTCTCCGTCGCGATGTACGACGCGTGGGCGTGCTACGACGTGTCGACGCAGGGGTACTTCTTCCAAGAGAAGATCACGGCGAAGGGCGATGTCGAAGCGGCGCGCGATCAATCGGTCTCGTATGCGGCGTATCGACTGCTGAAGCATCGCTTCGCGTTGAGCCCGAATGTCACAATCATCAACGGCTACCTCGATGCGCAAATGGCTGCGCTTGGGTATCCGACGAACGTCACCACGACGGTTGGAAACTCGCCCGCAGCGGTGGGCAATCGCATCGCGGCGCTCGTCATTCAACAAGGGCTCGCCGACGGTTCGCGCGAGGCGTTCAACCACGCGAAGGCGGCGGGAACGTACCTCGATGTGAACGAACCGCTGATCGTCGCGATGCCGTTCAACCCCTCGGTCACGAACCCAACGCGCTACCAGCCACTCGCGTTGAGTTTCTTCGTCGACCAAAACGGCAACATCATTCCGGGCGGGTTTCCGCCGAAGGTCGCACCGTTCTGGGGTTCTGTCACGCCGTTCGCAATTCAGCCGTCGGAGATGGACCCGGCGCGTCCCGGCGTGCTTATGGTCTCGAATCCGCCGCCAGTCCTCAACGGCGTGGGCGACGTGGCTTGGCGCTTCGGACATGAAGACGTCATCCGGCTCTCGAGCCAACTCACGCCTGACGACGGCGTGACGATGAATATCTCGCCGTCGGTACTTGGGAACAATCCGCTTGGAACAAACAACGGCACCGGGCACGCGATCAACCCTGTGACGGGCCAGCCGTACCCAGCCAACGTCGTCAAGCGCGGCGACTGGGCGCGCTGCTTGGCGGAGTTCTGGGCAGACGGCCCGAACTCGACCACGCCTCCTGGCCACTGGAACGAAATCGCAAACGTGGTGACTGATCACCCGGCGTTCGAACGGCGCTTCGGTGGCAAGGGGCCTGAGCTCGGCGAACTCGAGTGGGATGTGAAGATGTACGTCGCGCTCAACGGTGCGCTGCACGATGCGGCAATCACCGCGTGGGGATTGAAGGGACACTACGACACGATGCGGCCAATCGGCGCGATTCGCTACATGGCGCAGCGTGGCCAGTGCACGGATCCTGCGCAGCCGGGATTCGACGCAAACGGCCTCCACCTCGAGCCGGGCTTGGTTGAAGTCATCACCTCCGCAACCACCGCAGCTGGCCAGCGCCACGAGGAACTCGCCGGTTACGAGGGCGAGATCGCAATCCGCGGTTGGCCGGGAGCTCCGAGCAATCCCCAGAACCAGTACTCCGGCACCCGCTGGATGCTCGCGGGCTACTGGGTTTCGTACCAGCGTCCGACCTTCGTCACCCCGCCATTCGCGGGCTACGTGTCGGGCCACTCGACCTACAGCCGTGCGGGTGCGGAAGTCATGGCCGCGATCACCGGCTCGGAATTCTTCCCAGGCGGCGTCGGCGAATTCCTCTGCACGCAGAACCAGTTTCTCGTCTTTGAAGACGGCCCATCGCAGACGTTTACCTTCCAGTGGGCGACCTACTACGACGCCGCCGACCAATCGGGCCTGTCGCGTCTCTACGGCGGCATTCACCCGGAATTCGACGACTTCGAAGGTCGTCGGCTCGGCGCGCTCGCAGGCCAACGCGCGATTGCGAAAGCAGACGCACTCTTCGAGCCACTCCCGCCGCCGTGTGCGCCAGACTTTGACGGCGACGGAATCGTCGGCGCGAGCGATCTCTCGCAGATCCTCGCGAATTGGGGCTCGTCGAACGCGGTCTTTGATCTCGACGCGGACGGCACGATCGGCGCAAGCGACCTGTCACTCTTGCTCGCCGGTTGGGGCAACTGCCCGTAACAAACACTGTCACAAACACCGTCACAAACACCGTCACAAACACCGTGACGCACGGCGAGATGAAACTTCGTCTCGTTGACGTGTCGAGGTTTCGCGTCGTCACACAGCGGCAGCGGCGGTCGCGAGACGATCGAGCAGCGGACGACCCGAAATCATCGTGAACATCGCGCGACCGCGCACGGTCCAGCCATCAAACGGACAGTTGCGGCTCTTCGACGCGAATTCGTCGACGCGAATGGTCCACTCGTGGTGTGGGTCGATGACGGTGACGTCGGCCTTCGAACCGATGTCGAGCGCGCCGATGCCGTCCGCGCGCAAACCGCAGAGTTCTGCCGGCGTGCGGGTCATCATCTCAATCATGCGAGGCCAGC
>JAIXVI010000127.1 GCA_027483065.1 Planctomycetaceae bacterium
CGTGATGGCCAACTTCGTGCAAGAAAATCGCGAGTCGGAGCGCGCTCGTTGGATACGGCGCTTCGATCGAGCGATCTTGGCGACCGTCGCGATAGATGCGCAGCACCGCAATTCCAGAAAGCGGGTGGCGCCAACGCTGCACGCGCAGTGGATGCCGCGCGAGCATTTCAAGAACGATCGCGTCGAATCGCCGCTGTGACGGACGCTCATGATCGATCCCGCGCGGCGGTCGAGGCGCGTCGGCGATGGTTGGTGCACTCGCGCGCAACGCGGCGAGTGAACATCGACGGCGCGTGCGTTTGGGTGCGACCGGCGCGGCCGTTACGACCGATCCGAGCGAACGCTCCGCCTCCGCTTCACGCGCGAAGTCAAAGACGAGTTGCGTACTGGTGCGAAAATCGAGCGACATCGGCAGGCCGATCGTCTATCGGCCAACCCGCGCTCATTGCTCGACCGAACTATCCGCCGGCCACAACAGGTTGAACGCGGCTTCCGATGAGGCGAGATCGCCCCGCCAAAAACTCAGCCATCGGCATCGCGCGCTTGCCGACAGGTTGAATTTCGATCACCCGAATGAAGCCAGCGCGGGTCGCGATCACGCCGTCCGGTCCGAAGACGCCGACGGCAGGCGCACCGGTCGACTCGACGCAGACCTCGGCCGCGACCTCGGCCGCAACCTCCACACGCAAGAGTTTCACCGGCACGTCGCCAATGAGCACCGTGCAGCCAGGCCACGAGTTGAGCCCGTTGATTCGCGCGCGCGCGGTCGCCGCGTCCACTTCGGCGAAATCAATCGTCGCTTCCGCTTTCGAGAGTTTCCGCGCCCGCGTTGCTTTGGTTTCGACTTGCGGCGCACCAACGAGCGTGCCGGCAGCATGGCGCGCGAGCACATCTTCGATCACCGCGGGACCGAGTTCCGCGAGTCGGTCGTGCACTTCGTCCGATGTTTCCGAGGGCCCGATCGCGCGCGATGCGGTCGCGTAGACAAGCCCTGCATCCATGCGTTCGGCGAGCGAAATCACGCTCACTCCGGTTTCCGCACAACCATCCATCACCGAACGCTGGATCGGCGCAGCACCGCGATAGGCCGGCAGCAGCGAGCCATGCAGATTGATCGCAAAAACGCCGTCCAGCAGCTCGCGCGAGAGCTTCTGACCAAACGCGATCACCACCCACGCGTCCGAGCCAAGCGCGCGAATCTCATCGCGCACCGTCGGCTCGTTCACATCCTCTGGCTTCACGACGCGCAGCCCGAGTTCCGCCGCGCGCGCGGCGAGCGGCGTCGCGGTCATGATCTTTCCACGTCCCGCTGGTCGATCAGGCTGCGACACAACGAGCGCAATCTCGTGGTGCGCCACAAGCGCTTCCAGCGTTGGAATACCAAACGCACCACTCCCGAAGAAGGCGATGCGCACTCAGCGCCTCCGACCTTCAGCCGAACGCTCCAAGTCACGAATCGCGCGTCGATTCGCCAACCGGTCGAGCGGTCGCATCCGATCGATGATGAGTACACCTTCAAGATGGTCGAATTCGTGCTGCCACACGCGACCCATGAACTCGCTCGACTCGAGCGTGAACTCGCGCCCTTCGATGTCTTGCGCAGTGATGCGCACGACAGTCGGCCGCAGAATCTCCGCGCGAATCTCGGGAAGGCTCAAGCAGCCTTCGTCGCAGAGGTCGGGGGTTCCCGAGAGTTCCAAGCGCGGATTGATGTAGACGCGCTCTGGGTCGTTCTCGCGACCGCAGGTCAGAAAGATGCGGAGGCTCTCGCCAAGTTGCGGCGCGGCGATGCCAATCCCGTCGAGTTCGTGCGCAACGCGACGCATGTCGTCGACAAGTCCACGCACGAAATCGTCGATCTTTTCGACTGGACGAGCCTTCGCCCGAAGAACCGGATGCGGATGGAGCACGATGCCACGCGGAGATGCCATTCGCGGATCGTAGCGTCGGCGGCAAACGCGTCGCGCGCGCACGAGGAAACAGCCGCCGGAAACGAGCTTCGAGCGCGCCGCCTTGGTTTGATACAACGACTTTCGCCATCCCGACTTTGAGTTTGGGGTTTGACCCGCACCCCCCTGACGCGATACCTTGCGCTGTCCCCGTCGGGCTTTTCTGCCCGGCATCACCCTCGACCGCAGGAGCGCAGGATTGGGTTTCTTTTCATTCGGCAAGAAGCAGCCCGCAGAGCAACCCGCCGCACCCCAAGATGGGGTTCCAGCCGGCGCGTTCGTTCCCCAGCCTGAGAAGGCGAAGAAGTTCTTCGAACACGCGAAGACCATCGCCCAGACGGGCAACGCCGAATACGCGCTCATGCTGTTTGCGAAGGGCCTCCGACTCGACCCAAGCGGCACAACCCGGCACGAAGATGCATTCAAGATTGCGGTCAGCCATTTCCAAGCGGGCGGCAAGCCGGCCTCGAAAGATCAGATCAAGGAACTCGAAGGCCCGGGCCCGATCGAGAAGTTCGTGCAAGCCGAGTACGTGTGGTGGCGCGATCTGAAGAACATTGACGCGCTCTTCAAGTTGCTTGAAACGTGCGGCAAGGCTGGCCAAGTTGAGTTTGGTACTTGGCTCGCGCCGCGTGCGATGAACATCATCAAGGGGCAGCCGAAACAGTCGAAGTCGATGTGGCTCAAGGCAAAGACCCACTTCATGTCGATCGAGGCGTGGGGTGAAGCGCATGCTTGCGTTGAGCAGGCTGTGGCCGTTGATCCGACCGACACGCAACTTGCCGCGGACCTCAAGGAACTCACAGCACGCCACGCGTTGAAGCAAGGCGGCTACGACAAACAGGGCGGCCAACCGGGCGGCCTCAAGTCGAACCTCAAGGATGCTGAGAAGCAGCAGGAACGCCAGGACGCCCAAGCCATCACGATGACCGAAGAGACCGAGGCGAAGCTCATTGAGCGCGCGCGTGCGGATCTCGAAGCGAATCCGATGTCGGGCGACGCAGTTCAAAAGCTCGGCTCACTCTTGCGCCGTCGCGGCACCGCCGAAGCGGAAGAGGAAGCCTACAACGTGCTCATGGGCGGATTTGAGCGCCTGCACACGTACCGCTTCAAGATGCTCGCCGGCGAGATTCGAGTCGCCCAAGCGCGTCGCCGTCGCGATGCGGCGCTCAAGGCATTCCAAGCAGATGCGGAGAATGCGGCGCTCAAGGAAGCGTACGAAGCTGCGCGCATGGAGTTGATTGAAGTCGAAGTGCGCGAACTCCGCGAGAAGCAGAAGAACTTCCCAACCGATCGCTCGATCAAGTTTGAACTCGGCCGCATTGAGTTTGAACTCGGCAACTTTGACGAGGCGATGGCGGCTTTCCAGTCCTGCAAAGACGAAGCGAAACTCCGCATCGCAGCGACACACATGCTCGGGCGCTGCTTCGCTTCGAGCGGCTGGCACGGCGAAGCGATTGGCGAATATCGCGAAGCACTCCAATCGCTCGGTGCGGGCGAAGCGGAGCGCGAACTCCCCATCAAGTACGACCTCATGGTGTCGCTCATGGAACAAGCGCGCGCTGAACGCAGCGGCGCCGCCGCGCGCGAGGCCGGCGAGCTCTGCTCTGCCATCGTTCGACGCGACATTTCGTACCGCGATATCCGGATGAAGCGCAAGGACATCGATGCGCTGGTGAAAGAGTTCCCCTCCTAATCGCGCTCGTCGTCATCGCGCTCGAGTGACCGCGAACTTCCCTCGGAGGACCTCCAAGAACCTTCAAGGAACTTCGAGGAACTCGGAAGAACTTGGAGGAACTCTTGCGACCACGCATCGTCGGCGTCATCCCCGCTCGCCTCGCCTCATCGCGCTTTCCCGAAAAGGTTCTCGCGCGCGAGACCGGCAAGGCCCTTGTCGTACACGTGCTCGAGGCTGCCCGCCAGGCGCGAAGCCTTGATGAAGTCGTCGTGGCAGCCGATGATCGACGGATTACCGACGTCGTGGAAGCGGCCGGCGGACATGCGGTCTTGACGCGCGTCGACCATCCAAACGGCACCTCGCGACTCGCGGAAGTCGCGTCAGTCGTCCCTGCGGACGTGTTCGTCAACATTCAGGGCGATGAACCTGAAATGGAGCCCGAAGTCATCGACGCGGCGGTCGAACTCCTGCTCGCGTCGCCCTGGGCTGATGTCGCCACCGTTGCGACCCCTTTCACGGAAAATGAATCCGTAGACGACCCAAATCTCGTCAAAGTCGTGCTCGGCGAAGGCGGCCGCGCGCTGTATTTCTCCCGCGCCCCGATCCCTTTCCATCGAGATCGCGCCACCGGCCGGTTGCCCCGCGCGACGCCCCTTCGCCACGTCGGGCTCTACGTCTACCGCTCGGCGTTCCTTCGCCAGTTTGTCTCTTGGCCGATCGCGCCGCTCGAAGAGACCGAGAGCCTTGAGCAACTGCGCGTTCTCGAGCACGGCCACGGAATCGCCGTTGCGGTCCGGTCGGTCCAGAGTCAAGGGATCGACACACCCGATCAATACGCCGCTTTCGTCCGACGCCAACGAAGTCGGTAAGCGACGCGCGACGCCTCGAGCTCGCTTGCATCGCGCGTGGCCGAAATTCCCGCGATTGCGCGGCGATTCCCGCTTGCGCTCGGCCCCTCCGCCGGGCTACATTCGGGAATGCCCCATTCGGATTCGAACAACCCTGAAACTCCCGAAGGTTGCGGCTTTTTGTCTCAGTTCGGACGCAGTGAAGAGAGCACGGAGTGGCATTCGCCCGCTCCGGCTGGCTATCAGCGCGGCCGCACGAAGTTTGTCGTTGTCGTCGGCACCGTGATGAGCGGTCTCGGCAAGGGCATCTTCGCAAGTTCGCTTGCCAAACTCATCAAAGACAAAGGCCTGTCGGTCGCCCCCATCAAGATGGAGGGTTACCTCAACATCGATTCAGGCACGCTCAATCCGTATCGCCACGGCGAAGTGTTTGTTCTGAGCGACGGGTGCGAGACCGACATGGATCTCGGCACCTACGAGCGCGTTCTCAACCAAGATCTCACGCGAAAGAACTTCGTCACCGCTGGACAGATTTACACCGAAGTGCTCGAGCGTGAACGCCGCGGCGGATACCTCGGCCGCGACGTGCAGATGATTCCGCACGTGACGGGCGTCGTGAAGATGCGTCTGCGCGAACTCGCGATGACGGGCAACAACGGCAAACCCGCGGATGTGGTGTTTGTCGAAGTGGGCGGCACTGCCGGCGACTACGAGAACGGTTTCTACATCGAAGCACTGCGCGAACTCGCGTTCGAAGAGGGCCCAGAGTCGACGTGCTTCGTCGCGCTGACCTATATCCTTGAACCGTCGATTCTCGGCGAGCAAAAGTCGAAGGCGGCGCAACTCGGCATCAAGCGATTGATGGAAGCGGGTATTCAACCGAACATCGTCGCATGCCGCGCGAAGAACCCCGTCACCGACAAGGTGATGGAGAAGATCGCGATGTTCTCGAACGTGCCTCTCAAGCGCATTTTCTCGATGCACGATCGCGAGAGCGTCTACGCGATTCCAGAAGCGATGCGCGCGGGCGGCCTCGATCGCGAGATTCTCTCGCTGCTCAATCTCCACGATCGCACGAATCCTTCGAAAGAGGACGTCGCACGCACCGAGTGGCTCGACTTCTCGCGCCGCATCTTCGCGCCGCGCAAGCATCGCATCGAACTCGGTATCACCGGCAAGTACGCCGCGTTGCGCGACGCATACGCCTCCATCGATAAGGCGATTGAACACTGCTCGACGCAACTCTCGTGCGAGATCCGCACGCGCTGGATCGACACCAGCGAACTCCTCGACGACGCTCAAACGAACGCTGCGCTCGATGGAGTGCAAGCGGTCATCGTGCCTGGTGGATTCGGTCAACGCGGCGTGGAAGGCAAGATCCGCTGTGTGAAGTGGGCGCGCACGAACAAGGTTCCGTTCCTCGGAATCTGTCTCGGATTCCAAATGGCGGTGATTGAGTTCGGCCGCAGCGTCCTCGGACTCGCCGGTGCAAACTCCACCGAGTTCGAGCCGAACTGCGCGCACCCAATGATTTCGGAATTGCCTGATCAGAAGAAACTCGAAGGATTCATGGGCGGCACGATGCGCCTCGGCGCTCAAGACGTGATCCTCGAGCCTGGCTCGCTCGCGAGTTTCCTTTACGGCGGCAAGACGGAAATGCGCGAGCGCTTCCGTCACCGGTACGAAGTCGAACCGGAGTACATCGCGCAACTTCAGGATGCTGGCCTTCGCTTCAGCGGGCGGCACCCGAAGTTCCCGATCATGCAGTTGCTTGAACTGCCGCAGACAATGCACCCCTACTTTGTCGGCGGGCAGTTCCACCCCGAATTGACGAGCCGTCCGCTCTCACCGAACCCGATGTTCATGGGTCTCGTTGCCGCGGCCATCGCGAGCCGCGAACCAGAGTTCGCAGCGACCGAACTCGGCCGACGTTGGGTGCGCAGCGCTCCGAAGCCTGTCGCGACGTGATCGAGCCTTTCCTGTTTCGACGAAAGCGCGCCGCGCAGTGACGCGGCGGATGCCCTGTGCAATCGCGTTCAAACCAACCGCGAACCCGCCGAGTGAACCACCCAAAACTCGCGCATCCGCAGCGATTTCACGCAGGTTGAGTCGCAGACAAAGTTCGCTATACTCCGCGACCCTTCGCCGATGTAGCTCAGCTGGTTTAGAGCGTTGGATTCATAACCCGAAGGTCGGCGGTTCGAGTCCGCCCATCGGCATCTTGTTTTGAGCGGTCGCAACTGAGAAACCGCGCTGCCTTCGGCGGCGCGGTTTCTCTTTGCTCCCTCTGGCAGGATCCACGTCGAACAACTCCCGACATTCAACGAAACCGCGCTGCCTTCGGCGACGCGGTTTCTCTTTGCTTCCTTTGGCCGTTGCTCGACTTGGCGTTGTGGTAAGCCAAAGGCTCGCGCAGACGCGAACGCTCGCCGCACCCGCCCTCACAGCAGCGGCGACA
>JAIXVI010000237.1 GCA_027483065.1 Planctomycetaceae bacterium
CAAATACCCGAGCCAAATACCCGAGCCAAATACCCGAGCCAAATACCCGAGCCAAATACCTTTGAGAGAGGTGCTTCGATCACGCGGTCGCAGCGCGCGGGTCAACTCTTCAGAGCAGTGGTTGCAGCCCCATTCGTCGGACGGGCGTGTGCCCGACCGAACGTTCGCAGCCACGAAACCGGAGAGCGAGGGCGCGGACCTTTCCGAGCTTTCGCTTGCTTCATCCAACGGTGAATCACAACGGCGGCAACAGTGACGGCGATGCCTGCGAGACCGAGCGTCAACATGCTGCCCGCATTCTTCGCGTGTGCGTAGCCGGCAGCACCAATCCAGCCGATTGCGATCTGGACTGGTGCGGTGATCGCGACGGTTGTGCACTCAACCGCGAGAAACTTCCACCAGGGCATATGGAGGATGCCCGTCATCGTGAGCACTGGAGTTCGGGTGCCAGGAATGAAGCGAGCAAGAATCAAAACGATCACGCCGCGCTCTTCCATCGCGTACTTCGCTTCGAGAAGCCGCCGCGGACCCATGAATCGCAGAAATCGTTTGCTATGAACCAAGCGCGTGCCGAAGTTGCGGCAAACCCAGATCCATCCGGTGTCACCCAAGATGAGACCAAAATAGGCAGCGATGATCGTCGAAGTCCAATCCATGTTGCCGTGGTAGATGGCCACGCCAGCTGGGATGAGCAAGAAGTCTTCTGAGATGTGGAGGCCAATACCGCAAACGATAAACGCGAAGAAGATGAACCACGCGCCGTACTGCTCGATCCATGCGAGCCACGGGCTTGGCTCGGCTGCGGGAGCCGTCGAAGCGGGAGCGCTCGAGATCACGTCCGCGGCCTGAGCGAGCAGGTGGGGGAGCTGGTCGAACACGACTTCCATGGGGCTCGCAGTCTAGCAGCGGGTCGCAACGATCTGCGGTGAGTCCGATGCAAGATCGGGCGAAGGATCAGATCAACGCCGAGAGATCGCGAACGCCGAGTGACTCGCGGCACCAGAACGGCTCTGCAGCTTCAACGCCAATCTGGAAGCCCATGAATCGGTCACGGATATCGACTTGCTCGGGAAGGCGCTGGTTGGGGAGGTGATCAATGACCTGAGAGCGGTAGGCGAGGATTGCCGCCTGCTTGCGCTCGCGGTAACTGGAGATGTCAAAGACAAAGGTCGGTGCCGGAACTGCTTTGAGGTGCGTGCAGTAGTAATGAATGAGCCGACGAGGATGAATGGGCTCCCCCGGAATGGCGGACTTCGTCAACTTCGCGTCAAAGCGAGCGTCGCTTGCGATCCGCGTCGCCGCGACATGATCGGGGTGGACATCGTCTGGGTGTGGTACGAAGAGTATGTCGCAGCGACGCTCGCGCAGAACTGCCGCGACGCGATGACGCGCCTCAACGGTGTGTTCGAGCTCGCGATTGCGGAGGCCAAGATTCACGCGGTCGCAACCAAGCACACGATCGGCTTCGGCCGCCTCAAGCCGACGCCGCTCGGGGGTTCCCTTTGGGGTTGGCTCGCCATCGGTGAGGTCGAGGACGAGCACGCGGTGTCCCTCATCGATGAGTCGGGCGATCGTGCCGCCCATACCGAGTTCGGCGTCGTCCGGATGTGGCGCGACGACCACGATACTCAGCGGAACTCTTGCGGCCGAGAAAGAAAGAGAGGAGTGGGCATCGTTGGCACTCATGTGTTTGGCTCGTCTGTTTCGCGCGGTGCATTCAAGCGGCCTCTGTCAGTTCGAACTGGTCGCCCTTCGTAGTGAGTTCTGGGTCGGGGCTGCTTGCCCCGAGGTTGTATCGCGTGAGGTTGTGTCGCGTGAGGGTGTGTCACGCGAGGTTGTATCGCGTGAGGTTGTGTCGCGTGAGGTCCTGTCGCGGGTGGCCTGCTCCGGTGTGGGCTTTATCGGCGTTACTTCTTCGATCGCGGTTCCGAACGTGCGGGCAGTGATTTCACGGCAGAGTTCCGCGATGTAGGCAGCGAGTTCCTCGCGCAGTTTCACGTCGCCCTTGCGGCGTGCATATTCAGATTCGAAGAGCGCTCGGTCGACCGATGCGAGCGTTGTCCATTCATCCGCCATGAAGGCATCGGGCGCGGGCGCCTGCACCAGCGGCGCGAGCATGGCACTCACCATTCCCGTCGAATCGGGAAGTGCCGGCGACAGCATGCGTTCGATGCGCGCTACGAGCGATACCAGTGGAATTGCGCGTTCGAGCGCAGCAACATCGCGTTCGCACTGCGCGTCTTGATCTGAGTTTGACGACGGTTGACTCGTTGCGAGCAGCGATTGACATGCGAGCACGCTTCGTGCGATGAGATCTTGCGTCGCAGGGGCGAGCGCCGCGCGTCGTGAGGCCCAGCCGCCCCAGAGGGCGAGCCGATCACCACGAGGGCGATTCACCGCTTCCTCGACTTGGTCGAGTGCGCGTAGGCAGGCACAAAGTCGCGCGGTGCGCGTGAGTCGCATGGCTTCGATTCCGTTGAAGTTCCCTGCACCCAACGCGATCGCCCACTGCGCACGAATTCTGCCCGCAGCTTCGGCCACGTCGCTCGCCCGACCTCCGGTCAACGTAAGCGCACGATCCGTTCGGCGCTTGAGTTCATCCTCATAGGGGAACGGCAAGGCCGTCGCGGCCTGCGCGTCGAGCGTTGCGAGTACGGCCTGCGCTTCGCCGCGCTTCAGCGGATCGAGCAGCACTTTCGCGGTCCGCTTCATCTGTGCCACAAACGCACGGCCGGACTTCGCATCAATCGCACCGATACGATCGATGAGAAGTTGCATTCGTGCGATGCGCGCGCGGTCAACGTCGATTGAAAGTACTCGTTCGAGTGCACTGAGATTTTCTGGATCCGCCGCGCGCGACGGGTCCTCGGCCATCGCAGCGAAAGCGACGGGGAGCGCCTTCGTTGCGATGCGTCCGTCACGGTCGAGTGCGCGTGCGACATCCTTCAAATCGCGGGGGACCTCGGCCTTCTCCGCCGATACGAGCCGATCGGCGGCAGCGCACGCATCAAGAATGCGCTTGGCGACCCTCGCGCGCGCGCGCTCGTCGCCCGTGAGTTCGGCACCAATCAGCGCCGCTGCCGCATCGGAAAGCGCTTGTCGTGATGCTTGTGGGAGATCCGGATCTTCGCGCAGGCTGAGCATCGTGCGTGCCGCCCGCACGCAAACTTCGAGGGACGCAAGTCGTGCTCGCGCGCTGTCGGCCGGAGTTGGAGCGCCGCTCGCGCCTGCCGGAGTCCGAATCGCCAGATCTTCGAGCGCGAGAGTGATACGCGCCGTTGCGCGCGCAATCGCCGCATCGGGAATTGGTCGCGGTGGTCGCTCGGTTTTCTCCGCGGCGAGCCACTCAAGTGTGGCGAGTGCTTCGCGCACAAGCCGCAAATCCGTCAAAGCGCTCGCCGAAGTTCCGCGCGCGACGCACGCATCGAGCGCGGCGAGGAGCGCGGGGCCGCCCGCGTCCGCAGCGAGCTGATCAGCAGCCTTGCGCATCGACTCGATGTCCGCGCGCGTCGCTGCTCGTACAGAGTCCACATCTTTGCCATCGTCGACGAGCGGCCACGCATCCTCGATGCGGCTTTCTTCGACGATCGCGCAGAGTTCAACCAACGGCGCGAGGGTCTCCGCCATTGCATCAGCGATCTGGCGCTGCATATCGCGAGGCTTCGCAGAACACGCGGCACGCGCTCGGTCGAGACTCAACTTCGCGAGTTCACCCAGTTGCTGCGCTGCACGCTGCGCATCGGCCTGTGGAAGTGGCATGCCATCTTTCAATCGACGACCACTCGCGGTCGCATCCACGAGGGCATCGACGCGGCCAAGCATGGCAACCAACCGAATACCGGCGACGCTCGGGCCCGACTCGTTCCAAGACTTCGCCGCGCTGAGCTCAAAGAAAATCGCCGCGAGCCTTCGCAGTCGCGCTTTCGCGAGAGCCGCATCGCGCGCTTCGCCCGTCAAGCCCGCCGCAGCGCGCTCGAGTTGCGCGGCCTCCGTGGTCAGTTCCTGCGAAAGTTCCGTCGCAGCGTTCTCCGCGGGAAGCGTCGGGCCCGCTTTCGCTCCATCGAGATCAAGCACTTGCGCGTAGGCGGCCGTGTTGAAAGCGCTGGCCGTCGCGCCGAACACCGCACCAAGTACCGCGAGGGCCGAAACACCGCCGTGAAACCCCCCGCGAACGCCTCTGCGCGTCGCGTTCGATGTGCACATCGGCGCCCGCGTCGGCGCGCGATCAAGCCCACCAGCAAGCACGAAGGCTACGAATCGAGCGATGCGCGCGTTTGGTCTCTTCATGGCAGTCACTCCGCGGTGGAAACCCGATTTGTGTCCGCTCTGGACTTCAATCCGCCCTCACCCTCGCCCTCGCCATCACCCTCACCCGGCACAACATCGCCACCCTCAGCAGACTCTCCAACCTTCATACGCGGCGCGCCGTACCAAATCCAACGTAGACACAGCCCTTGCGGCGGCAAAGTTGGCCCCGCGCGTGTTCGGTCGCGCGCGTCGCGTATCTCCGTGATCGCGCTCGGTTCGATACGCCCGCGGCCGACCTCAAACAGCGTCCCTGCGACGATTCGCACCATGTTGTAGAGAAATCCGCTTGCACAGATCTCGATCTCCACGCGTCTTGGGGCGGGGCTTCGCACGACGCAGTCGTAAACGCTGCGCACGGTTGTCGTCCGGCCGTGATCAACCTGCGTGAAACTCGCGCAGTCGTACGTGCCGACCATCAAACTCGCCGCGCGCTGCATGCGATCAAGGTCGAGCGTATGCGGCGTCGAGAACACGAAGTTCCGATCGAAAAGCGGCCATGGGTTGTGGGGATGGCTCGTGTGTTCAATCGTGTAGCGGTAGCACTTGCTGCGCGCGTCGCCGATCGGGTTGAAGGTTTCGCTGACTTGCTCCGCTTCAACAACTTGTACATCGCGCGGCAGTCGCGCTGAAATCGCGTTTGCCAATCGCGCAACCGGCACGCGCACATCTGCCGAAAACGCGGCGACCTGCCCAACCGCGTGCACGCCCGTATCGGTCCGACTCGCGCCAACGACATCCACGCGCTGACCAAGCAACGCCGCGACCGCTTCTTCGAGGACGCCTTGCACTGTTCGCAGTGGAGGCGCATCTTTCGGCTCTTGCCGCTGCCAGCCGTGGAACGCCGTGCCGTCGTACGCGACCTTCAACTTCCATCGCGGAAGCCCGCTTCGCGGGTGCTCAGCGCGCGCAAACCCAGCGAGCTCAGACTCGGCGCTTGAGAACCCTGCGGGCGTCATCTCGGATCGTGGAGGGTTCCATCGCGGCATGCTCGGCGAGTTCGCTCCATTCAGCGAGGACACACAGTTCAGTGCGTTTGGTTCAGTGCGTTTGGTGCAGTGCGTTTGGTTCGCGACTCTCAGTTTGGTCGTTCAGGTCTGGCAATCAGGTCTGGCAATCAGATCTGGACGCGCGTCCTCAAGCGAGTTCACCGACCGAAAAGATCGCCGGGATGGAACATCCCCTTCGCTTCGAAGTACGTGAGAGCCTCGTCGACCGAACGGAAAATCTTCGTGGCGGTCTCCGTGATGAACGGACTCGGCGCCTTCTTCGGCTTCCACACGACGTACACCTCTTTCGTGTGCTCCCACGCGTGTTGCAGTTCGCGCTCGACACCGCTCGAGAGGCCAGGCGTGCCATTCGGGAGTTCAGGCACGAGCGAAACGATCATGTCGCTCTGATCGATAAGCTTGAAATCCCGCATGTAAATCTGGCCGTCGATATCGCCTGCGATATCGAGGACTTCGCGCACCGAAACGCGCAAATTCCGCCCCGCGCGTCCGCCGAAACTATGTGCTTCGGTTTCGATCCAATCCTTACCTTCACGCGCGGCTGCGAGCGCGCGATCGAGCAGCAACTTCTCGTCGACGTCGCCTGGATCAAAGGTGATGAAGTGCTTCGCGAGTTCAGCACGGAAGTGATCGATCTCCGCGAGGACGTCGGGCATATCCACGACGTGGCTCATCGGGAAACTCGGATAAACCTTGCGCATCTCTGGCCGCGTGATGAGCCGCGTCGCGGTCTCCACCGTGTCTTGCAATCGCCCGCGCGAGAGGATGAAGAAGTTGTTCTGGCAGCCCATCGCTTGCGCGAGGAGTTCGGTCGCGAGAATCTCTTCTTCGCGCCAAACCATGCAGTCCTTCAGCGTCGCGTCGATGTCATGCTCCGCGTGCAGTCGTTGGTGCACCACCTCGACGTTGTCGACGAGGCAAATGAACATGTTCGGCTCAAACTTCGCGATCTGATCGAAGTCGAACGCGGCGAAGAGCCCGTGGCGCCAGCGGAATGTCGCGTGGGTGTTGACGACGACGTTGCGGTGCTCGCTCGAAGGCAGGGTCGCGGCGATGACGTCTTTAAACGCCGCGCGTCGCAGGGTCGCCAATCGCGAGATGGGGAGATCGAGGATGCGTCCGGGTCGAACGTCCGGCGCCTCGGTGTACATCATGTCGCCGAGGTGGAAGAGTTTGATCGGGTCGCCGCGGAGATCCGCCGCATCACGCACGGCCTTGAGGTAAGGCTTCTTGTCGACACCAATTTGGCCAGTCACGATCGCGCGCATGCAGGTCTCCGGGCCGCCGTGGATTGGGCAGGAACGAGAGAGTAACAGAGCAGCCCGTGCCAACTCCGCGCATACACCTCCGATGCGCGCGCGTCGGCCGCCCGCACCGCGTGATGCACGCGCTTCGCCGCATCTCTCAGCGCGTCCGTGTTCGGACCCGCACCCGCTCCCGCTCCCGCTCCTGCATTCACGCCGCCACGCGTGCCAAGAGCGCAACGACATGCACCTCGACGGCGCGCCCGTCGCCAACCGCGTCGACCTTCTCGTGGGTCTTCCCCTTGAGGTTGACGCGATCCTTCGAAACCCCGAGGACCCGCGCAATGTTCGCGATCATGTCGGCTTTCGCCGGCGACAGTTTCGGCCGCTCGCAGATGACCGTGACGTCGAGATTGACAACCGCGTAGCCCCGCGCGGCCACCGCCTCGCGAGCGCGTTCCATGAAGTAGGCCGAGTCCTGCCCGTCCCACGTTGGGTCGGTGTCGGGGAAGGCCTGTCCGATATCTGGGAGCCCGAGCGCCCCGAGGAGGGCGTCTACCACCGCGTGGTAGACCGCGTCGCCGTCCGAGTGGCCCACGGGGCCGACTGGATGGTCGAATCGCACGCCCGCAAGCACAAACGGGCGCCCATTTCCCGCTGGTGGAGCGGCCTCCAAGCGATGGAGGTCATAGCCGTGGCCGACGCGAAGATCAGGAAGTGTGTTTGGATGCATGGGTCGGGTCGGCGGAGAGGCGGCCTCGAGCGGCTCTCACGAGCGCCGATCTCGAGCGGTTTGAGGTGGGCGAAGGCACCGCGGGCGCGCATTCTCGCGAAATCGCCTCACTCGTCCAACCGAATTCCCGAAGCAGGGGGGCGGTTCCGGCCGATATCCCCGCACCCCCGGCAGGCGTCCGGGTGGAGACGAACCACATGCAACGCACGACTCCGACCACTGCCACACTCGCCGCGCTCGCACTCGCGGCTTCGTTCGCACTCGCTGGGTGCTACACCCCCGCAGGCGGCTACTACCCCCGCAGCGGCGGTGGCTACACCTACATCTCGACCGAGTCGTCGCCGGTGACGATCACCGTCTACGACACGCGAACGGCGGAGCCCTTCTTCAAAATGGAGATTCCTGTCGGCAAGCAGCTGACGATGAACTTCCTCGAAGGCAAGGGTGACGATCCAGTGCTGCGCCCCGACCGCATGGTGTGGTCGCTGTGGGACGCCGGCACGATGAACGGTCGTCTCACCAACCAACTGACGTGCCCGCCTGCGGCCGCGCGTCGCATCGCCTACGACATCCGCTCGACGCCTGAGTATCGCGAAGAGCCACCTGAGTTTGAGAATCGCATCGACGCCGAGCGCAACAATCCGCCGTGGTGGACGCCCGCGGGTGGTCCGCTCCCACCGCCGGTCAAGTGGTACAACTGATCGCAGCGCGTAAGCAAGCAAACAAGCAAGAGACGCCCGCATTTCGGCACCATCGGAGTTCACCTCCGCTGGAAAGTCGAGATTGCGGGCGTCGTTCTCTTCGCGAGCGAAATCAAACTGCCGCGTAGCGTGCGCATTACGTCATGGATCGAGCGACAGAGCTCGCCGCAGACCCCGCCACGGCCACCGATGCCTCTCGCGCCAGTCGCGCGAAGGTCTCGCCCCGTTCCTCGTAGTTCGTGAACTGTCCCCAACTCGCACACGCGGGCGAGAGCAGTACAACGTCACCGGGGCGCGCACGTTCTCGCGCGGACTGCATCGCCCGCTCAAGCGTTCCGCACTGGGTAGCGCGCGCGCTGCCGAGCAGACTCGGCGCGGTCTGTCCGATCGCATAAAGCCCCGCGAGCCGATCGCCGAGCGCTCGAATTGGCGCAAGATCGGCGCCCTTGTCGTAGCCGCCAGCGATCAGGTGAATGCGCGAAACGTCGTCGAAACTGCCGACCGCAAGCAGCGCAGCTTCAACCGTGGTCGATTTCGAATCGTCGAAATAGCGCACGCCGTTCTGCTCGCACACGAAGCAGAGCCGATGCTTCAAACCGGGGAACGCTTCAATGCGCGCCCGCAACGTCGGAAGTGCTGCGACGGCATCAAGTCCCGCCGCCGCGTAGGCGGCGAGTGCTCCGCGAAGGGCGAGATGCGCGTTGGCGCGATTGTGGGCGCCTGGAATCGCAGGCTTCATCGCCTCGATCGCCGGCAACGGGCAAGGGTCAAGCGACGGATTCTCCCACCACGGCTCCGCACCGAGTTCAACTGCGCGCGCGGCCGCCGGAGTTCCCGCAAACGCCGTGATGAACCGCGCATCGCTCGGCGCGAAGGCTCGAAGCCGCGACTTCGCGTGCGCGTAGTGCGCGAATGAGCCGTGCCAGTCGATGTGGTTCTCGAGGAGATTCGTGAAGACCGCGACCCGCGGCGACCATCGACGCGACTCGCCAAGCCACCACAGCATCGCACTCGAGAGTTCGAGCACCACGAAATCCTCACGCGCGATCCGTTCGAGCGCGCCAAGAAGCGAGCCGCCGATGTTGCCGCCAAAGTGCGCACGGCGCGTGTTGGATCGTGGCGAACTCTCACACGCGGAGTTCACGCCTGCAGCCCCATCAAGAGCAGCCCCATCAAGAGCAGCACCGAGCATCGCGCTCGTCGTACTCTTGCCGGCACTTCCCGTGACGCCCACGATGTTGTGCACGCCGCGCGATGTGAGTTCCGAGACGGTGAGTCCGATCTCTGTCTCCACTGGCACACCCGCGTGTCGCGCAGCAGCGAGGAGCGCGTTCTCCCAGGGCTTCGGCACCGCGGGATTCGCGATGACGAGATCAGCACTCGTGAAATCTTCGACGCGATGTTCGCCAAGCACGCAGTGAACGGCACCCGACGCAATCTCCGGTACGAGTTCACCGAGCGGCTTTGCAAGCTTCTCCGCAGGTTCGCGATCGGTCAGCGTGACCCGCGCGCCGCGTGAGACGAGATAGCGTGTCACGCCGACGCCGCCACCAAACTGACCAAGTCCCATCACGGTGACGCGCGCGCCTGCGAGCGACGCGAGGTCAAAGTTGGATGCAACATGCGTCATGGCGCGGTCGTCGCTTTCTCGGAGGACGTTGTTTCACGGGGCTTTTCGCCGGTCGCGTTCGCGTCGGGAGCCTTTTCGTCGGGAGCCTGCTCGTCGGGTTTCTTCGCGCCGGTTGTCGCTGAAACGACCTTGGGTGGGAGCGAAAGATCCCCGCGCTCAGTGTCGACAAGCATGATCGACTCGACACGCGCCTCGGGTACGAGCGTCTCCGTCCCCATGACGAGTCGGAATCCCACGGAGCCAAGGAGTTTCGCGCGTTCAAACTCAAATGACGCGGTCACGGTCACGCGCTGCGGCCCCGTGATCGAGCCCACGCTGTCCTTCGAAATCTCGGTGAAGCCGACAAACGCGCCGTATCGCGCGAACGCTTCCCGTGCGAAGGTTCGCACGTTGTCTGCGTCAAGCGACATGCCTTCCGGCGCCGTCAAAGTGCGCATCGCCGCCTCTACACCCGGTTCGTCGAGCGCGGCGAAGGTCGATCGAGTTCCGCGCTCGAGCTCGCGACTCCATTCGTCTTGCAGTGACGAGCGACCGATCGCAACAACAAGCGAAAGTGCGAGCGACGCAAAGCCAAGCCCAATGCCTGTCCACGCAAGTCCGCGGCCTTGCATCGGGGGCTGCGCGTTGCGAATGCGGTCGAGCGCGATCATGCCGAGCATCATCGCGAGCGCGCCGGCGAGACCGACCCCGCAGCACGACGTGAGCAGCGCAACGCTTCCCATCGTCGCGCTCGAGATCGCGAGCCAACTGCGCGGAAGCGGCTTGGAGCCGTTGGGCGTCGTCGGGGGTGTCGATGGGTGATCGGGCGAGTTCTCAGAAGGCAAGGCCCGCGTTTATATCCCTTCGATGCAACTGCTGCCACGGCGAAAGAAATCGGCGCGCCTTGCGACGCGCCGAATGGAAACTTTGAAAGCATGTACTCGGGAACACGCTCTGCGAATCGCAGCGCACGAGTAACCAAGCGCGGGTTACGGGCAGTCGCCCCACGCGCCGAGGAGTTCTGCGAGGTCCGCTGCATCGGTCGCGCCATCGCCGTTGAGGTCCGCGTCTGGGCCGCCCCACGCGTTCAGCATGACGGCGAGATCCGACGCGCCGACTGCGCCGTCCTCATCGAAGTCGCCCGGGCACGGTGCGACCGGGGTGCAGGTGAGAGTCAGCGTGCCTGTTCCGCCGCCCGAAACACCGCCGACGCGCACGAGGATGCTGTTGCCGGCGACCACGGGGAACGTCATGGAGCTCGTCGAGCCTGCGCAGCCAACGCTGTCGTTGTTGCACGCGATGAGCGACCCGATTGGCGGGCATGCGAGCGAGTAGGCAGCCAGACGCGTGTTGAAGTTGGCCGTGCCGCAGGTCGAGATCGTCATGTTGCCGGTGCACGACGCAGTGAAGATGTACCAAAGGTCGTTCTGCATCTGCGTGCCGGTGCCGTCATCGCACGAGACAGGGAGCGCGGTGGCGCTCGCGGTCGCGCTCGTCGAGTTGAACGGAATCGAGCCCTCGTTCACGAGCGTCGCAGCGTTGCACTCGTCATTCGGCGGAATGATGACCGACGACACACCAACCGAATCGATGTACCAGTCATCGTCTTGTCCATCGACGAGCGCGCGGAAGCGAATGCGGAACTTGTTGTGCTTCGCGTTGCCTGGCAACGTGTGCTGCCACGATTGGAAGGTGTTCTCATCGACGCCGTCCGACGTGATGGTGTTGATGACCGTCCAGTCCAACAGGCTGTTGAGGTACTCGACAACCAGTTGCTTGCCAGCTTCCACGCCGCGGTGCTGCGTCGAGTAGGTGAGATACGCCGTGGTGACACCGCTCAAGAGAATGAAGTTCGATCGAATCTCGTCGTCGCCGTACTCCAAGTTCGAGATCGCATCGAGGTTCAGCGATCGCGTCGGTGTAGGTTCTGCGACGGCTGCTGTGGAGGTTGCCGCGCCCTTCGAGAAGATCCAGTTGGTGGTGTTGATCGACGCCGATGCATCGAAGTTGTCGACGAATGGCGGGGTGATCGGCGCGGGAAGCGCGGGGTCGCACGCGACGGCGTTGCGGAACGCAGTGATTTGCGCTTGTTCCGTCGCGGAGAATTTCAGATTGGTTCCCGTCGTGCCCTGACAGCTGTTGATGATCGAGCACATGATGTTGCACGGATTCGCCGAATCGCAGTGCTGCGCTTGCCAATTGTGACCAAGCTCGTGCGCCGAGAGCGAGACTCGGAAATCGAGGTTCGTGGTGAAGCGGCTCTCGACCGCGGAGTAGGCGAGGTTGCCGCCGACGGAGCAGTCCGTGCCCGATTGGTTGCACACCACGCCAAGCCATGCGAGGCCGATGACGTTGCCGGTGATGGACTTTCCGGTGAAGAGTTGCGCGACGTCACGCTGAATCTGGCTCTCCGGAGTCGTGTTCCACTTGGTGCGGAACTCGCACAGAAGATCAGTCATCACGGTTGTCGTGTACGGATCAGCAGCCGTCGTTCGGATCACGAAGCCTGAGAACTCATATGTAATGTTCACGTCGCGGTCATAGACGAGCGACACCGAGTTCATCACATTCTCAATGTCGTTGACTGTGTTCGTCGCGTTCTGGCCGTTCTTCTGGAAGAACTCAAAGTCCGCGTCGAATGCGATCTCCGCGATGTACGGATTCGTTCCAGCGATGCCGCCTTCGCTTCCACCTCCACCTCCACCTTGGTTCGCTCCGCCTCCGAGTGGCCCGACGTCGCCCGCACCCGGCAGTTCGCCTGGGTCCGTTGGGAGGCCAAGCATCCAGTCGGGGCTTCCGAGGTTTGCCTCGTCGTTGCCGCATCGATGGAAGTCACGTGGCGCAACATCACCGTGCGAATAGACGACGTACTCGTTCGCCGCGCGAGAGGCATCAAAGTCGGTGCTCGGCTGCACGAAGATTGTGTCGTCGGAGAGGTCGATGGTTGCCCAGAGCTTTCCGTCGATGATCGAGGCGGCAACCAACGCACCGTTCGATGCGAGCGTGCCGCGGTACGTGCGGTGCGGCGGAAGTGGTGCTTCTTCGTACACCCCGTTGCCGCGATCGAGCAACATCCGCGCGTCGGCGGTGCGCAGCGACGTGCGGAAGAGGCGCAGTGTTTCGAGCTTGCCGCGCACGGGCACGGTGATTTCCGTTTGCTCGGGAACTCCGCCCGGCACGCGAAGTTGCGCGGTCGTGAAGCGAACAAGATCGGGAATGATGAAGCGTGGTGACGCGGGCGCGCTTGGAGGAACCGGGCCACCCTTCGGCGGGGCAGCTTCAGCCGCGCAGAGCGGCGAGACGACGGCAGTTCCGAGAAGAGATGCGGCAAGCAGCGTTTGTGTGAAATGGCGCATGGGTGGTTTGGAGGAGGTCCAACAAGGTTTGCGAATCTGCTGATCCGCAAGCGATAGGTGATCGGTTGGAATCTACGGCGTGCGTGTGTGGGGATACGAAATCTGGCGGGATCTGGCCGGGATTCATCGCAATCGATGACTTGGGTGGGCGCTCGAACGCGATTTTCGCCCGAGAACATGCATCCTTCGACGTTCGCCGGGGTCAGAAGGTTCGCGTTGTTCGCGCAATGGGACGCATCTCCTTGCGCGCTTCTCGCAAAACGCGACGCAACGTGACGCAACGTGACGCAACGTGACGCAACGCGACGCGACGCGACGCGACGCAGCATGACGCCCCGTGTTGAAGCGTGGGACATGCAAACTTCAACGCGCGACGGTGCTGCGAGGTCCGGTCGCATCGCGGGCGACGCGTCTCAAAATCATCAGCGCGTTGGTCATCAGCATGTTGGCCATCAGCACGTTGGTCATCTCGCGCGTGGGCACTCACGCGCGCGGGTCATCCGGCTCGCGGGTCATCCGGCTCGTGGGTCATTGCGGAAAAAAGCAGCGGGGACCCCGCAAAGGGTCCCCGCTGAGATTCGCAATCTGAGCAGTCAACTGAGCATTTCTACGCCCAGCCTTCCGAACGATCAACCCCAGTTGCCGAGGAGGATCGCGAGGTCGCTCGCGTCGGTGCTGTTGTCGCCGTTGAGGTCAGCGCCGTTGGTGCCCCACGCCGACAGCATCGTCGCAAGGTCAGCAGCATCAACGGAACCGTTGCCGTCGAGGTCGCCTGGGATCGGCGGCGGGCCGCTCGGAACCGTGGCCGCGGCGCTTGCCGAGGTCGCGGTGCTGCTCGCCGTTGGGCTCTTCCAGAGGCCGAGGGTTGCATTGCCCGCGCCTGGAGCCTTATCGCAGGTGAAGCGGAAGTTGTAGAGGGTCGACCAGCGGAGCGCGTTCGCGTTCACGTTGGTGTTTGCTTCGCACTGGAAGGTGATCATGCCACCCGAAACCGTGTAGCTCCAATCCGCGTTGGTGTAGGGCTCGCCGTTCATGTACTTCGGGCCCTTGAAGCTTGCGCCAGTCACAACCGCGCCGGATGGGAGCGGAATCGAGAAGCTTCCGCCTGCACGATCCGAGTTGAGGTTCTGCACCGCGTACTCGTAGCGCCACGTGCCGTTGCCGTTGTCGATGGCGCGCGAACCAACGAGGAAGCGACCGTCGCCTGCGACATCGACCGGGGTGATCGTGACGTCAGAGTGAGCGGTCTTCCACGCGAAGATCGCGGGCTGTTGTTGGATCGTTGCGCCCGTCAACGTGAGTGGGTAGCCCTGCGTCGTCGACCAGGTCGCGCCGACCGTCGCGAGACGGTACGAGGAGTTGTTGTTGTCGTTACCGGAGGACGCGTCGTCCGGGTGGATGTACTGGCACTCGGTGACGTAGATCGCGCCCGGATTGAGCGTTGGGTTGAGATCGTTGCGAGCAACCATCACGCGCTCACGGAGCGAGGCTGGCAGTGCCGACGGTGCAGTCGGATCCGTATAGGTGCCGCTGAAGACGCCGGTCGAAGGATTGATCGGTCCACGGCTCTTAAGGTCGCTTTGCGTACCGTTGAGGCTTGCGGTGTACGGATCGGAGCAGCCGACGCCGAGGACGGTCGGGCAACCCGAGCCAGCCGGGGTGCAGGTACCGCAGAGGGTCTGTTGAAGCGCGCAGAAGCCGTGCTTGCACCACGACATGCCGATCTGCTCGATCGCACCGTTCTTGATGCGGTACATGTTCTGAGGGATCGTCGGGTGGAGGTTGCTTGGGTTCGGCTGCCACTGAAGCTGGGTCGTACCAATGTTGCAGCTCGTCGAGCCGAACGCATACGACGCATATTCAACAGTGTTGTAGGTGCCCGGGGTGTAACGCGCGATGTCTGGAATCGCGCCGACGATGACGTCGGGGCCAGCCATAGCGGTACCGCCATCACCAGGAACTGCCGTGGCTTGGACTTGTCCGAGGTAGACGGCAATGCCGCCGAGGAGGAGTCCGCCGATAGTCATGCTTGTCTTCACGTGTTGCTCCTACTTTCAGTTGCGTTCTCTCAGATCGCGCACGATCTGTACTCGTGACGTTCGCTCGTGACTCTGCACTCTGCAGGGTGGCACGCGCGGGTTCGGATTTCGTCGCGTCCTCGTCGGACACACGGCGAAGCCGGGGACTTTGTTCTCACGCGCCGATGGTCACGGGACCCCGTGGATACAACGGCGCTCTTGAAAGCCCCTCCAACATACTCTCAACAACGCGAGGTACGAGGAAGAGCCCGGGTTTTTCCGTAGTTTGCGGATGCACCCGTTCGAAATCACTCTTGTTTCGAAATGTCGGACCCGAGACTTGTTGTCTTGGGATTCAAGACGACGCCGCGGGTGCGGTCGCTACGCGAACGAATCGATCGAGTTCCGTCCGAAGATGCGAAACATCCGGAAATGTCGGAAGATCGCTCGGCAAAATGTTTGCGGACGCGATGGCGCTCTTTGGTCAACACAAGGCTCGACAAGGCTCGACAAGGCTCGCTCTCTCGCGCTGAATCACTGCGACGGAGTCGCAAAATGAACCACCCGCCGCAGGAAGCCTGCGGCGGGTGGCGGAGTTTAGATCGGGGCGAGGCCCCTCTCGCCCGAGCTTGTTACTCGGTAGATGAATTAGCGGCGACGACGGCCAGCGAGACCAGCGAGGCCGAGAAGCGCGATGGCGCCTGGCGCTGGGAGGCTGAAGGTCGTTTCGGCGAACTGGACAGGAGCGCCAGAGACGCCGCTGTTGTAGCCGATCTTGAGGTTCCAGGTGCCGCCATCGACGCCAGCGCCGACGACGAACTGACCGACGCGGACGTCAGTGGCGGTGTTGCCAGGCTGACCGACGCGGCCTTGGAGGTTCGGCGGGGACGAGTTGAACCAGCCGATGTTGAAGCCGTTCGGGAGGTCAGCGCGGTTCCAACCACCGCCAGCTGCTGGCCACGATGGGTCAGCGTTGGTTGAGTTGGTTGCAGCAGCGTTGCCGCCGATGACGAGGAACGAGTCGAACGGACGGTTCTGGGTCGCCGAGCCGGTGAGCTGCGGAGCCCAGGTGCCGTAGAGGGTCGTGAGGACGCCACCGTTGTAGTCGGAGTTGTCCTTGTGGTAGAACATGTTGGTGGCCGAACCATCGACGCGGTTGAAGTTAAACGCGTTGAGGAGGGTGTCGGTCGCGCCGTTGAAGCGGGCGAAGACGTTGTAAACGTCGAGCGCTTGGCCGCTATTGGTGGTCGAGGTCTTGACGACAACGTACTGGACGAAGGTCGCCGAAGCAGCCGAGGACACAGCGGCCGCAAGGGCCATCGAAGCAACAAACTTCATGATCTCACTCCTGATTGGGAAAAGGGGACAGGACACACAGGGAGCTGATTCCACTGGACATGGACATCAGCGGGGACAGAAAGTTCTACACATCGTAGAACTACGTTTGGCACGTACTGTTCGCACACACTGTGGAGCGGTGGACACCGTTCGACAGTCCCTTTGAGCCTTGCGGCTTCACGAGCTTGTTGACTTTCCAACTTCAAGAGCCTCCCAGCTCTTGAGGTTGTCAACCAAACTCGGTTTCCCATGCTGGCCCAGCACCGAAGCGCTTGGCCAACCCTCGAGGCAGACAATGTCGCGGTTCGGAGGGGAGTCAAGGAGCCGCAATCACAAAATGCGGAAAAACACTCGGCCTTCATCAGGCCCAAATGGAGTGCGCGGCTTTCAAACCCCGTTTCGCAACTCCTGGCCCTAAAAAGACTTGTCCCGCAAAGGGTTACAGACCGCGCGCGCGACCGTGCGAGTTCGCAAACAAACGCGGCGCGCTGCATTTGCGAACCTACAGACAGGGTGTGCCAGCGCGCGCGTGGCATCGAAATGCGACGTTGGAGCGACCTTCCCAAGTTGCACGGCGACCGCAACATGGCGCGGCGAAATGCATGCAGAGAGCCGGGTCGCACATGCTTCGACCAGGTGTCGAGCGACGCGAGAACGACGCGAGAACGACGCGAGAACAGAAAGTCGTGAAAAAGACCGCAGGCTGGACGCGGGTGCGTCCAGCCTGCGAGTGTTGGTGTTTCCGTGCGTGGTCGATCAGCGACGACGACGACCAGCAAGGCCCGCCAAGCCGAGGAGCGCGATCGCGCCTGGGGCTGGGAGCACAAAGTTGCCGGTGAAGAACTGCACCGAGCCGCCTGCGCCGTTGTTGTAACCAGCGGTGAGGGTGTAGGTGCGGGTCTCGTGGCCGGCCGAGAGCATGAACTGGCCGATCTTGACTTGGGTCGCGGTGTTCGGCGCAGTGCCGACGCGGCCTTGGAGGTTCGGCGGCGACGAGTTGAACCAGCCGAGTTGGCCGTTGTTCACGAGGTCAGCGCGCGACCAACCGTTGCTATTGCCGACGTGTGCGCCGGTACCGCCCGAGTTCCACGATGGGTCGGCGTTCGACGAGTTGGTGCCAGCTGGGTTGCCGCCGATGAGGAGGAACGAATCGAACGGACGGTTCAGCGTGGCCGAGCCGGTGAGCTGCGGAGCCCACGTGCCGTACTGCTGCGAGAGGACGCCGCCGTTGTAGTCGGAGTTGTCCTTGTGCCAGAAGCCGCCGTACCAATCTTCCGCACCGCTGCCGACCGCGCCGAAGTTGAACACGTTGAGGAGCGTGTCGGTCGCGCCGTTGAAGGTCGCGAAGACTTCGTAGCGGATCATGTTCTGGCCGCTGTTCGAGACAGCGGTCTGAACGACCGACCACTGGGTGAGGGTTGCGGAAGCAGCAGAGGTAGCCGCGAGGGTGGCGGCAGCGATCATCACAGACTTCATGTTTCTCTCCTCGTTCTGTCGTAGGGGATTTGGCCCGCACACAAACGCGCGGGCGCGATGGGTTCACGGTTTTCGAGACGGTGCAGGAGTTCCTGCGAAGAGAGAAGAGAGAAACCCGCACCGGTTCTGCGTGGGAATTGCAGGTTTTTCTGCGGTTCACCGAACGTTGACACGCGCGGGGTGAAAAACATCGCGACCCGCGGATAAACCCGCGGGTCGGATGAAGAGTGCTTTGATGTCACGCGGTAGAGCTGCAGTTTGAACTGGAGTTCGAACCGCAGTTCTGAAGTGCTGCCTCAGCGGCGCGAGCGCCGCGTAAGACCAGCCAGGCCGAGGAGCGCGATGGCGCCTGGTGCGGGCACGGTGTAGCTGAATCCATCGATGGCGAGGTGCTGGTTGTCGGGGACGACGGGGCCCCAGTAGGTCGTTCCGCCCGTCGCTTGGATGCAGAGCGTGTCGATCCCGGTGAAGTTCGCCTGCACCCAGGTCGGTGCGGTGGGGACGCCCAATGTGAAGGTCATGTTGTGCACGGTGGCTCCGCCGAGCAGTCCCGTCAGGGTGACGGTCATGTCGGTTTTCCAGGCGCCGGTCATGAACGCGCCATCGAAGGTCCAGGGCGTCGCCGACTGGATCATCGCCATCGAGACATCAACACGGGTGTACATCGTCTGCTCGCCCGAGACGAGTCCGGTGAGGTATCCGCTCATCCCGCTTGTCTGACGGACGACACCTGCACCCGTCCACGTCAACCCACCGTAGCCAGCTGGGATAGTGTCAACGTAGGTGCCGTACTGCCAGGAGGCGGGCGTTGCGAGATCGTCAAACCCCAGAATCTCCGCACTGGCCGAGCCAACGGCGGCTCCGGCGAGTGTGACGGCGAGTACGACGGTGGGGGTGATGTGCGTCATGGTTGTCATCGTTCGAGCCTCTCTGAGGGGGAGTACGGGACGGTTGCTTCGTCCGAGCCGTCGACAAGTGCCACGAAACGTCGACCTCCGTGCGTGTCCACGCAACCGCGACGCGGGGAGAAGAGCGCGTGGCCGCGAAACTCTGCACCTCGGATCAGATATCTCGGAGAAATCATGCGGAAAGCAGACGGCCCGCGGGGGGGTGAACCCGCGGGCCGGATGAAGAGTGCATTGTTGTCACACGTTAGAAGCGAGGTTCTGCGGTGCTGCCTCAGCGGCGACGACGACCAGTGAGGCCAGCGAGGCCGAGGAGCGCGATGGCGCCTGGGGTGGGGCATGTGAAGATACCGTCGGCAAAGACCACGCCACCACCTGCGCCGTTGTTGTAGGCCGTGCGAAGGCTGTAGCAGCGAAAAGCAGTATCAGCCTGCGAGAAAACAAACTGGGCGAGTTTGACTTGCGTCGCGGTGTTCGGGCCAACACCAACGCGGCCTTGGTTGTTCGGCGGCGACGAGTTGAACCAACCGAGCGTGTTGGCTTGGGTCACGTTCGCGACTGGGATCTGGGCGACGCCCCA
>JAIXVI010000104.1 GCA_027483065.1 Planctomycetaceae bacterium
CGCGCAGCGCTTGCTCGATATGGACAAGATGGCCATTTACGTCGTCGGCGATTGGGACACAATCAGCCTCGGCGACGCGACTGGTCGCGCGAAGATGGCAGACTTCTTCAACGATCAAGCGACGGCGCTGCCGCTGCGCGATCCGATGACGATGGAGCCCATGCGCTAAAGGGAACCGATGCGCTGATCCGTCAGCGCACGCGCAACAACATCACGCAAAATGCACGCGGCCTCGGATCACTCCGAGGCCGCGCCCTTTTCCCCATGCTTGTCGGTCAGGCGGCACGTGGTCCTTGCGGACGGCCGTCTTGACCGGATGGATCGTCGAGTTCTCGCCGCATGCGTTCGAAGGAGATCGTCACACGCTCGAGTGCGGCGAGGACATCGTCGCCTGAGCGTCGGCGACCGCCGACGGGCAGTTCGCGAAAGCAGGTTGGAAAGGGCAACGACTTCGGAGCGTCGTCGACCGAGCACTCTTCAATTCCTTCGATCGGCAGCGTTCCGACGAGTCTGAGTCTTGCGATTCCATGCATGACTTTGTGCCCTTTCCGGTGCCAGTCCGTGGCACCCTGCGCAAAGGAGATCGGCGCATGAAGGCTCATACTTCCGACTTGCCTCGCAAATTCCGACACAACGTTCAAAGCCGCAAGAGTTGCGCGGAACAGGGTGATAAAGAACGATCAAGGACGAGCAAGGACGATGCGAAGCCACCAAACTCACGCCACATCTGTGGGCGTTGCGCGGCGCGAAAGCCACACCATCGCACCCGCAGCAAGTGTCGCGAGCAGCGCGAAACCGCCCAGAATCGCGCCAGCGCGCCAAATTCGTGCAGGATCGGCAACGGTCTCTGCGTGAGAGAACACGGTGCGCCCCACTTCTTGTCGCGCATTCGCGATACCAACGCGCAGAAGGTCGTTGCGTCGTTCGGGTCGACGATTGACTTCCGCCATCGCGGCGGTTGCGACCGCGTCGAGTGTTGCGACCGTGTCGTCGGTGTCGGCACCTTGAAGCGAGAGACGAATCGTGGAGCCCTCTTGCGCGAGCGTCACGCGCGATGAGAGATCCGCGGCCAATGCGCTCGCTTCGGCGTGCGTCCGGCCGCGATCAGAGATACGCCCCGCAACCGCGCCAACGAATGCGTCGGTCGAGAGTGCAGCGGTCACTTCATCCGCCAGAGATTTCGCGTCGACCGAGCCATCTTGCTTTGCTTCAGGCGCACGACTCGACGCCACGAGCTCCACGCTCGCGCGAGATTTCTCGGGAAACAAACTACCCGCAAGATTCCAGGAAATGAGCGCCGCCACCGCGAGTGCGATCGATGCAGCGGCGCTGGTCGTCACAAGGCGCGTTCCCTGAGCGCGTCGTTCCAGTGCGCGCTCACTCGCGGCAAGAACAGCGCGCAAATCCACGAGTTCTTGTCGTTCGACGGCGAGCGCTTCACGTTCGGCAGTGACAGCCGCCGAAGGAGCATGCATCGCTGTGCCCGCACCAACGACGTTCGTCGCCGCTGGCATCGCGTCAGTGCCCGCCTCGGAGAACTCCGCGTTGTGCACAGCCGAATGCACGACCGCGTAGTTGACCGTGCTGCCTTCCGAAGTACCCGAATCCAAACGTGGCTGCGCGTAAATCTGCTTGAGTGTGCGGAGCGCACGCGCCCGATGACGCAGGCCCGTTCGCAACGCTGCGAGCCGCTCCTTGCGCTTCCGAAGGAACGCGGCAGCCTGCGCCAGTTGCGCCACTTTGGGCGCCATCAGTTGGTGAATGCGCGCTTCGGCTGTACGTGCGATTTCTTCTTCATCAAGTTGCGGTGCAGGCTGCGCGGTCGCCGCGGATGCGTCTGACGATACGGAGGATTCGGATGCGCTTGATTCCGCGCTGCTTGATGCCTGTGCATTTTCGAGCTGCACCTGCAGTTGTGCGCGCTCTTCGTTCAACGCGCCGACATGTTGTTCCAGCCGCTCGACCTCACTCGCCAACGCGAGCGCATCGGTGCGCGCAGCCTCAAGCGCTTCCGCCATCTCTGTTGCTCGACGCTCGTGCTCGCCTGCGCGTCGCTCGAATTCAAGCATGAGTTCGGTCGAAAGCGCTGCGCGCGCGTCACGCGATTCTGCGAGTGTTCGCTCGCACGCAGCCTCCATGCGTTCGGCCTCGTGCTTCCAATGCTCACTGGCGGTGAACAGCGTTTCAACGCGGGTTTCAACTTCCGCATGTGATGCACGCAAGGCAGCCAACTGCGACTCAAGCGCACATTGGCGCTCAAGTACACGCGCGCGCTCGTCTTCGAGTAGGCCGATTTCACGCGTGAGACGTGCGTTTTCGCGGACGAGCGACACATCATCTTCGCTCTGCTCGCGCACTGTCTCGCGCATATTGGACAGCCGCGACTCGACCTCCGCGATCAACGCAAGCACATCCTCATGGCGAAACACCGTTGGTTTCGTCGATGCGGTCGCGTCTTCGCTCGTGTTGCAGTCCTCGCCAACCTGGGGCTCGATCATGGCGTACGTTCTCCGCAGAAGGCATCGGCGGATTCGCGGTCCTTCTCAAGCGAGGTCGGTCGGATCTGCGGAGAAAACCACGTCTGCGGGCAGGTCCGCGCTGGTTCTCGGCGAAAAACGTGGGGCAGCCGCTGCGTGGGAGTTTCTGGGGCGCGCCGATATGTCAGCGACAAGACCGAAGCGTCAGCCGCGTCGGAGTATCCAGCCGAGTTCGGGCATGCGCATGAAACGCACGGCCGCGAAGTACACACCCGCAGCGACTGTCACTTTGATCGCGAGGTGGATCGCGAGCGTTCCCCACTCCGATGACTCGGGCAAGAACGCACCGACCGCGAGCGTGACCGCTGTCATCACGGCGGTCGCGAACGCACATCGCATCCAACCGCCGACCACTTCGCGGTTCACCGAGTCAGGCACGCGACGCGCGAGAATGCGCAAAAGAATCGCCGACTGAAGCATGGAGCAGATGGCCGTCGACCACGCGAGTCCTGCTTCGCGGAGCGGCGTGAAGATCAACGTCAGATTCAGACAGACGTTGAGGATCACCATCGCCACCGCAACGAGCACCGGCGTCATCGCCTCTTTCCGCGCATAAAACGCGCGCGTAAAGATGTGGCCCATTTGATAACTCCAAATCGCCGGCGCAAATCCGATGAGTACCCACGCAACTCGTTCGGTGTCTTCCGCGGTGAAGTTGCCGCGTTGAAACAGCGCACCCACCGACTCGCGCGATGCGAGCATCAGGCCTGCGCTTGCTGGAAGTCCGATGAAAACCGAAAGGCGCAGTGCGCGCCGAATCGTGGCAGCGAAGGCGACCACGTCGTTGTTCTGCTTCGCGAGCAGCGGGAAAACCGCCGTCGCGATCGAGATCCCAAACACGCCAAGCGGGAACTCGTAGAGCCGTTGCGCATAGGTGATGCTCGACATCGCGCCCTCGGCGAGCGGGTACGCGAAACCGAAAATCGTCGGGCCGACATACGTTGGCCAACTGGCGATGAGCCCGTCGACCGCGGTGTTGATTTGAAGCACACCAAGACCAAGCATCATCGGTCCGGCCTGCGTGAGCGTTCCTCGCACCGATGCCCACACGGTGGCATCGCGCCACGTGAAGAGTGGCCGCGCCACGCGCAGGGAGTACGCCGTCCATGCCACTTGGATCGCGCCAGAAACAAGGACACTCATCGCGACAACACGTACGTGCCACTCGGGCGAGAGCGATTTGCCGAGAAAAATCGGTGAAAAACCAATGATGGCGATCATGAACGCCACGTTCAAGATGATGGGTGCCGCAGCCATCGGCCCAAAACGGCCATGCACTTGCAGCGCTGCGCCACCAATCGCAACGATGCACACGAGCGGCATGTACGGCAGCATCAGCATCGTGAGCTCGTACGAAAGCCGCGCGTAACTCACGCTGACGATGGGAACGGGAACGCCGCCATGTCGAAGCGGCGGGCCGTAGGTGTATGCAACTTCCGGCGCGTTCATCCACGCAAGGAACAGACCGAGTTCGCCGATCGCCACAAGTAACCAAAGAAACCCTGCGAGCAATACGAGGACGAGTGCGAGATAGCGCCTCGCGACTTCTGGATCGTCACGGCGAAGTTCGCTGTACCGCGGAAGAAACGCGGCCGACAGCGCGCCCTCACCAAATAACCGCCGGAAGAGATTGGGAATCTGAAATCCAAAAGCAAACGCGTCGTTGATTGGTCCAACACCAAAGAACGCAGCGAGCGCGACATCGCGCCCAAGGCCCGTGATGCGACTGACGAACGTAAGTCCGCTCATCAAGCGCGCATGGTGTTCGAATCGTTCGCCGGCCATCGGAATCCGTTCCTTTGCCGAGCGCCGCGTGCATGCGACGCGATCTTTCATCATCAACCATCACGCGCTTCGCCGGCGGCAGCGGCAGGCGAACGATCACCGCCAGCACCCGCCGCGTTCAGCGGACCAATCTCGAGCGATCCGCTCGACATGTCTGGCTCGATTGCACGTCGATCGATGGTGAGCCGCGCGCGGCGATTGCCCTTCTCGAAAATGCCCTCGGCATGATCGAGGCCATCTTCAAGAAGCACCGTCTTCCAGCCGTTCGCGCGGTAGCGTTCGCGCGTCGCAACCATCAGCGAACCGGCGTCCTCAACGGGCCCTGCAAGGATGAAGCGCCCGCCCGAAACGGTGCCTTCGGAACGACGAATGTCTGCGCTTCGAACCGTCTCCATGCCAGTGGGAACCGGAACATCGGACTCAAGCAGCATCGCATCGTGCGAGCAGCCTACGAGCATCATCGCCGCAGCGAAAACGCTCGTGACTGTGACGGGGCGAGAGAAACGGTTGCATCGCATGCGCGGAGGATACCGCGCGCGAAGCGCTTGCTGCGCGCGTGGATCCGAGTGTGCGCGGGGAGAGTTCAGCGCGCCGCGAGAACCGCTTCCGCGGCACGTCGGCCAGAGCGCATCGCGCCGTTGATGGACGAGTCTTCGAGATGGTCGCCTGCGAGGAAAATGTGCTTCGGAAGCACTGTGCCGCGCGCGCGTTCGCCACGCGCGACGTCTTGCGGCCACTGTCGAGGAATCGCATGGCGAATCCGCTGCGTTGTGAGTAACTCCCAGCCCTCGGTCGCGTCGCGGCCGAGGATTTCACGCAGGGTGCGCTGCATGTCGGCGGCGAGGTCGAGCGAGTTGTCGCGGTCCTTCGGGAGGAACGTCGTGTTCGCGACGAAAAGGCCGCGCCCGCTCGGTGCGTACGACGGCGCAATCGCGCTCATCGCGGCGCCATGGTTGAACGAGCCGAGGCCCGAGCCGTTCAGGACGAGCCAACTCGGGAGCGCGGCCGGGTCTGGCGTCGCAAACCACGCGGAAAACGTGCCGCACCATGCTGTTTGCGGGAAATCAGGCGCGATCGGTGCGAGCAGCCGTTCGAGATCGTGCGCGCCGGTCGCGAGGATGACCGCATCGGCTTCGACGCGTTCACCCGATGCCAGCACGATGGCCCGCGACTCCACACGCTCGACGCGCGAACCAAGCCGCACACGCACCGACGGCGCCGCCGCCAACATCAACCTAGGAATCTCGCCCATGCCCTTCGCGGGAACGCAGGCAAAGCCCTCAGCGAACATCCGCAGCAAAAAGTCGAGACGGCCCGCGTCGGTCGAGAGCGACGTATCAAAGAAAACGCCGCCGAAAAACGGCCGAAAGAAGTGATTCACCGTGCGCGGCGAAATGCCCGCGGCAGTCAGTCGCGCGAGTGCCGTGGTGCCAGATGGGCCTGGGCCATCCGACGGCCCGCTCAGCGCGCGGCGCGCGAACGGAATCATCCGCAACGCGTCAGCCGGCGGCACAACGCCGCGCAAAACACCCATGATTGCCGCCAGCGGCTCGCGCAAAGGATGCGCGATCGTCGCAGCGCGTGCGCCGTTCCACACGAGTGCGCCCGGCATGAACGCCTTCAAATCAAGCGCGCGCAAATCGCAGCCAGGACGATCGAGAGAGCGCTTCGCCTCGGGATACGCCGAGAGGTAAATCTGAAAGCCGCGATCGACCGTGAACCCGCGGACCGTGTCGCTCGCCACGCGACCACCGACGCGATCGGTGGCTTCGTGGATCTCGACCGAACACCCAGCATCGGCGAGTGTGCGCGCAGCGGCGAGCCCTGCGATTCCTGCTCCAACAATGACAACGTGACGGCTCATCGCATGCAGCGTAGCGCACGAGGCGAGAGTCGTTGTGGGAGTCGTTGTGGAGGTTGGCGTGGAGGTCGTCGTGACGGTCGCCGCCGCGACGCACGTCAGCGCGACGGGTCGCGCGTTTCGCGTGCATCGCGCCCGCACCAGATCGCCCAATGCCGCACGATCTCGAAGGCAAGAACGAAAGCGACGAAAAGGAACCCTTCACGCAGTACAAGAAATCCTTCGTGATCCGTGCGCGAATCTTCGGGAACTGGCTCCCCAAAGAAGACGCGCACGAAGACGAGATACGACACGAAGAGGACGCCCGCGAGCATGGGCACTGCACCGAGCGCGATCGGCCACGCGCGTTTTTTCGTCGCGAGACCAGTCTGTCGCACTGCGCGCAGTTCGCCAAGGGCGGTCGCGAGAACAAGCCCGACGAGCGTGGCGAAACCGATGGGGTAGACCGCCGTCGGAAAGGCCGCCGCCGCGCCTGCTTGCACTCGCGCCGCAAACATCGCGCCGCCAACGACCACGACACTCGCCAAAACGGTGAGCGCCGCGCGCAGCCACGACGCGCCGTCGCCATACATCGCGCCGTCGAGTATCGCGCGCGATTCACGCGGCGCGCGCAAGGAGCGCGTCCAATAGATCGCTCCTGCCATCGCGACACCGATCCACCCTGCAACCATGTCGGCCAAACTGACCGTCCGTCCAAGGATCTCGAGCGCCTGCGTGATTTCGTCGAGGTAGACCCACGCTGCTGCAGCGAGCCATGCGAAAAGCGCGCGGCCGCGTGGCGCGGCGTGCATGGCGAGCCACGCGAGTGCGCCGAAAGCAACGAAGTGGACGAATTTGTCGACGGCGCCTGCGCCCCCAATGCCGAAGCGCGGCCAGTGCGTCAACACCGTAATCGGGACGAGATAGGCGACTAGTGCGATGCGCCACGCGCGCGATGCCGTCACCAAGTTCGAAGTTGAGTTCGAAGTTGCGATTGGCGCACCGCCCGCTGCTTGAGGCGCGGCCGCTGTGCGAGGAGAAACCACGTCTTGCGTCGCACGATCCGCGGACATCGATCAGGTGCCTCGAGCCCGCGTCGCGGCGCGGAAGGGATGCGAAGGATCGATCGGTTCGCCTTCGATGGCAACGTCGACCTCCACCACGCTCGGCTTCGCCTGCGGCTTCGCTTCAGACCTCGCTTCAGACCTCGCTTCAGATCTCGCTTCGACCGAAGCCTCCGACTTCGCAGCCGATCGCGCGACCGGTTTGGGCGCTGGCTTAGGCTCGGATTGAGACGCAGACTTGCGATCCGTCTTCACGCTGGCTCTCGCATCCGTCTTGACGGGCGACTTCGCGTCGGCTTTCGCGGTCGACTTGCCCGCGTCAGCTTTCGCACCGCGCGCAGCGGGAACGGATTCTGTTCCCGCAACAACCGTCTTCACCGGCGTCGACATCGCCGACATCCGCGCGTTCGACGGTGTAACTCGCGCGAAAGAACCACTCGACGCGCTGTCGCTCGCATCCGTCCGCGCGGCCTTCGCAGCTTTCGCAGCACGCGCCGCAGCGGCGGTTTCCGGCGTGAAGCGATTCGCGACAAGCGCCGCAGCGGCAGCAGCAGCAGCGGCGGCGGCGGCAGCAGCGGCAGCCGCGGCCGCAGCAGGCGTTGGTTTCCCAGCGACCGAATCGGCCACACCGTGTGCGAGTTCCCACTCACGCACGAATCGCTCGGCAAGCGCGCGATAGTCGATCGCGCCCGGGCACCACGGGGCGTAGTCGAAAATGGTCTGTCCGAAACTCGGCGCTTCCGCCAACTTGATGTTGCGGCGAATCGCCGGCATGAACACCTTCGCGCCGTCCCACGGAAGCCCGCTGCCTTCGTGCTCGCCGAAGAAATTCGAGAGTTCTTGCACGACTTCGCGGCTATGTGCAGTTTGCGATTCGTGCATGCAAAGCACGACGCCGCCCACCTTGAGCGCGGGATTCAATCCTTGCGACAGCAACTGCACCGTCTCGAGCAACTTCGTCAAACCTTGCATCGCCAGGAATTGCGCTTGCATCGGAACAATCACTTCATCGGCAAGGCAAAGACCGTTGAGCGTGAGGACGCCGAGGCTCGGCGGACAATCGATCAGCACGAAATCAAACTCGTCCTGCACCGCTTCGAATCGCGCGCGCAGAATGCGATTGCGATCGGGGTGCGATGCAAGTTCGGTCTCCGCACCGGCAAGGTCGGTGGTCGACGGCAGCA
>JAIXVI010000058.1 GCA_027483065.1 Planctomycetaceae bacterium
AGCGGTGTAGCCATCAATACCGTGGCCGCCGCGACCTCCATCGCCCGACTTCATGATGGAAGCTTCATCCATGGAGACGGCAGGACATCCGGAGAAGACGATGCTTCCACCCGCGCCGCCATCTCCTGAGCGGCCTCCGTTTCCCCCGTCGCCCGCAGTGATGTTCGCTCCGATCAACTCGATGAGCCCTGCGTTGAACGTGATATCGCCGGCGTCTTGACCTCGACCATTGATGGCCTTTGAGTGTGTGCCGTTCGCGGTCGAAACACCGCCTCGAATTCGGATCACGGGCGCTGTGATCTCGATGGACGCACCTTCGAAACCTTCGAGTTGTCCGTCGATCGTTACAGGTCCACTGGAGACGATGCGGAGACCTCCGGTTGCGAGCACTCGGTCGCCCGCCGCGACGGTCAACGAGGCAATATCCCAACGGCCCGACTTTGTGGTGTCGGCTCCTTCTGCGGCCTCGGGACATGCGAGCAGCGCATGTGCGCACATGGCGCATGCGAAAAGCGTCTTGCCGCGAGAAACGAGATTGAGGTTCGTGAGGTTCATAAACGGAATCTAACCAAGCATGTGCAATTGTCAATACATGCATCTGATAGAGACGATCCGATTCTGCGTGGTCTTGCAGCGCGTGCAGTGTGCGACCGTCGACCGTGCGAGAGAGGTCTTCGAATCATCGAGTTGCGACGTAGTTCGGTGCGCTTGCACACCTCGGTGCGGATCACGGCGCTTCCCACGTGCGCTGAACCCCACGCTACACTTCGCGCCCTATGCTCGCGGGTCTCAACCTCCAGCTCACGCCGGAAATCGTTCAGCTCCTGGTCAACGTCGGACTCATCTTCGCGATGGTCCACGTGATCTTGGGTGGGTGTGCGTACGCCATCATGCTCGAGCGCAAGCTCAGCGCGTGGATGCAAGACCGCATCGGCCCGAACCGCGTCGGCCCGCAGGGGCTCCTTCAGCCGATCGCCGACGGCATCAAGTTCATGCTGAAGGAAGACTACAATCCGACTGGCGTCGACAAGGCGCTCTTCTTCTTGGCGCCTGGCTTCATCGTTGCGCCGGCGATCATGGGTTTCGTCGTGATTCCGTGGGCTGGGCAGATTGACCTGACTGGTCTCGTGCAATGGCTTGGCGTCGCGGTTCCAGGTGCGGCGTATTCGGTTCGCCTGATCGGCGCCGACATCAACATCGGTGTTGTCTATCTCCTCGCGACGGCTGCGGTTGGCGTCTACGGCGTCAGCCTCGGCGGATGGGCGAGCAACAACAAGTGGTCGTTCCTCGGAGGTCTGCGCGCGAGTGCCCAGATGATTTCCTACGAAATTCCGATGGGTTTGGCGCTTCTCTGCGTGGTGCTTGCGGCCGGCACATTCGCGCCGTACACGATCGTTGAGCAGCAGCTCAATGGTCAGTGGAACCTCGTCCAACAGCCGCTCGCCGCGGTCATCTTCTACGTCTGCTTGCTCGCGGAAGCGAACCGCGCCCCGTTTGACTTGGCGGAAGCCGAAAGCGAACTCATCGGTGGCTACCACACCGAGTATTCCTCGATGAAGTTCGCGCTGTTCTTCCTCGGCGAGTACTTCCACATCGTGACGGGTTCGGCGTTCTTCGTCGTGCTCTTCATGGGCGGTTGGTCGGTGAATCCGTTCACTGGCCTCGACCTCCCCGTCGAAGGTGGACCGCTCCTCATGCTTGCGCAGATTGCGGTTGTGCTCGGCAAGGTGACGCTGATGGTCTCGCTCACGATGGCGATCCGTTGGACGCTTCCGCGATTCCGTTTCGATCAGCTCATGCGCCTCTCGTGGGAAGGCATGATTCCTGTGTCGCTCATCCTCCTCCTCATGGTGTCGTTCTTCGTCTACTTCGACGCGACCGGCTTCCTTTGGGCGGGCTCGCTCGGCGCAATGGCGCTGATCTACTTCCTCTCGCCGATCATGAGCGGCCACGTCGAAGCGAATCAACGCATTCGCATGATCGGTAGCCGCTTCAGCCCGCTCGTTGAAGACGGAACGGGTCTTGCTGGTCGGCCGGGCGTCGCGCTCGATGACCGCGCGATTCCTGATCCGCGCCAAGGCCTGATGTCGCAGCACTGACGCGCGATGCCGTACCGCGCCGCGCCGCGGATTTCCCTATCGAACGCGATGATCCAGTCGCTCCTCGGACTTCTTTCACTCGGGTTCGCGACGCGCTTTCGCGTCGGGGGCGCGTATTGGAAGTGGCGCAAGGAAACGGCGTTTGGCGTGGACGAATCGAAGTGGCCGTCGTCGGCGGATCGACGCCATGCGATGCTCGACTACGCGCGCTGGGCGTGGCGCATGCGGAAGCATGTGCGATGAGTGGCGTCGCCGAAGGCGGAGCGCAGCGAAGCCTGAGCAGTTGACGCGGGCGTCGCTCATCGTTTCGTGTGGCACTACCCCCTTGCGAAGCAAGAGGTAGTGGCTTGACTTGAAGGTGCCCACGACGCGTCAGGCGAACTCTGTTGAATTCGGCGCATGAACCAAGCGTCGCCATCACCAGAGGTGATGCCACACGAGACGCGCAACTTCGCCGGGCGTCACCCTCTCGCGCTTCACTTCGTTCCGCGCTCGTGCTTGAGCGCTCGCGACTTGCTTCGCTTTCGCTCGCTCTGGCACGCCTCGCCGCGAGTCGAGGTTTGAGTGGAGGCGCGGCGGGCTGGGATGGTGTCGTGCTTGAGCGCTCGCGACTCGCTTCGCGTTCTTCGCGAAAAAAGTTCTTCGACTTTTTGCACCAAACTTTTTCCGAACATCGGGGAGTCGCGCAAAGCGTCGGTATCGTCGCGCCCCATGGGAAAGACACGCATCGAATTTTTGTGCCGTGACTGCGGCGCCAATCACCCGAAGTGGCAGGGGAAGTGCCCAGATTGCGGCGCTTGGGACAGCCTCGAGAAGTTTGCCGTTGAGGTTGAAGCGACGAAGCCGGGCGCCGGGCCGATTTGGGGCGGCGCTGATGGCGCCACGCCGGAGGAAGCCGAACTTCTTGCGCGGTCGGGCATCGGTCGCGCGGTCGCGCTTTCGGAGGTCCCTGAAGCGCAGGTGCCACGGATCCCGACGGGAATCAGCGAGTTCGATCGCGTACTCGGCGGCGGGGTTGTACCCGGTTCGGTCATGCTTCTCGGTGGCGATCCAGGAATTGGAAAGAGCACGCTTCTGATGCAGGTGGCAGCATCGATCGCGGTGGGTGGAGGGACCGCGCTCTACGCGTCGAGCGAAGAGAGTCCGCAGCAGGTGCGATTGCGCGCGGAGCGACTTGAGCCCGTGGTGCGCGCAGGCGGAGCAAAGGCGCTTGGCGAGCGGCTGTTGGTGCTTGGCGAGACGAATGTCGCGCGCATCGTTGAACAGGCTCGGCGCGTGCGCGCATCGCTCGTACTCGTTGACTCGATCCAACTCGTGCACCGCGCCGACGTGTCGGCCGCTCCGGGCTCGATCGCCCAACTTCGTCGCTGCACGCTCGACCTCGTCGCGCTCGCGAAGTCGACGGGCTGCGGTGTTGTGCTCGTCGGTCACGTCACAAAGGAGGGGGCACTCGCGGGGCCGAAACTGCTTGAACACCTTGTTGATGTCGTGCTTGGTTTCGAAGGCGATCGACATTCAGCGCTGCGCGTCGTACGCGGTGTGAAGAATCGGTTTGGCTCAACGCAGGAAATCGGCCTCTTTGAGATGCAAGGCGATGGATTGGCGGAAGTCGAAGCGGTGCGCGTGCCGTTGGCGGGTGGGCCATCGGCACCGGGATGCGCGTTCGTGGCGACGATGGCGGGAACACGCTGCCTTCTCGGCGAGGTCCACGCGCTTGTTTCGACGGGATTTCTCGGAAGTGCGAAGCGTCGCGCGTCCGGTCTCGATTCGAGTCGACTGGCGATGTTGATCGCGGTGCTTGAGAAGCACGGCGGCCTTCGGCTCGCGGATCAAGATGTCTTCGCGCAGGCGCTTGGCGGCCTCAAAATCGCGGAGCCTGCTGCCGATCTCTCGATTGCGCTCGCCGTGGCTGGAGCGTTTCTCCACCGCACACTTCCGCACGGAACGGTGGCGATCGGCGAGGTGGGGCTCACGGGAGAGTTGCGCACGGTGCCGCATCTCGAGCAGCGCGTGCATGAGTCACTTCGCCGCGGCGCGCGCGTCGTGCTTGTGCCGAGTTCGGCGAAAATCGGCGCGAACGTCGAGCGCGACGCGCGAAACGAACAACGCGACATTGTGAAAGTTGGCACGATTCAACGCGCGCTCGATGTACTGACACCTGTGCAACGCGCGCTCACGGAAGGGCGCAGTACGTCAGATGCGTTGGGCGCCACCGAGCGCGGCACCCGTACGCCCCCGGCGGAACTTGCAGAGCCGAAGGCGGGAGTGAAACGGCGCGGGTAGCCCTTCTGTAGGTCGAACACGCGTGTGGAGCGATCAAGCGCAGTGCTGGGCTCGTCGGCGCACAAGATTGAAGAGGCGGATCTTGCCGACATCTTTGCGTTGCAGTTGATCGTCTCTTGAAAACGTAAAGGCAAGTCGTAAAGGGGCTTATGAATCGAACGCAACGATGATTTGGTTGCGCTCGCCCAACAGGCTTTCCCCCGACTAGACGATTTGCTCACGAGTCTGTAAGTTTCCCGCTCATCAATTCGGCCAGAGTCGGCCGATGATGGAGAACCGTCCGGCCGTGTCCTTTGGTGGTCACGGAAATAGACGGACGGGTGGATGACGTGGACCGCTGAACCCGGTCCCAAAACTAGTACGGAGAGTTTCATACATGAGTCTCACCAAGACCGTCGGCTTCTTCGCCGGTACGACCCTCGCCATCGGTGGCGCGGCTTTCGGCGCTGATCAGAACAGCGAACTCGCGGCAGAAGTCGCGAACCTCAAGGCCCAGATCGCTGAGATGAAGAACTCGCAAGGCGACGCGTGGCTCACCGAGCAGCGCGCTTCTGAGATCCGCGGCATCGTCACCGACGTCCTCGCGGACGCGGACACACGCTCGAGCCTCCAGGGCAGCGGCGCTGGCGCCGGCTACAACGGCGGCTTCTTCATGTCGTCGGCTGACGGCAACTACTCGATGAAGCTCAACGTTCTCGAGCAAGTTCGCTGGACCTTCAACAACCGCAACGACGCGGGCACCGGCGAAGATCAGACCTGGGGCTTCGAGAACAAGCGCACGCGCTTGACCTTCGGCGGCAACATGGTCGACTCGACCTGGTCGTACAAGGTTGCTTACTACTTCGCATACACGAACGACGTTGAGTTCGACGCTGACGGCGCCGTCCTCGCGGACGCGTTCGTGTCGAAGGACATGGGCGGCGGCCTCTCCTTCACTGTCGGTCAGTTCAAGCTCCCCTTCTCGGGCGAGTACGGCACCGACGCTGGCAACCTCCAGTTCAACGATTACTCGACCATCAGCAACGCGTTTGCTGACGGCTACGGTCAAGGCCTCATGCTCACGTACTCGGCTGACGCGTTCCGCGCGGCTGTTGCGTACGTCAACGCGCTGAACCAAGTCGACGCTGACTGGACCGATGGCTCGCCTTCGGACGAGTTCGCTCTCACCGGCCGCGCTGAGTTCAAGCTCTCGGGCACGTGGGATCAGTTCAACAACGCGATGTCGTTCCGTGGCGAAGAGATGGGCGTCCTCATCGGCGCTGGCCTCAACTGGGCTGACTCGAACACCGCTGGCGACGGCGACGTGTTCGGCGCAACCGTGGACGTCACCGTCGACTTCGGCGGCGCGAACGTCATGGGTGCCTTCTACTGGGACAACAACGACGACGCTCCGGGCGGCGCCGAGAACCCATACGGCTTCACCCTCCAGGGCGGCGTGTTCGTCTCTGACGACGTCGAACTCGTTGCTCGCTACGAGTACGGCGACGCTGACACCAACCTCGACTCGAACGACTTCTCGACTCTGACCTTCGGTGCCAACTGGTATATGGCTCAGAACACCGCGAAGCTCGGCTTCAACTTCGGTTACGCGTTCGACGGTATCGGAATCTGGGAATTCCCAGCCTCCGGTAACAACTGGCTCGCGGACGGCGCTGGCGAAGACGGCCAGTGGATGCTCCAAGCCCAGATGTCGTTCAGCTTCTGATTTCAGTCAGGCTTCGGCCTGCTTGACAGAGAACGCATCCACCCATCGGGCACTTCGGTGCCTGTGAAAAAAGGCTCAGCCGGCCGCTCCGCAAGGAGCGGCCGGTTTTCTTTTTGTCGCCATCGATCGAGCCGCCACTTTTCAAACCCACGAAATCTGGCGTATCGCGCGCATCGCTGCCGATATTCGGACGTGCGGGGATTTCCCGCAGTTCAACCGAAGGAGCAGGCAGGATGCCGACCCAAACGCACAGGACGTGCACCCCGACGTGTACCTCGATCCGCAACGGCCGTATCTCGCGGTCTTCTCACGCAGGATCCCGCATCCCGGGTCCGCTCTGGACGCCGCTCATGCTCGCAGCGCTCGGCATCGCGGGCGCTGCGCGCGCAGGCGATGCGCCTTCTGCGACCGATGTCGGCGAACTCATGAAGCGCATCGAGAAACTCGAAGCGTCGAATCGCGCGCTCGCGAGCGAAGTTGAAACGCTTCGCGAGGGAAGCGACGAAGCATGGCTCACCGAACAGCGCGCCGCTGAGATTCGCGGCATCGTCACCGATGTTCTCGCCGACAGCGACACGCGACGCAGTCTTCAGTCGTCCGGCATGACTGCCGGTTGGAACGACGGCTTCTTCCTCGAAAGTCCTGATCAACGATTCCGCATGAATGTCGGCGGCTTGTTGCAGGCTCGCTACATCTTCAGTTCGGTGCCAAACGGCGACTCCGGCGTCAACATCGACAACAACTACATCGCGGACAATGTCGAGAATCGCTCGGGTTTCGACATGCCAAACACCCAACTCTGGCTTGAAGGTCACGCCTTCGGTCCAGATTGGCAATACAAGGTGCGCGGCGAATTCTCCTCGGATGGCGAAGCGTCGCTCGGGCAGTATCCGCTCTCGAATCTCGGCAACGGCTCCGGCGATTTCGCACTGATCGATGCGTATGTGCGTACGCAACTCTCGGATGATTTCGCGCTGCGCGTCGGCCAATTCAAGTTGCCATTCGCGCGCGAACAACTCGTCGACGCGGAATATCAGCTCGGTGTTGCGCGATCGACGGTCGTCGAGCACCTTGGCGTCGGCATTTCGCAGGGCATCGAGTTGTCGTGGATCTCTGACGATGTTCGCGCGGCCGTCGCGTACTCGAACGGCGGCGATGACAATGTTTACGGCATTCTCAAGGGTGCCGGCAGCGATCCCATCAACAGCGCGTGGGACGATGACACCGTCGACTGGGCTGTGACTGCGCGCGTCGAGTGGAAGCTGTCGGGCCAGTGGCAGCAGTTCAACTCGATGACGAGCCCGCCGGGCGATGAGACGGCGATCATGGTCGGTGTCGCCGGCAACTTCCAGCAGGGAGACCCGAACTTCGGCACCGACTCGTCGAACACCGATCCGAACACATGGCTCATCGGTACGGCCGACGTCAGCATGATGTACGGCGGCGCGTCGCTCTTTGCGAGCTTTACCTACTCGTACATGGATTCGAGCGCGGCGTTTGTGGAGGGTGGCAACGGCTTCGGCGTGCCGAACTTCTTCGACATTGGCAACAGCGATATGTGGGGCGTTGTCGTCCAGGGCTCGTACTACTTCCTGCCGAAGTGGGAAGTGTTCGGGCGCTTTGAGTTTGGTGCGGCGTCGATCGATGGAATCGACGACATCACGTCGCCCGCGGGTACCGCGAGCCTTTGGAACGACAACAACCTTTCGATCCTGACCGCGGGTGCCAACTGGTATCTCGACGGCGAGGATCTCAAGTGGGCCTTCGACGCGGGTATCGCATTCAACGCAGTCGATGGCATCTGGTGGAACGGCGAGAACGGTTGGCGCGCGTCCGCCGAGGAGAGCGAGTTCGTCTTCCGCACCATGCTGCAGATGGCGTTCTGAAACACCAACGGTCGCGCGTGAAGTTGTGCGCGGACCGTTTCCCGCGCACCCGCCTGAAAGTCGCGCGAATCCACAGAAATCAACGGCCCGTGACGATTCCCGTCGCGGGCCGTTTTCCTACACTCCGCGTTCCCCCCAAGGCGCGCGTGCCGTCCTGCGGCCGCGTGCCGCAGGAACGAGACTATGCCGACCGCTGCTGATCTTTCGCCCCGTACCTCCGCCCTCTCGACCGCCATCTATCGCGTCGAGGTTCGTCCTCGTCGTGGTCACTCCGATCCGCGCGGCGCAGCCGTCCAGCGCGCGATCGAAGGCCTCGGCCTCGCACGCGCGCCAAAGAAGGTCGAACACACGGCGGTCTACCTGATCCAAGGTGATCTCACGGCGAGCGAAGTGGATCGCATCGCGAACGAACTCCTCGCCGACTGCGTCACGCAGAGCGCGGAGATTCACGCGAGCAGCGGTGGAAGCAGCGG
>JAIXVI010000040.1 GCA_027483065.1 Planctomycetaceae bacterium
ATGCTCTCAGCACTCCCGGGTTCAAACCCCGCCCACCGGTATATGTCGTGATTTGGGCATTCTCCGAGGCGCGAGAGAAGGATTGGCGCGATTCGGCCGTAGGCACTTTTCGCGGCCTGCTTCAGTTCCTCTGACTCCTCCCCAAGGTCGCCGGAATCATCGGGCTGGCTTGAAGGAAAGCACGCAAAGACGCAATCCCACGCCGCACTCAGCCAGTGCCACGCAGGTCGATGTTCGCCCGCGAGTACCCGACGCTCCCACTCGTTGAAGCTCGCGTGCCCTTCGAAGGGCACGGATCCGTCCCGAACGCTCGCGAGCCAATCGGCATCCGCCGGCAGTTGGCGCATAAGCCTCCGGCGGAATCGAACCGCATCGACTCGATCGTCTTGCGCCTCGACGGGTGCTTCCGCAAGCAGCGCATCGAGCAGGCGACAACGCGCTTCGGCGCCCCACCCCACATCCAAGTACGTCAGGAGCACGTACAGATGAAGGCTCGAACCGAAGCCCGTCGATCGCTCGACTTCCAACAGCAGTTCGTCGATGTCCCTCTCCTCGGGCGCACCCCAGAGTCCACCCTTTGACCGTACCCCGATCGCCATTGCCTCCGCACCGATCTCACGTATCGGAGTGCCGACAGGAGCAACGATCGTCCTCGACACAAGGTCTGCAGCGCGCACCGCTGCCTGCGGATGAAACCCGCATGCGGCGAGTCGACGAAGTTACTCAAGTTCGGACAGTAGCTCGGCACTCATCGAATGCTCCTCTAAGTTTCGTGAGAGTTTCGTGATGGACTTCACACCGCTGTAGGCCGCTCAAAACACCGCGCGCTGCGCACCACATGTAATTCTTCTGTTGAGAAAGATACAGAGTCTCCACAAGCACTTCTTCAAGTGTGTTGTCTTTTCTGCTTCATTCTTGGGGAGAGCGATCGCACGCGAGCAAGCGACGCGCCCGCAACGAGCACATTCAACGGACCACGCGTTTCTCGGGCTTAGAGACGTCCGGGTTCGTCGCGATCTTCGTCGTCGCCGACGATGTCCGGGTCGCCTTCGGCGAGATCGAAGTCGTCTGGCGATTCATCCGGATACCGCTCCCGGAGTGCCATGACTTCATCGAAGCGATGCAGCTTTTCAAGCACATCGATGAGCGCACGTCCGACGAGCCAGCTCATCCTTGGTACCGGCGGAACCGCACCCTCCGAGCGCGCGAGCGCGGCCTCCAGTTGCAAGCGCGCCTCCTCGTACTCTCCGTCCTCAGCCAACGCATCTGCGAGCGATCGCTGTGCATGATCGACCCATGGATTTGAACCAGGGCGCCCATCACGCGGCTCAATCGTGGTAAGCAATCCTGGCACAGCCCACGCAAGATGCTCGCGCCTCTCGCGACGACACTCGAGGATCTGCCGCTCGATTTCTTCGCGCTCGGCGGATTTCGCGGCGTCCGCACGGGGCAGAGACTCGCGAAGTTGGTCCTCGCGGAACTCAAGGCAGAACGCGAGCATCGTGACGAGCCAGACCTGCGAACGGCGCTCCTCTTCCTTCATCTCGCGAATCTTGCGGAGATGCGGCCGGAGCAGTTCGATCCCCTTCTCTGCTTGACCGGCGCGCGCAACGGCGTACGCGGCCCGCACGAGCTGATCGGAGCCGAAGTAGAGCGGAGGCTCGATCTCGATCTTGCGGGCCTTCTCCACGAGTTCATCGATACTCGGCTCGATACGGCGCAGCCAAGCGTCCTCCTTTCGGTCGAGATAGCGGTCAATCGTTGAGATGTGCTGCATGAGAAGCCGCATCAGCGTGTGCTCGTTGGGCTCGCGCGAGGCTCGAGTCCTTCGGATCACCTCCTCAATCGCCTCGACCGCCTCTGTCGCGCGGTGCTGACGCAAGAGGAACTCCACAAGAAATCCAAGTCCGTGATTCGGCGGATGAATGCCGAAGCGATCGCCAACGCTGGCACGGTAGACTTGTTCCGCTTCCTCGATCCGATCTTGTCGCTCGAGCAATCGTGCGAGCCGCACGCGCATCCAGCCGATCGCCGGCCCCATGAGCGTGCGCAGCGCCATTTCATCCGCGGTGTGCTCCTGTTGCTCAAGTTCGATCATGTCGCGGAGGAGCAACTCAACCTCCGAGTCCTTCCCGCGATCGCTGAGGTTTCTCAGGAGTTCCCTCCGGATCTGCTGATAGCGCGTTGGCAAGCCCGCGACCCGACCACGGAGTTCGACCTCACCCTGCCGAAGCATCGCCTCCGCCTCGTCGAGATCCCCGCGGCGCTTCGCATCCTCAGCTGCCAAGAGGATCGCGCTGCCGAGATGGACCATGCCCTTGACGGGCGGCGCTGAGCGCTCAAGCCGGAGGAGTTCATCGATCCAGTTGCGGCGCGTCGCATCGATCGAAGGCTCTTCGCACGCGCTTGACTTCAACGCCTCGATGCCCCACGACAGCATCCAGCGATGCATGTCTGATCCTTCGCCGTGCTGCTCGCGCATGCGCGTGATCGACCCCTCGCAGAACTCGACACGTCGGCCAGAGAACCGAGCGTTTGGAAACACCGGTGCGCCAGCGAGACGGCCGACCACATCGGGACGCTGCACAGATCCGACCGAGCCGCAAAGCAAGTCAAGCAGGAAGCAATAGTCGCGACCGTACGTCGAGCCATGCCTCGCCGCTCGCTGCGACATGGCCGTTTCCATGAAGGTAAACGCCAGCCTGAGGCGTCTCTCGACGAGCGCACGATTGTCTGACTGCTTCCGGTCCATCACTCCGAAGTCGGACGGATCCACCGAGGGGTCACCGAGACGCTTCGCCGAGACGAGTGCGAAGCACTTGGATGCCATCGCCCGAAGTTCTTTCCATTCTGGGTGGTCTAGCCCACGCAGGTCTTGAAGCGCGCCTCCAAGGGACGCCTCCGCCTCCCTGAAGTCGTGCATGCGGGAGTTGTCTTTCTCCAAATCTCGAACCAAGTCTGGCCCGGCGAGCCAGCGCTCCGTGGGCGCCAAACAGACGATCCACCCCCACCAGTTCCAGCCTGCGAGCGCTTGCCACTCGCGACGCCACTTCCATCGCACCCACGGATTGAATCGCACCGACCAATGGAAACCAGTGAGTGCCGGAGCGCTGAAATCGAAGGGAAACTCGAGTGAAGACGCCTCGCCCGGCCGCTGCCAAGGGAAGTCGGCGTCGTTGCCATTGTTCGCATCGTCATTCCTGCGATCGGGCTCGACCGTTTCAGACATCGCTATCTCCTTTCAAGAGGGCAACGGG
>JAIXVI010000280.1 GCA_027483065.1 Planctomycetaceae bacterium
CCGCATCGATCTGCTCATCGGCGAGATCCATCTGGAATTGCGGCTTGCCGCGCGCGTTGTGGCTCTTCGTGCCGATCGCGAGATAGCCCGTTGCGACGAGATGTTCGGCGCGCTCGGCGGGGTCTTTCGCAGGGAGGAGATCGCCGGCGAGTTGCTCGATCAAAAACTCGTTGTACGGCTTGTCTTCGTTGAAACTCTCGATGACGTAGTCGCGGTAGCGCCACGCGTGCGGATAGAGCGTGTTCGCTTCCTTTCCGCTCGATTCGGCGTAGCGGGCGACGTCGAGCCAGTGCCGTCCCCAGCGCTCTCCGAATTGCGGGCTCGCGAGCATGCGATCAATCGCCTTCGCGAACGCGTCGGGCGAGGAGTCCTTCTCGAAGCGTTCTATTTCTTGCGCGGTCGGCGGAAGTCCGATGAGATCGAAACTCGCGCGCCGCAAGAGTTCGCGGCGATCGGCTGGTGCGGCGGGAGAGAGATCGCGCTCAACGAGTGTGGCGGCGATGAAGGCATCGATGGGCGTCGTGGACCACGTGGCCATATTCCAGTCTTTCGCGGGGGTACCCGCGCCAGCGCTTCCAACCGCCGCGAGCGAGGGAACCGCTGGTGCCACGATCGGCCGATATGACCAGTGCGAGTTCTTTCCGGCGGCGATCTCTTGCGTGGTCCAACGCTTCGCGGTTCCGGGCGATGCACCGTGTGCCATTTCTGATTCGCTTCGAGGATCAGGCGCACCCATCGCCACCCATTGCTCAAGCAGCGCGATGTCTTCATCGCGCAACTTGCCCGCCGGCGGCATTTCGTAGTCGGCGTCGTGGTAGCGCACCGCGCGGATCAGCAGGCTCGAGTCGGCGTCACCGGGCACAATCGCAGGACCAGATTCGCCGCCTTTGAGGCTCGCTTCGCGCGTATCGAGCTTGAGGCCGCCTTTCGATTTCCCCGCGGACGTCGAGTGACAGCCGTAGCAATTCGCGATCAGAATCGGGCGAATCTTCGACTCGAAGAACTTGACCTCGTCGGCCGTGAGCGCGGCTGCAGCCGGAGGTGCTGACATCGCGTCGCCCTCATCGCCCGTCATGTCGCCCGTCATCACAGCGGGGGTGTCCGTTTCGGACATCTCATCCATCGACTGCGCGACGGCCGCGGAAGTCGTGAGGAAGGTTGTCAGGATCGCGAGGGGCAGTGCGTCGAGCGTGCGTCGCATGAGTCGATTCTCCAGACTCTGAACGGCCGTTGGCGAGCAGGGATTGCGGGAATCAGCGTTTTGGCAAGGCAAATCTGCGATTCGACGGGGTTTGGGTCGGAATTTCGTGCGAAGACAAACGAATTGCTTGCATTTGGTTTCAAACGGACGAACTTGTCGGACGTTGGTTCGCGGTCGCGACTGTTCAGACGTGAGGGGCCTCACTTCGGCACGACCGCGCCGAGCCATCGTAGGAAATCCATTTCATGCTGCACGCTCGCAACGGTCTCGCTCTTTCGGTCGCTACCACGCTCGCCATCGCCAACGTTGCACTCGCTCAAGGCGCGGACAACTGCGCTGACGCGGAGTTCATCAAGGGCTACGGAACGTATGCCTTCAGCACTGTCGGTGCAACGACCGATGGCGCTGCGGACGTTCTTTGCAACTTCTTCAGCAACCAGAACATTTACAACGATGTCTGGTTCCGATTCCGTGCGCCAGAAACGTTTGTCGTCGACGTGGCAAGTTGCTCACAGACGACGCTCGACACCAAGATCGCCGTCTACGGCGGGCCAGATTGCAGCGCACCCGTGATCGCATGCATCGATGACAATTGTGCCACGCAGTCGCGAACGACCTTCACCGCACAAGCCGGCGCGGAGTACCTGATTCGTGTGGGTTCGTACTACAACACGACGACGACCGGCATGGGATCAGGCGCGATTGTGATCTCACCGATCGCGCTTCTCGGGGATGTCACCAACAAAGCGACTGGTCGTCGATATGTGGCCGTGAGTGCGACAACATGGACTGCGGCTGAGGCGCTTGGCGTCTCGCTCGGCGGTCATCTTGTTTCGATTGGTGATGCCGAGGAACAGGATTTCGTGTGGCAGAATTTCCGCAATCTCGGCGGCGTCGATCGACGCATTTGGATCGGATTTTCAGATCGCAACGTCGAGGGTTCGTATGAGTGGTCCGACGGAACGCCAGCGAAGTACACCAACTGGAATGCAGGCGAGCCAAACAACTCGGGCGGCGTTGAGGACTACGCCGAAATGCTTGGTTCATCTGGCAAGTGGAACGATCTCAACGACGCGGGCTCGGGCTACCCGCACATCGCGGTCATCGAACTTGATGCGGGCGGCGGCAGCGATCCGTGTCCAGCCGATATCGACGGCGATAGCTTCGTGACCGCTTCCGATTTGTCGCTCCTTCTCGCGACATGGGGAGACCCATCGGGCGGCGCGGATATCAACGGAGACGGATTCGTGGATGCGGCGGATCTTTCGCTGCTGCTCGCGGCGTGGGGCCAGTGCCCGCAGTGAGCGAGCAAGTCGCGTACGGTCGCGCGTTGTTCGCATGAGTTTCGCGCATTGCGAATCGTGGTGCTCGCGACTAGACAGATCCGCAGCACAGGTCAACAACAACTCGAAGTCGGCGAGGTCATCCTCGCCGATTTTCTTTGCGCTTATTGTTCTGTGCTTGCAGTCGCGTTCGCAAACGAGCGCTCACCAAGTCGCGTGAGTTGCGCTTCGCGCAGCATGGCGATGGTGTCTGCGGAGTGACATTCGGTCCCACCATCGCTCACGGCGAAGCCAACGCGAAGAACGTCGCGTTGCAGAATCGTTTCTGGTGGACGCGACGGCGCGAAACGACGTTCGTCGCCGTCGATGCGATGCGCGAGGCCGGCCTTCTCAAATCCCGCAAGCAGCCTTCGCGCATTCGAGGGTGAAACCGCGCAGGAACGCACCAACGTGTCGGTCGATGCGCCTTTCCCGTTGCGGAAGCGTTCGCAAATCGCTTCGAAACAGCCGATCGCCTCCGCTGGCTCGAAGACATCCGAAACGCCAACGCTGCTCGCGAGCAGTCGACCGTCGCGCGACAGTCCTTGGAGGATCGCTGCGAATTGCAGTCCGAAGAGGACCACAAGCCACATGACGTAAATCCACAGCATGAAAAGCGGGACGAGTCCGAGCGAGCCGTAGAGCCGACTTGCAGAGAAGCTGCCTGCAAGTGATGCGCCGAGGAATCGCTTTCCGATCTCAACCAAGAGCGCTGCGACGAACGCACCGATGATGGCGCTGCGGAGGTCGACCTTCGCATTCGGGACAGTCGCGTAAGCCGCTGACAAGAGGAGCCAAAGTGAGAGGAAGCCCCCGACCATCGAAAATGTCCACGCGAAAGCCTGCGAGAGGACACTGTCCGCACCGAGAGCACCGGACGCAGTTTTGAGCGCCAGTGGGATCGCCGCGAAGAGTACGGGGCCCGCGGTGATGACGAACCAGTAGATGAGCACGCGGCGCACAAATGGACGTCCGCTTGGTGCGCGGTAAATCGCATTGAAGCTCGACTCGATTGCGACCATGGTCCAGATCGCAGAGAAGAGCACTGCGAGCGCGCCGACGAGCCCGATTGCAGAGAGATCGATTGCCGCTGCTTCTTTCGCGAGTGACTGGAGCCACGTGCCGAGCGGCACGCGCGACGCTTCGTCGGAGCCCGCGATTGCCACATCGTCGAGTCCGAGTGTTTCCGTCGCGTGGATGACGAGGTCATCGAAGCCGTCGCCGAGCAGTGCGCGCGTGACGATCGTCGCGACAACGAGCACGGGCAGCAGACCGAAGAGCGTTCGAAATGCGAGATTCGCAGCCATCGTGGGTGCTTGCGACTCGCGCAAATGGAAGAGTGCGTAGCGAAGCGCACGTCCGAGGTTGGGCGCGTGTGGTTCGGAAGCGCGTTGGGGATGCGTGGGTGCGCTCTCAGCCATGGGCTCGAAAGATCTTCGCTCAGGCGCAGCGACGCAAGGTCGAATTTCGGGTCAAACTTCCGGATCGAATTTCTGGGTCGAGTTTCCGGGTCGAGTTTCTGGCATCAGCGCGGATTTGCGTTCGTCACGTCGCCGCCGGATTCATCCATGGGCGCCATCGTCGCAGGCTTGCGGAGCCCGCGCGAGCCGATACGCCGGAGGGTGCCGAAGATCGATTGCAACTTTGCTCGCATGTCGATCTCGCGGAGCCAGAAGCGGAAGGTTGGGAGGCCGCGGAAGCTTGGGACGCCAGCACCTGCGAGTCGCAAGGCGAGCAAGCGTCCCCAGACGGCGCCACGCACGCGCATGAGATTCGGTTGGCTTCTCGCAACGACATCGTTCGCGACGCGCTCAATCCGAAGCACACCAAGCGCGCGCATCTCCTCAACCCAGCGCGCACCACGTTCGGTGCGCACCACGATGAGGCTCTCGCCCGAGGCGCCCTCTTTCGGCGGCTCGTACCAAGGATCTCCGACGGAGATGTCGGCGAACTCGCCGGTGTGATCGGGACAAATCTGGCATCGCCACTGTCGATGACGCGAAAGGATGCGATTCCAACTCTCGTCGTAGGTGAACTTCACTTCGGTTGCGCGACCTTGGATCTTGCCGCGCGCCGCGGCATGCCCTGGCCATCCGTGCCCGCGGTAGCGGAGGTACTCGACACTTTCAGGGTCATCGAATCCCATCGCGCGGAGCATCTCAAGTGTGCCGCGCCACGTTGGCGTACCCGCGCAGAAGATCGCGACGGTGAGCGCGACTTTCTCGTTGATGGTGCGATCTTTTCGCGCGATGTTGTGCACAGCGGCGACGTCGCATGGTTTGCCAATGAAGACAGTCGGCGTCGCTGCGTCTCGAACGAGATGCAGTGACTCAACCGGGCTCGCAGGTGCGTAACGCGAGCCCGTCGCTGCGCGTACATCGGCCTCGGTCGTACTCAAGACGGTTTCGTTGAGCCATGCGCGTCCGCGGCGCGAGCGAATGTGCAGTACTCCGTGCGTATTCTTCGAACGGACTGCATGCAGTGCGATCGCTGTCGCAATGCCACCGCTCGAGGCCTCCCATCGGGTCTGCTCCTCGACGGCGTGACCCTTCCAGACCTCGAGAATCGGCCCCCAGCCCGCGGCCTGCTCCCGGTCGTAGCCTTTGCTCCAAGTTTTTTCGTCATGATGGAGCGTGACGCCAGGGCAGACTTCGAGCAATTCGCGCTCGACGTGATCTTCACGTGTCGCGGAGCAGGGAATCGGTCGTCGCCCGTGATCCGTCACATCCGCCATGCGATACCGTTCGGGCGCGATCGATGCGCATGCGCCGCAGCCGGTACAAAGTTGCGCCTCAGTGACGGCCTTGATCGTGGCAATTCTCACGTGTCGGACTCCGATGTTCGTCGTGGCCAGTCCCGAGTTTAGTAAGCGTGGCGATCAATACCGAGCGCACGCTTGGCGCGGATCAGCCCATGGCGAAGTTTGCGGCGCCACGGTGCGTAGTAGGACGCATGAAACGGTGCGACCTGAACTTCGCGCGCGCTTCGGCGTAAGCGTGCGATCCACTCGTCGCGAGTCTTGATCCCAGAGTTGATGGCGGAAAGCGGCAGATTCGAGAGGAGATCCTCATCTGAACGAATCGCGCTCAGCGGCTCACGCGGATCATCGAGGTGCGGCTGGTGGAGCGGGGGCCAATACCAGCCGTTGATCCAGCCGCCACGTCCGACCTTCACGCAATACGAGGTGAAGTTCTCCTTTGGTCCAATCTCACCCGCGAAGTCCACACATGCGCGGCGCATCAGGTAACCGCTTCCCTCAACCCACATGTTGCGAAGCACTTTGTGTTTACCAAACGACTGGATTTTCCAGTTCGCGATCTTCGGGTCGAAGTCCTCGTCTTGGAATCGCCAACAGCCGAGGATGCCGAACTTTGGCTCGTCGTCCATGGCGCTGCGGAGCGTGTCGGCCCAGCCGTCGGGCATCAGGCAGTCATCGTCGACTTTGGTCACGAAGGCGCCCTTGGACTCGCGGAAGAGCCAGTTCGTTGGAGCTCGAAGTTTGAGATTCTCTGGGCAGTGGTGAAAACGGTGAACCCGCGGATGGCGCGCGAGTTCCGACGTCACTGCGAGGGTTTCCTCGTGATTCCCGTTATGCCACAGCCAGACGCGCATGGACTCGTCGCAGGTCGCGAGCAGTCGCTCCAAGGCCAACCTGGTGTAGGCAGGTCGGTTGTAGGTGATCATCAGAATGTCGATGGAACGATCCGGGGTCATGGGTGTTGGAGGTATCGGCAATTGTGAACGATTGAGGTGACAGCCTTTGTCGGAGGAAATGCTTCATCGGTCCGCGAAGGAGCCAAGTTTGCCCTCGTCAGCTGCGAGGCAACGGAACCGCGATCCGAGCGATTCTCGGACGTAGAGCGGTGGCGCGTACGAGAGCGCTGGGCTCGAGTACGAGCCGGGATCTGCGAGAAGAGTCGGAAACAGTGAGCTGTCTCAGGTCTCAGAAGGTGTGCGGATCGAGCCCGGTGACCTTTTTGATCCGCCGAAGCAGCCGACGAAGCACGCGGCGCGGGCGTGAGTAATCGCGCGGCGGGGATGTTCCGGCAGGCGAATTCACGACCGCCGAAGCAATAGGCCCCACGATCAATCTTGGCCAAGAAGCAGAGTTGGTGATGGTGACGCGAGCCGCGCTGGTTGCCTGCTGTAGCACAGAAAGGCGGAGAGATCCCCCAAAGCGATAACCGCACCCGCCGAGCCGGTTCATCGCCTTCACTTTCGACTCAGATTCGATCTGCGTCGCTCACGCTGACCAAGCACTGAGGATCGCAGTGAGGTCTTCCGCGTCGACGATGCCGTCGCTGTTGATATCGCCATCACCACTACCGCCCCAATTCGAGAGGAGGATGGTGAGATCTTCAGCGGTGACGAGTCCGTCGCCATCGAGATCGGCGGGGTTCGACGGTGGAGCGGATGGGCCCTTCGACGCGACGCCGATCGACGCGGGCGCTCCTGCAGAACCGGGCTTGAAGAGACCAACCGTCGCATTCACGACTTGAGGTGGTTGATCTGCATCAAACCAGAAGTTGTACATCGTCGCGAAACGAAGCGCGTTGGAGGTCGTGCTTTGTGAATGGGTCCCGCCGGTCCATGTCACGGCACCGCCAGATGCACTTGAGGTCCAGTCCGTTGGGCTGAACGGATCGCCGGAGTGGTAATCGATGTCCTTGAAACCGATGTTCGTGATGGTCACACCGTCGGGCACCGGAACCGAGAACGACCGGCCGGATCGATCCGAGTTGAGGTTGTGCACCGCGTACTCGTATCGCCAGGTTCCGTTGCCGTTGTCGCGCACACTGACGCCGGCAATGAAGCGACCGTCGCTCGGGACATCTGCGTTGGCGATCGTTGCGTTCGCGTCGACGAGTGGCCACGCTTCAATCGCGGGTTTCTGCTGAATCGTCGCACCCGTCAATGTCAGCGTGTAGGCGCCAGATGAAAGCGTTCCAACAGTGAAGCCTCGGTAGGAGGCGTTGTTCATCTTGTTGCCAGCGGTGGCATCTTGTTGATGGATGTACTGCGCCTCGAAGAAGTACTGCGAGCCTGCATTTTGCGCGGGGTCGAGGAATGCCGAATCGATCTGGAGTCGGCGGCCGATCGTCGCGGGAGCGGACGGCATGCCTGAGTTGTAGCTGCCCGGGAAAGCTCCGGTCGCGGCATTGATTTCGTGGCGCGCACCGAGCCCGCTCTGGCCGCCGTTGAGACTGGACGAATACGGATCAGAGCAGCCGATACCTAGGTAATTCCCTGTGCTCGATGCTTGGCACGAGCCGCAAAGCGTTTGCTGCAACGCCGTGAATCCATGCTTGCCCCAGCTCAACCCGATCTGCTCAAAGCGGCCGTTTCGATAGCGAAACGCGTTCATAGGGATGAACGGGTGGCGATTGTCTGGCGAGGCAAACCACTCGAGTTGCGAGGTGCCGATATTGCAGCTGGTCGTTCCGATGGCGTATGCCATGACGGTGCGACCGTTGACCACAGCCGAACCGTACTTCGAGACGTTCGGAATGGCGCCAACGATGACGTCTGCGCCCGCCATGGCGAGTCCGCCCTCGCCCTTCTCGCTTGGGAGCGCAGATGCTGAGAACTGGCCCAAGAGCATTGCCGCAAGACCAACTGGAATCGTGGCGAGGAAGATCTTCGTGTTCATGGATGGTCCGTGTCGGAAGTAATCAGGTTGCTGACGATCAGGACTGTGATGGTCGGATCGTTGGGATTGAAACAGTGCAGGAGAGCCCGCAATTCGGAACGGGACTGGTGATGAGGAAGCTCAGCTCGTCCACGCGGCGAGGAGCGCCGCGAGGTCTGCTGCATCGACAGTGCCATCGCCGTTGATGTCGCCGCTTCCAGCGCCACCCCAGTTGCTGAGGAGAATCGAAAGGTCAGCGGCGTTGACAGTGCCGTCGCCGTTGAGGTCGCCGGGGACGCTTCCGCCCGTTGGGCCCTTCACGGTTACGGCCATCGCGTTCGGTGCGCCCGCGGCGCCTGGCTTAAAGAGGCCGAGCGTCGCCGAAACATCTTGCGGCGGGGTGGTCGCGTCAAACCAGAAGTTGTACATGGTGGCGAAGCGAAGCGCGTTCCCGTTTGGATTCGTGGCGAAGGTGCCGCCGGTCCACGTGACCGAGCCGCCGCTCGTCGAAATCGACCAGTCCGTGAGGTCGTACGGGTCGCCCGAGTGGTAGTCGACGTCACGGAATCCAGCGTTCGTGATGGTGACACCAGCGGGCACCGGCACGGAGAAAGACCGTCCCGAGCGATCGGAGTTCATGTTGAAGACGGCGTACTCGTAGCGCCAGGTTCCGTCGCCATTGTCCTTCGCGTAGTTGCCGACGATGAAGCGGCCATCACCCTCGACATCAACGTTCGCGAGCGTGACGGCACTGTTGTACGTCGGCCACGCTTCGATCGCGGCGCGTTGCTGCACGGTCGCGCCAGAGAGCGTGAGCGTGTACGCACCTGAGGAGAGTGTCCCGACCGTGAGCGCACGCCACGACGCATTGTTGTTGTCGTTGCCGCCCGCGGCGTCTTGCGCATGGATGTACTGCGCCTCCACGAGGTAGCTCGCGTAAGTGTTCAACGTCGGGTTCAGATCATTCGCATTCACTTGGAGTCGACGGCCGATTGTTGCTGGCGCGGTCGGCATGCCGGAGTTGTACGTACCCGGGAAAATGCCGGTCGCGGCATTGACTTCCTTGCGCGTGCCGAGCCCGCTTTGGCCGCCATTCAGGCCGGCGCTGTAGGGATCTGAGCAACCGACGCCAAGGTAGTTGCCAGTGCTGGATGCTTGGCATGCGCCACAGAGTGTGCCCTGCAACGCGGTGAACCCGTGCTTACCCCAGCTCTGGCCGATCTGCTCCAAACGCCCGTTCTTGTGGCGGTACATGTTTTGCGGAATGAACGGGTGACGGTTGTCGGGCTGCGCAAACCACTCGAGTTGCGATGTGCCGATATTGCAGCTGGTCGTTCCGATGGCGTAGGCCATGATCGTCTGGCCTCCGGCGACGACCGAGCCGTACTTGGCGATGTCAGGGATTGCGCCGACGATCACGTCCGCGCCCACACCACCACCACCTCCGCCACCACCGCCGCCTGAGCCCTCGGTGATCGAGAGAGTGCCGGGTCCGCCGTTCGAGCTTCCGTAACCACCGACGACGATGCGATAGGTCGTTCCGCCGACAAGAGCAGCGCTGATCTGGCTCTGGAGATCGCATGCGTCATCGTTGCATGCGATCAGTGCGGCACCCGCGGATCCGGGGCAAGCGGTCATGATCGCAATGCGCGTGTCCCACGTCGCTGCGCCGCAGGTTGAGAAGGTGTAGCTCGCGTCAGCGACCGGCGTGAAGGTGAAGTAATTCGCCTTGTAGATTGTGTGCGCAGAGCAGTTCCCACCTGTCGGAATCGATGCCGATGCGGTTGCGGAAGTCGTGTCGAACGCGTTGTCGCCGACAACGGCACCCACCGCAGTCGCGCAGTTGGTCGAGCCGCCCGCGACTCCGCCGTCACCCTTCCCGCCCGCGCGCGCCGAGACCTGTCCGAGCAGGATGGCGGCGCCGCCGAGTGCGAGCGTGGAGAGAACGGTTGAGCTACGGAATGTGAAGGAATTCGCGGATTGCATATTGGATCTCAAGGGGATTTACCTACCCCGAGGAGTCGAAATGTAATCCCAGAATGTGCGGAGACCGAATTCGATGGCAGAATTTCTCAAGGGAAAACTCCCGGGGAAATTTTCTGCTTTTGTGGATCTCGCCTCGGTGGGGCCGCCGTGCATCTCGGTGGCGTTCGAGTGCAGTCGAGGAGTGTCGCACCGAACTCCGCGAAGTGCCGCAAACCAGAGGTTCGGCCTGGCCGCACGTCGCAGGCGCTCACAGTTTGTCGCGGTCGCCGCTGCGTCGGCTCCCTCTGATGATCCTCGCCAAAGCGAGCAAGTTGCGAAGCAGGTTGCGAGCGCTCAAAGCTTGTCGCAGTCGCCGCTGCGGCGGCTCCCTTTGGCGCGATTTACGCCAAAGCGAGCGAAAGCGAAGCGAGTCGCGAGCGCTCAGAGTTTGTCGCGGCTCGCTCTGACGCGATCCTCGCCAAAGCGAGCAAGTTGCGAAGCAGGTTGCGAGCGCTTTAGAGA
>JAIXVI010000224.1 GCA_027483065.1 Planctomycetaceae bacterium
ACGCGCGCGCCGTTTACGCCCGACGGAGAGTCGCTCGGAAGCGTGTTCCCGACGGTCGAAGGTGTTGCGCGTTGGCGCAGTCGTCGCGCACTTGCGCGTGCGCTGCGTGCGGGATCTCAGGATTTCACGATCGACGCGGCGAACATGGAGCGCTACATCGCGACCGGCGCGGGCGCGCGCAGGAGTAGCGGGACGATCGCAAAGGACATCGCTGCTGACGCGGGTCGAGCGGGAATCTTCGTTCTTACGGCGATGTTTGTGATGTCTTTCGCGGCGCTTGCGATTGCCATGGCCGTCACGCCGCTCCGACTTCTCAGTGGAGGCTTCGGGCCGATGATGGATGGCGCGCTCATTCTCATCGAATTGAGCCTCTTTCTCTTTATCGTGGTCCGAGTGTTCGTCCGTGCGCGGCGAAACTCGCGCGTGCGTCGCGTGCAGAAGTCCGTGAAGGAGGCTCTTGCAAAAAGAGTTTGCCCGACATGCACGACCGAAATCGTGCGCGTACCAGAGTCGCCGTTCTACGAGCCGTGCTCGTGCTGCGGCTCGATCTGGCGGAGAAACTGACGACATGAACACTCTCGCATTTGCGTTCACGGTGATCTGCGCTGCGCAGCAACCGCCCGCCTTCACGAAGCGCACGCTGTCGAAGGACTTCGTTGCGGAGGGCTGCTGCGTTGCCGACTTCGATCGCGATGGACATCGCGACGTGTCTGCGGGGCGTTTCATCTGGTTCGGGCCTGAGTTCACCGCGCGTATCGCGTTCGCGCCGCCGCGCATGAACAGCGACGGCACGCCGCGCGAACCCTATCGTGCCGACACGGGGTACTCCGATTACTTCGAGCAATTCGCGCACGATTTCAACGCGGATGGTTGGCCCGACATTCTCGTGTATTCATGGCCCGGGAGCGACGCGTCGGTCTTCATCAATCCCGCGCGAGAGGTGCAAGACTCTCGCGAGGCCTTCGAAGGCGGCGCCGCCGCGAAACCGCAAGCGCAGCTCGATCGCGCGTGGGCGCGGCACGTCATCTTCGATGCGGCCGACGGCGAGTCGCCGGACCTCGTCGACGTGACGGGCGACGGTCGACCTGAACTCCTTTGCTTCACGAACGGACAATTCGGGTTTGCGGAGATCGATTGGACGAAACCGCTTGAGAAAGCACGTTTCCGCGCGATCACGGCGAAGTCACCAGAGAGCGATCGCGCGATTCACAAGTACACGCATGGATACGGCGCGGGCGATGTAAACGGCGATGGACGCATCGACATCCTCACGAGTGGCGGTTGGTACGAGCAGCCGATCGCGTCGAAAGAGTCAGCCGATGCAGTCGATGCAGTTCGTGCAGCCGACGAACCGTGGAAGTTCCACGCAGCAAACTTTGGCGAAGGCGGCGCGCAGATGTACGCGCTGGACGTGAATGGCGATGGGCGCGCCGATGGCGTGACGAGCATCAATGCGCACGGCTACGGACTTTCGTGGTTCGAGCAGAACGCTGACGGAACGTTCACAGAGCGCGTGATCCTCGGTCGCACGGCTGCCGACAACGCGCCGCGCGATGGTGCCATCGATGGTTTCATTGGGGGTTTCATTGGGGGTTTCAGCCAACTGCATGCGCTTCGCATCGCAGACATGAATGGCGACGGACTTCCTGACATCGTGACGGGCAAGCGTCGTTGGGCGCACGGCCCGATGGGTGACGAAGATCCGATGGCGCCTCCGATTCTCGCGTGGTTCGAGCTTGTCCGCGATGCCGCAGCGCCGGGCGGTGCGCGCTTCGTGCAGCATCGGATCGATGAGGACAGCGGTGTCGGCACGCAGTTCTGGACGGGTGATCTCGACGGCGACGGACGGCCGGACGTTGTTGTCGGCAACAAGCACGGCGTCTTTGTGTTGACGCAGCGCGCGAAAAGCGCAGCGCCGTCACCGAGTGAATGATCGACGTGCAAGCGGTGCAGATCGAAACGGTGCACGGCACGTGCCACCCAGTGCCAGGCACTGCATGGCACGTGCCGTGCACTGCCGGAACCGTCGCGACGGCGTCTACGGCTTTGCCGCCGCCGGTGCTTCCACGATCGGTCGTTTGGGTCCGACGGTCGCGCCCTGCATGACTCGACCTTGGCGGCTTTGCATGCCATCCTCGGTGATCGGTGTTTGCTTCACGTGCACATTGGGATCCACTGTGTAGATCACCTGCGTCGGCGTGCGACGCGTGCCGTCGTACTTCGCAATCCAGCGCCCTGCGAGATAGGTGAAGTCCTCAAGCCGCCCCGCGCTTTCCGGTGCAACGCCCTCAAGTATGAGCGTGTACGGCCGGCCAATCTCGAAACCATCGAGGAGTGTCGGTTGAATGCCGAGGGCTCGATTTGGGGCGCCCCTTGCGACGGGCCACGTGCGCTCTTCCTGCTCGATCGATGCGGAGAGCGCAACAACCAATCCGTTGACCGTACCAAAGTTCTCAAGCGTGAATGATGCGCTCGGGACGCCATCGGCGTTTGCGACGATGTTCACCATGAGTGGTTCGAGTGACGCGCGCACCATTTCACTCGCGTTCGGATCCGTAGCCGGAACCGCGCGGAGCTTCGTTGGATCGACGCGTTCCACACGAATCTCCCACGTGTGATCGACGACGCCTTCGAGTGTGCCTGGTTCGATCGGGGTTGTTCGCCGGCCGAGCCGACCAGCCGATACGTGTCCAACGCGCGCCTCGATGCGTAGCGTGCCATCCCACTCTGCGTCGGCGAGCGGCGCACGAAGCGGAATGTCCGTTCCAAACGTCGCGTCAAGTTCGTATGTGCGCGACTTCCCCTCGATCGTTGGAACGAGTGACATCATGCGAACAGATGCACCGTCGCGTCGACCGTAGGAAACATCTGCAGATTCCAGCGCAAACTTGCGGCGCAACAGTTCGACACTTTCCTCGACGAGCGCGATTCGAGTCTCATCCCTGTATTGCCTAGGTACATGTTTCACGGCAATCACAGGGCCGCGCAGAAATGCACGCATTGCTTCTGGATCCGCGATGATCGGCTCGAGCAGAATCGGCGGAAGCCTCATGCTTGCACCGAATGCGCGCGGAAACGAAGCCGCAAGCGCGGGATTCGCGCGCAGTGCAACTGCGAGTGCGCGGCCGAATCTTTCAGACGCCTCATCGCTCGGGAGTGAGGGCGTCGAGGTTGCTCCGCCCCACGTCACGACATGAGCGAGATATGCGACAGCGAGTGCCTGAACTTCAGGTTCGCGCTCGATTCGTTCCGCAAAGCGAAGCCATGCCGTGTCAGTTCCCTGTTCGGTCGGCGCTTGAAGCATCTCATGGAGTCGCTCCATCTCCATGTGTTGCGGGTTCTTCAGAGCCACGTCGATGGCGACATCGATGCCACCCGATCGCAGCGCCTTCGCTTTCAAGTCGGGCAGTGAAAGTGCGAGGCCGTACATCGTTGGCACGAATACGATGCCCACGACTGCAACGATCAGCGCTCCCCAGCGAGGCCGCCACAGACCGACGGTAAGGGCGCGCTTTGCGGTCGTTGTTGCGCCGCATTCGCTACAAGCCGCGGGAACTGGTTGGCCGAACACATATTGATGTCGGCAACGTCGACAGCGGATGTCGAGCCCCTCGCGTCGGCCGCCAAGTCCGATGCCAAGAAAGACGAGCGCGATCGCGGCAAGCGGCGTGCTCGCGTGGAGGACGGGCATGACCAACCAGTCGGGAATGGCGAGAATCAGGTTCGACATGGGGCAGCTCTTCGGTGGGACTGGTCGTGCGTGCGTGATCCTACTTGGAGGGTGCGTTTCGGAGGTGCACGGCACGTGCCGCCCAGTGCCTGGCACTGCATGGCACGTGCCGTGCACTGTCTGGCACGCCGTTCTTCTGCGCGCACCCCGTTATCCTCGCGACATGCAACCCGCGCAGCAAGGTTTCTCCTCCAACGATCTCGAACTGCTCGCCGCCATTCTTCGGGAGTTCGCCGCCGACAGCGGAACGGTGCACGCAATCGGAACCGACGGCGCGCTGCACCTTCGAGTGGCGATCGGCATTCCCGAGCCTGTGCTTGCGATTGTGCAATTCGTACCGATGGGGAAGGGCATGGCGGGTCTCGCCGCCGAGCGAAAGTGCGCGGTCAACTCCTGCAACATCCAACAAGACACGACCGGCGATGTGCGACCGGGCGCGCGTGCAACAGGTCTCGCAGGAAGTGTCGCGGTGCCAGTCCTCGCCGCAGATGGACACGTGCTTGGCGTGATCGGTGTTGCAACGCGCGCCGAGCGCACGTTCACCGCCGATGAAGAACGCGCCATCGCCGTGCGCGGCGGGGCGTTCTTTGCGTGACAAGTGCGCGAAGCGCCGTCAATGCATCATGAGTGCTTGATGCGGCGTGCCTTGGATCGCCTCAACGCAGCGTCACGGATTATCCGATGGCTTCACGCGGAGAATCGCGTGCGCCACGGGATCGCCGTCGGAGTAGTTGAAACCATCGAGTTCGCCAACGGGCTCAAGCGCACGCGCGCCATCTGCGAGATCCTCGATCTCCGTGCGTGGAATCAAGAGATACGCGCCAGGATTCGCTTCGATCCACGCGAGCACCTGCGCGCGATTCGCATCAGTCACCCGATCGCCGAGTCGATCGAGTCGATCGCGCGTCGTCCAGAGCAGCGAATCCTCTTGATATCCGATGCCGCCAATGCGCGGAAAATCTGCGTCACTCGGCGTCTTCCCTGAGTGCTCCGCAACGATCCCCACGATGCGCGGCGTGTTAAAGACCCAACGGAAACTCGGGATCCAAGCGCCAAAAATCGCAACTTCCGCGAGCACCGTCGCAGGAATCGCAAGCGTCATCGCGCGGGCAAAGCGATCTCGTACCGCAGCGCGCCACGCGAGCACGATGAGCACGACTGCACCGAGCGTCGCACACGACGCGAGCACGACACGTACAACGCTGTCCGCTTGGAACGCTGGCCACGCGCCTTCCGCCGACGCGACCCATCCGCGCGAAGCGAGGAAAATCGCGATGGCTGGGCCACCAAGCGCGAGGCAGGCACCAACCACCATCCATGCACCAAAGCCGAAGCGATCGAGTCCATCGAGCTTCTTCGGCATCGCGCGAAGCCCGCCGAGCACGCAACGCGCGGTGAAGAGCGCGAGTGCTGGATAGATCGGCAGAATGTAGTGTGGGAACTTCGTCACCACGATCTCAAATGCGAGCCATGTTGGAACGGCCCAGCCGAGCAAGAAGATCTCCGCATCGCGGCCGCGCGCCGAGAAGAGCCGAGTACGAAAACGGCTGAAAAACCCAGCGTGTTCCGCGGTCTTCGCCGCGAACGCGCGAAGAAAGAGTCGACCGAAAGCAAGCGCCGTCAACAGCGAACCCGGGAAGAAGAACGCGACAAGCGTGATGAGGTAGTAGCCAGGCGGCGCGCCGTGACCTTCTGCACCTTCCTTCGCGCGATCAAGGACTTCCGCGCGGAATGCTTCGCGAAGTGTCTCCCAACCGACTTCGCGCGCGGCGAGCACAACCCACGGCACGGCGATGCAGGCGAGGACGGCGATTCCGGTGAACGGTCGTAAACGCCACAAGAAGCGCCAATCGCGACGCGCGGCTGCGCAGACAAACGCGCACGATCCGACGACGAACGGCGTGATCGGTCCTTTGGCGAGCATCCCGAGCGCAATGAAGAACCACAGCGCGACCGTCGGCGCGAACGGCAGTCCACCGCGCGCGGCGGGCGCAACGCGATGTGACTTCCAACAGATCCACAGCGCACACATCGCGAGCGTCGTCGCGAAAAGCAGCACTTCATCGGCGCGCGCCATGTGCGCGTCGGTCACAAGCACGGGGCAAATCACGAGCGTCGCGGCCGCGAGGAGCCCGACGTTTCCACCAAACATGCGTCGCCCGAGCCAGAGCGTCGCAAGGCCCGCAAGCCACGCGGCAATCGCGCTCGGCAGGCGATA
>JAIXVI010000077.1 GCA_027483065.1 Planctomycetaceae bacterium
GAGCGACATCGTCGGCAGCGAGATTCTCGATCAGAAGTCGGGCGAGTTCCGCATTCACAAGGGACCGATCTTCACGAACTTGCTTCTCGCCGACGAAATCAATCGTGCGAGCCCGAAGGTGCAATCGGCGCTCCTCGAAGCGATGCAAGAACGACGCGTTTCGATCGGTGATACCACGCACGATCTCCCCGCGCCGTTCCTTGTGATCGCAACGCAAAACCCTGTTGAACAAGCAGGAACTTTCGAGTTGCCTGAAGCACAACTCGATCGCTTCATGCTGCGTCATCGGCTCTCCTATCCGAAGCCAGCGGACGAAGCGGAAGTCGTCCGTCGAAGCCTCGGCCTTCGACTCAAGAAGCAAGGCGAGGGTGCTGTTCCGATGTCTGCGTTCGACGCGATCGACGGTTCGCAACGCATGCACGTACGTGACCTCACCGAGGCGATGACAGCGGTGCAGAACGTGCACGTCAGCGATGTGTTCGTGCGCGACGTCGTGGAACTCGTCAATCTCACGCGACGCCATGCCGACATCGAACTCGGCTGCAGCCCCCGCGCGGCACTCGCGTTGGTGCACGCATCACGCGCACGCGCGTTCATCCACGGCCGCGACTACACGATTCCCGAAGACATCTTCGCGCTTGCTGAAGACGTGATTCTGCACCGCATGCGCCTTCGCTACGAAGCGCTCGCGGAGGGCCGCACGTCTGCCGACGTCCTTGCCAATCTGCTTTCGACGATGGCGTGACATGACCGCACTGAACGCGCACAACATCAAAGCGCGCGCACCGCAAAGTGATGCGGCAGGCGATCTCGCGCTTCCGCCGCCTGAACAGTTGGCGCGCGGCGATTTCGACATCGTTGTGCGCCGTCTCGCAGACGACATCGCATTTGGCAGCGACAACTCGCGCCTCCTGGGAAGCGGCCTCGAATACGCAGGATCGCGGCCCTACGTGCCGGGCGACTCTGTGCGGCTTCTCAACTGGCGATTGTCTGCGCGAACCGCGAAGCCGTATGTGCGCGAGTATGAAGCGCTGAAGCGAACAAGTATCTACATCGTGCTCGATACCTCTGCGTCGATGTCGACGACATCGATCGCGCGTTCGAAGCACGCGCTCGCGCTGTGGATCGCGTCGGCGCTCGGGCTTGTTGCGCAGCGACGCATGAGTCCTGTTGCGATCGTTGGTGGTGGCGAACGCAGCGTGCCGGTTGTCCCAAGCCTTTCGCGCAATGACTTGCAACGTGCGCTTGAACCACTGCGTGTTGCAGAGCCACGCGAGACAACGCGTGTCGGCGAGCGTGTCGCGGACATCGCACTGCGCGCGACGCGTGCAAGCGTCCTCGTGGTGCTTTCTGATTTGCACGACCCGAAGGCGATTCCCGCGATTCGCAATGCTTCACAGAAGCACGATTGCCTTGTCATGCACACGGTCGATCCGACGGAGATCGCACCACTGCGCGCAGGATTCGTTCGTGCGCGCGAGGCAGAGTCGAGCCGCGGGTTCACGGCGACGAATCGAAGCACTTTCGCACACAACGACGATGTCCGCAGCGAACTCATTCGCGCGGGCGCGGATTACTTGCGTCTCGTGACAAGTGAACAGTTCATCCCGCCGCTGCGCCGATTTCTCGCAACGCGCGGCTCACTGCTTCGGGGGCGCGGATGATGCACACGACACGCACGCGTCTTTCGATCGTCGTGGTCGCCGCGATGTGCACCGCGGGTTTTTCCAGTGCGTTATTCGCCGCTCGACAAACGCCCGCGCAAAATGCACCCTCGCAGAAGTCCACCGTCGACCCCATCTCCCGCGCAGCGCGAGGAACGACTGGCTCTCTCGAGTTGAGTTACGAAAGCGCGCCGCTGCGCGCGAAGGCAACGAGCGATCTGACGGCTCCGATCCTTGTTCGTGTGAGCGCGCTCGCACCCTCGCGCTACCGCATCGAATACATGGGTCTCGTCAGCGGCTCATATGACCTCGCGCCGTATCTCGAGCAAGTTGACGGACGGCCAGCACAGTTTGCCACGCCAATTTTCGTCGAGATTTTCACGCAGCTCCCGCCAAATCACGGCACCGACGTCTTCGGACTTTCTGCGCCATCGTTCGGCTTGCGCGGGCAGTATCGAACGCTTTTGATCGCTGTTGGTGCTGCGTGGGTGCTCGTTCCTGTTGCGGTCGTCGCACTCCGTCTCGCGCGGCGCAAGCCACCAACGCCGCCTGCGCCTGTCGTGCGCGAACCTTCACTGACGGAGCGGTTGTTTGCGATCGTCGATGACGCGCGCACGCGCGAACTCACGACCGACGAACGCGGACGACTCGAGCTCTTGTTGTTGCAAACGCTGCGAAGTGCCGCGCAAGAGTCGTCATCCTCCCCCGCTGCACTCGCCGCCGCCACCGAAGCACTCCGTCGCGATGCTGTGCATGGACCCGTCTTGCGCGCCGTCGAGCGCTGGTTGCATGCAGAGAGTGCAGGCGAAGCACAACACGCGCTTCAAACACTCGAAGCATTGCGTGCGGCACAGGCACGCGCGAGCGCGCATACCCCGCAATCTTCCACGCAATCTTCCACGGGGGCGAAGCCATGACGTTCACGCATCCGTGGGTGCTGCTTTTCCTCGCGATTCCCGTTGTCCTCTTTTGGACGGTACTCGTGCGCCCCGCCGGCATCGTCGCCCCCGCAGACAATCTCACTGCGCGCCGTGAGTCACGTCTCTTGCGCGGAGTTTTGGGCTTCTTCGAAGTTGTTCCACTCGCGCTACTCGCGGTCGCCATCGTGATGCTCGCAGGCCCGCAAACGCTGCAACAGCCAAAGCGCGAGCGTTCACTGACGAACATCACGATTTGCCTCGATGTTTCAGGAAGTATGAGCGGCCGCAACTATCAACTCGCCTCGAAAGCCGTCGAAGATTTCACCAAGGCGCGCGAGGGCGATGCGTTTGGCTTGACGCTCTTCGGCGTGCGGCAAATTCGCTGGCTGCCACTCACGAAGGATTTGCAGGCGATTCGCAACGCACTTCCCTTTGCAAACCCTGACAACCAGCCGCGACACATGGGCGGCACCGCGATTGGTGCGGCACTTCGCTTTTGCGGCGACAACATCGTGGCCGAAGCGAAGAGCGGCGATCGCATGATCATCCTCGTTTCAGACGGCATGAGTTTCGACCTCGGCGACGGTGTGTCGCAGGAGATCGGCGAGGAATTGAAGGCGCAAGGAATCACGGTCTATCACATTCACATTGATGAATCGGAAGTGCCAAGCGATGTGCTCGAACTCGTGGAACTCACCGGCGGACAGAGTTTCGCGGCAACCGATCAGTCGAGTTTGAATGCGATCTTCACGCACATCGATCGCATGAAGCCCGCGACTTTCACGACGCCGGGCACCGTGCCGCTCGATCGATTTGAGCCGTTTGCGCTCGTCGCACTTGCGCTCTGCGCGGTCCACGCGCTTGGACTTCTTGGCGCGAGGTGGACTCCATGGTGAGTTCGATCGCGTCCAGTTCGGCAAGCGGAACACCGCTCGAATCGATATTGCTCTTCGCAATCGGAGCAGCGCTCGTTGTCGCGGCGATCGCGGCACTCGCTGAATGGCTCCATGCAAAGCGCATCGCGCGTATTGCGCGACTTGCCTTTGGTGCGGATGGTCGCCCTGCTGCGTGGACGCATCTCGCGCCGTTCGCGCGTGTGCTTGGCCTCGCATCTGCGGCGTTCGGCGCGACGCTTCTTGCGCTACATGATCCGGTCGAGTCGGATGACACGCCGAATCCACGCGCGTCACGTCAAGTCTTGGTGGTGCTCGACGTCAGTCCGAGCATGAACATCTCTGACGCGGGACCAAACGCCGAGAAAAAGATGCGCGGCGTGTGGGCGGGCGAAGTCTTGCGCGGGATTCTCGATCGCATCGACATGAAGGACACGCGCATTTCGCTCATTGCGTTCTACACCAAAGCGCTGCCTGTTCTACAAGATACGACCGACAAGAATCTCGTCGTCGGCCTTATGGACGGCCTTCCGCTGTACACCGCATTCAAAGCGGGTGACACCGACATGCAAGCGGGTATCGACGCAGCGTTCGCGATGGCGAAGCCGTGGCCTCGCGGATCGACCACGCTCGTGGTGATCGGCGACGGCGATCTCTCGAAGCCCGTTGCACCGCGCAACATGCCTGCCTCGATCGCGGACAGCATCGTGATCGGCGTGGGCGATCCTGTGCGTCCGACGATTCTCTCGGGCCACTCGTCGAAGCAAGATGCGTGGATGCTCAAAGGCCTCGCCGCCAAACTCGGCGGCGTCTATCACGACGGCAACACGCGGCAACTCCCAACCGAAGTGGTCGAACGTCTCGCGTCCGTCGCACCACGTATTGGCGATGGTGTTTCTCTCCGCGAACTCGGACTCGTCACACTCGGTATCGGCGCGTTCCTCGTCTCCTGCATCGGCCCAGCGCTGCTGCTTGTCGGTCAGCCAGCAAAATCGCAACGACTGCTTCGCGCCACATCACGCGCGAACACGCAGATCGCGGCAAAGCCCGCACTTTCTCGCACTTCACTCGGAGGTCAACCTTCATGAATCCAAACACCAACTCCGATCGTTCTCCAACTCGTACCACCACGCAAACCATGCTCGCGCGCTTCGGCTGGACACTTTGGGCGTTGGTGCCCGTCGCCGTACTCGCCTACCACTTTGGCCCAGGGCAGTCGGCGTATCGCGCCTCACTCGCGGCTGAACTTGTGGCGAATGCCGATCGCGCGCAACAAGATGCGATGGCCATGCAAGACCTCGCCTACGAAGCGCATCTCGCCGCAGTACGTGCGCGCGCCGAAGCGTTTGGCAAGGACGATGCGGAACTCGTCGCGAAGGTGAAACTCGCAAATGATGCCGAAGACGCGGCCTACGCGAAGGCTGCCGACGCGTGGAAGTCGACCGCGGCGATCCTGGGCGAAGCGCAAGAACTCGTCGCAGACGATTCCGGGCTCGCACCGAAAGAGATTCGCCTCGCACGCGCCCGCGCACTCGTACGCACAGGCGATATCGCCGCAGGTGCAGGTGATCTCGAAGCGCTGCTTGAGACGCTTTCGGAAGACGCACCAACCGCAGCGTCGCCACGTGAATCCGCACTCGCACTCGAAACTCGCGAAGAACTGGCAACTGCGTACTACTACGGCGCGCGATTGATGCGCATCGCTGGAAAACCTGCAAGCGAGTGGCGCGAGGTTTCGAGCCTCGCGCGACAGAACTTCCGCTACCTCGCGGAAGAGGCGCGCGCCGCGGGCGCCGACGCAGAAACCATTGCAAATCATGAGAAGAACGGCGAACTCGTGCTCGATCTCGAGCAGAGCTCTGTGGAAGGCCTCTTCCTCAAGCCAAAGCCAAAGGATTGCCCGAATGGTCAATGCAATGGACTCGGCAAGAAGCCTGGCCAAGGCAAGCGCCCGGGCAAGGGAGACAAGCCATCCAAGGGTGCAGGTATGGACGGCGACATCGGCGACGGTTGGTGAGCGCGCGTCTCGCGACAGATCCGCGCAGCAAGTAACACGAAACACGTGCATTGAAGTCAGCGCATCACATTCCGCGCATCGCTTCGGAAGACACATCGACAGGAACGATTCATGCAGCAACGCACCGTCACCGCTTCAGGTCTGTACGCGTTTGTCACTTCGAATGTGACGTTGGTTGCCTGTGTGTCGCTCGCACAGGCGCAAGCTCCAGCGGTGCGCATCGTGCCTGCGACGCCCACGCAAGGTGTTGTGAGTGGACAGAGTGCAGTCCCACTGCGTGTGATTCAAGCCGCAACCGCCGAGCCAATCGAGTTCGACACGGCGAGCGGAAGTGATCCGCAAGAGACGCCCGCCGCGATGCCGCTTCAAGGCCCCATCGCGGTGGCCGCGGTGCAAGCAGGCGCGCCGCCATTCACGCCCGAAGCCCTCGCGGAATTGCGCCTTGTCTTCGATGCGCTCGAAGAGCCTGAGCAACTCGCGATGCGCGCATACTTCAGCGATCTCGGCGCTGATCTCGATGCGTTGTTCGGACTTTCGACTGCGAAATCCCAACAGGAGTCGCGCGGCCAAATGGTCGCGATGATGTTGCGCGATATGGATTTCACCCGCTCGCCCGCGGCCGTCCTCGGCGCACGCGCGACGCTTGGTTTCGGGCAAGTTCCGTATCCCAATCCTGAAACTGCGCAACCGATGGAAGTCGCGCGCTGGCTTCAGTTGCACATCATGGCAGGCGAGTGGAAAGCGTTCAGCGATTTTCTCGCAGCGCGCTCGGCTGTTGAAGCAGAACCAATCTACAGCGCGGTACTTCAAGCGATGAATCGCGGCGACACGGGGCTTCTCCCCGAAGAAGTGCTTGCGATTGCCGACGCAACGCCGACGGAGTTCAAGTCTTGGCAACTCACGTCGCTTGGTCGCATGTTGCAACAAAGTGCGACCAAGTACTCGACGTCCGCCGCCATGGATCTCATGCGTGCGGGCACGCGTAACTTCGGACGCGACGACGAAACCAAGCGACGTCGCACGATCGACTTGCTCGCCGCTGCTGGATTGGTCGCGGAGGCGTACGAATTCCTGCCGTCACTCGACGCCGCGCGCGCGGCAGCGGATGGCGCGCTTCTCATCGTTCATGCGCGTTACAAACTCGATCTGGCAGCCAAGGCCGGTGATTCGCCCGAAGGCGAGCAACTCACGCTCGAAGCGTTCGCGCTGCTCGCGGAAGCGTCACTCCTCGATGAGTCGACGATTGAGATTCGTCGCGACGCACTGAAGCGTGCGATTGCACTTCTCAACGTGGTACCTCGCCCGCAAGTTGCGCCGTGGTTGACCGCGGTTTTCGCGAATGCTGCGCTTGGCCCCGCAGCACTCGAAGCGATGGCGCTCACCGCTTCCACGCTCGGCGATCGCAATCTCGCCGTCGAACAGCGTGCGAAGGAAATCCTCGGCTTGAAAGAGTCGGTCGACATCTTGCTCGCGCGCGACGACGTTGATTCCGCAGCGCTGCGTATTCCACTGCGCATGCTCACGACTGCGCTCTTGACGGAAATGGAGCAGGCGGTCGCCGAAAAGGGTATGCAGCGATTTGTCGCGCGCGAATCACAGATTCTCTTGCGTGCGATTCCGAGTGAGAAATGGCTGCGTGCACTTGAGCCGAGCCTCGCGACACGTGCGCGCCGCGCGTGCATTGCACTCGCCACGGTTTCCGACGAAACCGATCTTGCGCTGTCGCTTCTCGACGATGCACTTCGCGCAGCGCCAACGGAAGCAGCGACGTTTGCCGATGATTTCCTCGCAAAGTGGACACTCCGCTTACAACCCGAGAGCGAGTATCCCGAGGAAATGATGATGTTCTTCAGCTTCTACCGCGACGCGATGCCGATGGCGCCGCTCACGCGCGGTCGACAGCGACGCAATCTCGAGCGACTGGATGCGCTCGTCGCGACGTTGCGCGAAGCCGGCGTCGAAGCGCGCACGCTTCCGAGCATGGTCACGGCGTTCAAGGCGTGCCACGCGCGCACCGAGGTCTACGACCGTGCGAACATCGTGCGCGTGTTCGGCGAGCCGCGTGAAATGCCCGTGCAAACTGCTGCTGGACTTGCGATGTCGATGGGTGCGAGTCTCAACGGCGATTGGCGCAGTCGCGACGCGCAGAAGGCAACGGGAACGAAGCGTTCCGACAGCGAGATTGCAGCGCTTGTCGAAAAGGGCTACGCACTCGCGCTTGAACTGATGGAGTCGGCGGTTGCGCAGCGTCCCGACGCGTGGAATCTCGCCATCCTCGATGCAGCGTTGAGTTACGACCGCTTGCAGTTCAAGCAATCACTGCAAACCGCGCAAGATCCGGTGAAGCAGAACGAGTATCGCAAGGCTGCATTTGAGGCATTTCATCGCGCGGCCGCGCGGTACGTTGCCGCGCTCAATGCAGGCGAAACACGCGATGACCCAGGCGTTTATCGCCGCTGGTTCGGCGCAGCGATGGGAACAGCCGAGTTGAACTTCTTGCGCTCCGACGATCTTCCGCAAGAAGGCACCGTGCAAGACGACCAGATTGACTTGATTCGCAAGTCGATGCAGTCGCTTGAAACCGAGGCGTTTGATCGACACGTCGCCGCGTTGGCAGCGGATATCGAAGGCGCAGTGTCGCGCGCCGAACCTGAAATCAAGCAGCGACTCGTCCGGCACGCGCTCCGCGTGATTGGCGATCATCCCGCGGGCGC
>JAIXVI010000217.1 GCA_027483065.1 Planctomycetaceae bacterium
ACATCAACTCCGCGCGCCACGCGTCAAGTTCTGTTTCCTTCAGGGGATCGACTTGCGCATCACTCTCGTGCGCAACCGCCGCTTCTTGCGAAGCAACGCGCGCCTCTTGCGAGACTTGCCCCGTTTGCTGGTCCTTCGCTACCGGCGCGACGTCCGTGTCTTGCGTGTCCTGCGTGCCTTGCGCGTCTTGCGCGTCTTGCGCGTCATTCTCATCGCGCACGACAACCCCGTTCTCCCCGCGCAAAACCATGGCATCGCTCGGCTGCACCACCGCGCCCACCATCACACCACATGCACTTAGATGTGCGATCCAAGAGCCGCGCACTGCTCAAGGCCCCCGCTGCGTGTCGTCACCGACACCAGCCACGCCTTCGCCACCCGCGTCGATACGCGAAACGACGACCTGCACAATGCGCCCGTTGAATGCGTTCTCAAGTTCGAGGTACTCATTCGATACAGGCGTTCCGCGATCACAACCAACATCGAGGCCCTCGTCGGTCGAGTACGCGTATGGCATCGTGCGGTCGACGCGCACTTCCGCAACGAGATCTCCATCGACGAAGAGCCGACTCGTTCCGCCCGTCGGGCCGATGCGATCATCGCGCACAAACTCGTATCGCACTGCGTGCTTTCCTGCGGGAATCAACTTCTGAGATCGCGCGGTGTACCGCTCAAGGCCTGCGAAGTTATGCGTGTGGCAAAGCCGCCCATCCTTCATGTAGAGGCTCCACCCACCAAAGCGCCCAGCTTGCGCGATCAACACTCCGCCGCCATTCGCAGGAACTTCAATGTCTGCCTGAATCGTGTGTGACTTCGCACGCAAATCTAAGAACGCGTTCTCACCAATCCCGGTCATGCCCGCGAAGAGCGTGACGGACGTGCGCGAACCAACAAGGTCGGGTCGTCCCGCAACTTCGGCGTTCAATCGTTCGAGACGTCGATCATCAATGGGAAACACGTGATTGCGCACCGCTTCGCGCTCGAAGATCGCCTGCAGTTCTCGCAGCCGCGCGGGTTCGGTCGCCGCGAGATCATTCGCTTGGCTGAAGTCTTCGTCGAGGTTGTACAACTCCCAACGATCTTCCGTCACAGAAGGCAGTTCTTTCGTCAGCACCCACGGAATTGAGTGCCTCGCCGACGCGATCCAACCATCGTGGTAAATCGCGCGATTTCCAAACATCTCGAAATACTGTGTCGTGTGCCGATCTTTCGCAGCGGAATCAGCGGCGGCATAGAGCATCGACACACCGTCCATCGGTCGCTGCTCGACACCATCCACCCACTTCGGTTCGGGAATTCCCGCGGCCTCAAGCACCGTTGGCGCAACATCAGTCACGTGGTGAAACTGCGAGCGCACGCGTGCATCGGGCGAAATGCGCGCGGGCCAACACAGCACCATCGCGTTGCGCGTACCGCCAAGATGTGATGCGACTTGCTTTGTCCACTGGAACGGCGTGTTTCCAGCGTGTGCCCAACCGACCGCAAAGTGCGGATACGTCGTTGGACCGCCCCACTCGTCGAGCTTCGACAGTTGCATCTCTGTCGTCGCATCGATGCCGTTCAAGTTCATGAGTTCGTTGAAAGAGCCTTCTGGGCCGCCCTCTGCGCTCGCGCCGTTGTCGCCCGCGATGTAGAGAAAGAGCGTGTTGTCGAGTTCACCCATCGCATCGATTGCATCGACGAGCCGGCCGATTTCATGATCGGTGTGCGACGCATACGCGGCATACGTTTCCATCTGACGCGCCATCACACGACGCGCGTCTTCGCTGTACGAATCCCACGCTGCGATCTCCTTTGGCCGCGCCGTGAGTTTGGTCGTCGGAGGCACGACACCGAGCGCGATCTGTCGCGCGAGCGTTTCTTCTCGCAGTTTGTCCCATCCTTGATCAAATCGACCTTGGTACTTCGCGATCCACTCAGAAGGAACATGGTGCGGCGCGTGCGTGGCACCCGGCGCGAAGTACATGAAAAACGGCTTCTCTGGCGTGAGGGCCTGCTGTGTCTGCGCCCACGAGATCGCTTGATTCGTCATGTCGGTCGTGAAGTGGTACGACGGATCGCGCGGCGGATCGATACGAACCGTGCCGTCCATGATCGCGGGTGTCCACTGGTTCGTTTCTGCGGCAAGAAACCCGTAGAACCGATCGAAGCCCGAGCCTGTTGGCCAACGATCGAACGGCCCCGACACCGTCGTTTCCCACGGCGGCGTTTCGTGCGACTTTCCAAACGCCGCGGTGCTGTAGCCGTTCATCCGCAGAATCGACGCGAGCGGCGCGACGTTGTTCGGCCGCACGCCTGTGTTCCCTGGGAATGCCGTCGCGAGCTCCGTGATCGAGCCCATGTTGTTCACGTGGTGATTGCGCCCTGTGAGCAACGACGCGCGCGTCGGCGAACAGAGCGCCGTCGTGTGAAATCGATTGAAACGAAGCCCTTCCTTCGCGAGTCGCTCGAAGGTGGGCATTTCGCATGGTCCGCCAAATGCGCTCGAATGTCCGAATCCCATGTCATCGATGAGCACGATGACCACGTTGGGCGCGTCCGCATGCACACTCACTTCAAAGCGCGGCGGCGGTGTGACCTTCCGTGGGTCGATTTCGGTGATCACTGGAACCGGCGGCTCCGCAATCGGCAGCCGCGTGCGATCAAGAGGCTTCGGTGGCGGTGCATCTGCTCGCATGGGTACCGGCA
>JAIXVI010000117.1 GCA_027483065.1 Planctomycetaceae bacterium
TCCGCGTCTTTCCGTTTCAAGGCAATCTTGGATTCGCACGCGGAAACAACGTCTTGGCACAGCATGCGCGTGGCGAGAAACTGCTGCTGCTCAATCCAGATGCATTCGCGGAGCGCGATGAAATCTCCGCCCTGCTTCAGTTCGCACAAAGCCACCCAGATGCGCACGCATGGTCAGGTATCACCATCCTTCCTGACGGATCAATCGACGGCGGTTCCATTCAACCAATGTTGGGCGCCACTCCGCTCATTCTCGCACTTGCTGGGCTTGCAAAGCTCCGCCCCGGCGCAGCTGATCTTCGAAAGCAAGAACCACAATCGGTCCCCGTGTTGACTGGGGCTTTCATGCTTGTCGACGCGGCGGCCTGGCATCGACTCGGCGGATTTGACGAGCAGTACTTCATGTATGCAGAGGAAGTCGATCTCTGCAAGCGCATTGCCAAGGGCGGGGGAAAGCTCCTGTGCGATCCCAAGATCAAACTCCTTCATGACACGGGCGGCGGAGAACGCCGTACCCCGACAAGAATTCTGAATCGCGCCCGCGGCAACGCGACGTTCTATCGAAAGCACTACGGCCCTGTCTGGGCCTTTGTGTGCAACTCACTGCTACTCCTGCACGCCACAACGCGCTTCGCCTTTGGTGTGCTGACCGGTCGACGCGCACACGCCGAGAGTTTCGGCGCCATGGTGCGGCGTCCAACAGATTGGTGGAGCGGATGGCCGCCGCTTGCTGATCGCGCGGAGGCGCGATGAATGATCCCAAGTCGCATCGCGCGCTTCGTTGGTCGTATCTGATGACTTGGACGACGAAGGGCATCAACATTCTGTCGATGCTCGTTTTGGCTCGCATCCTGGGGCCAGAGAGTTTCGGTCTCGCAGCACTTGCGATGGTCTTTGTACTCTTTATCGAGATGTTCGCCGAGTCTGGATTGGCTCCCGCGATCATTCAGCGGAAGGATCTCGATCCGCTCGATCTCGACTCCATCTTTTGGCTGAACATCGCCCTCGCGTTACCCCTCGCGGCCGCTGGTTACTTTGCGTCTGATCTCGTCGGTGCGCTTCTGGGAGATCCTGAAATCTCCTCGATCTTCGCGGCCCTGAGTCCGCTCATTCTCTTCCGTGGACTCGGCGTCGTTCAAATGGCCCTCGCACAACGCGAGATGCGCTTCAAAGATCTCACGATTCGAGGTGCGATTGGATCCGCAATTGGTGCACTGGTTGCCATCGTCAGTGCCCTACTTGGCGCTGGAATCTGGGCGCTCGTCATCCAAGCGGTCGTCACAGACTTTATCTCGCTCGTACTCCTCTGGAAGCTCAGTGATTGGCGTCCCCGCTTTCGCTTCGATATCAAGCGCGCACAGAGTTTCCTTCACTTCTCGTCTGGCGTGATCGTTTCGCAGATTGCTGTCTTTGCGAGCAATCAGGCAGATGTATTTGTCATGGGTGCACTCTTCGGCGCCGCAGCGGTCGGCGTCTTTCGACTCGCCATGCGGGTCGTCAACATCCTCATCGAGATGCTGGTCCGTCCGGTTCAATCGATTGCGCTGCCGAGACTCTCCGCACTCCGCAGTGAACCAGATCGAATGCGGGCTGAAGTGCTCAAGCTCATGCGGATCTCAAGTTTGGCGATGCTCCCCGCGATGGGCGCACTCATCGTGGGCGCTGAAGCCGCAACGATGTTGCTCGGCGAACGTTGGCAAGCCGCCGCAGGTGCGATGCGCATCCTCGCACTCATCGGGGTTGCCAAGAGCTTGTCTCTACTCACCGCTCCAACGATGCTCGCACTCGGCCGGAGTCATACCGTTGCCGTTGGAAGCATCGGGCAGGCGATCATCACGATTGCCGCGATTCTCTGTGCCGGACTTTGGGCGAAGGAGTACGACGACGCAGCGCAAGTGACAGCTGTTGCCTGTGCGCGTTCCGGCGTGTTCCTACTCTTTGTTTTGCCGCTCCAACTCCACTACACGTCGCGCGCAACGGGGATCAAACTCCGTGAGATGGCGCGATCCATCATGCCAGGTGCTCTCGCAATGATGGCCACGATTGCCGTAGGAGTCCCCGCAGCGATGATCTGCCAGTACTTTGACGTTCGACCAACCCTTTCTGCATGGGCGGCGGCGGTCTCCGGTGGCTTGGTCGCTGCGTTCATGTTGCTGCGCGCACGTCGTGCAACGCCAAAGAAGTCTCGCCCCGCAAAGTCCGTCGGTTCGCCATCGACCGACGACCACGGGAACCCCAACGAAATCCGTCCTCTTGATTCGATGATCTCCACGGAACAGCGCGTATGAGTCAGCCTCAACTCCTCTTTATCCTCTCGACAGGTCGAAGCGGGACGACTTCCATCGCGAGTTTGTTGAGCACCGTTCCGGGTGCCGTCATCGAACACGAACGACGTCCCAAGCTGCTCGAAGAAGCCATCGACTTTCGACGTGGCCGCATGACGAAGAGTGCGATGGTCGATCTCCTTCGAGCCACGCGCGATCCTTCGACTTTCCGCGCCACTTCGCTTGCAGGCGAGAGCAATCAACGGCTCAGCTTTGTCCTCCCGGCACTCGCGGAAGCCTTCCCGACCGCGAAGTACGTGCTCCTGCACCGTGATGGACGTGAGGTGATCGACTCGCTGCATCATCGATGGTGGTATCACCCTCGCGAGGCAGCCTTGCGGCACCCAACACTTCGAACGTGGGCGTCGACCCGATTTGAGGGACCAGACTTCGGCATGCCACTCGCTGAGTGGTCCCGAATGTCGCCATTTGCACGCTGTGCCTGGTACTGGGCGATTGTGCCCGCACTCGTCCGTCGCGAGGCCGCACAGTTGGGTTTGCCGCTTCTTGAGATTCGGCTCGAGGATCTTTCCGGTTCGCCGGAGGCACTCGAGGCATTTCTGATGCTGCCGAAGAAGACACTCACCGCGCCGCCGCGAGCAAACGCGACGCACGGCTCGCGAGCGTCTTGGCGATCGTGGTCACCCAAGATGCGCCGCGATTTCGAGCGATACAGCGGAGCAGAAATGGATTACTGCTATCCAGGTTGGCGCGATGAATTCGTGTGGTCTGCCAAGGATGAAGCCAAGTGTCTCGTGCAACGTGGCGCGGGATTCGCGAGAGAAGTCAAAGCACACGTCAACGCTTTGCTCGGCCGGAACGTCACCGCGATGCCTGAGTCGAGCGAGCAGGAAGGAGGGCATTCGTGAATCCATTGCGCAATCTCACGCGAGCCTTCAGTCTCTGGCGCGAGTACCAATTCGAAAGATCTGATTTCTATCGCGGGAGATATCAAAGTTCCGCCGATGGCGTCTTCGTCATGGGTTGCGGTCGAAGTGGAACCACGCTCTTGCGAGGAATGCTGGAAAGACACCCCCGTCTCTGGGGAGGTCCGGAGAGCGCGATCTTCAACCGCGCCACTGAAATCAAAGCACTCTCCGAGAAGTTTCAGTGGAGTCTCGAGCGAACAAGGCATCTCCATGCAACATCAAAGAGTGCTGTCGAGTTCGCAACGCGTTTCTTCGATGAACAGACGACGCAAGCGGGAAAGCAGCGATGGGTTGAGAAGACGCCGAAACACGTCGTTTGTCTGGGTTACCTCCTCGGTGCGTTTCCAAACGCTCGATTCATCCACATGATTCGTGATGGGCGCGACGTTGCATGCTCGCTTCGCAATCATCCCAAAGCTGCGTTTCGCAACGGGAAGGTCGTTCCACTCAACACCAATCATCCGATCTCTCGTTGTATCGATCGTTGGGTGCATGACACGACCGCCGGACTTGCGTACCGCGGTCACCCGCAGTTACTTGAAGTGCGTTACGAGGAACTTGTCTTCAACACTGAGCAGACTCTTCGCACTGTTTGCTCGTTCATCGGAGAAGCATTCGACGAGGCGTGCCTTGCTGGCGACAACGAGGCCAAATCACTTGCGGCGCGTATGCGCACCCCGAACAACATGGGAAGTTATGGAAAGGTTGGAGACTCGAGCATCGGTCGATGGAAGCGAGATCTCAACGATGCAGAGTTGCAAACCTGCATGCATCGAGGCGGACCACTCCTCCGAGCGCTCGGATACTGGGACGGTCAGAGTTTGACGAGAGCATGAAA
>JAIXVI010000291.1 GCA_027483065.1 Planctomycetaceae bacterium
CAAGGCAAAGACCGTTGAGCGTGAGGACGCCGAGGCTCGGCGGACAATCGATGAGGACGAAATCAAACTCGTCCTGCACCGCTTCGAATCGCGCGCGCAGAATGCGATTGCGATCGGGGTGCGATGCAAGTTCGGTCTCCGCACCGGCAAGATCCGTGGTCGACGGCAGCAACCAAAGATTGTCGCGCACTTGCACGACACAATCGCGCAACGGGCAGTCGTCGTCGACGAGCGTGTCATAGACCGTACGACCAACGCTCGCCCCGTCGACTCCAAGATGGAGCGACAAGTGCGACTGTGGGTCGAGGTCGATCAGCAGCGTGCGACGACCAAGCGACGCGATCGCCGCTCCGATGTTGACGGTTGAGGTCGTCTTCCCGACGCCGCCCTTCTGATTGAGGAGCGCCGAGATCCGCGGCGGAATCCGTTGCATGGGGCGCGAGTATAGAGAATCACGCGAGCCGCTCGGCGCCGAGGCTGATTTCTCGCGGGAACCACTTACTCGGATGCGTGAATGTCGACCGAGATGGTCCGCGGAATCGTCGTCCACGGGGTCGAGGCGAACGGCGCGTCGAAAGTCGAGAGGTCGCCGGGAGCGCCGACCACGCGGCGGAACCCAAGCGTGACAAGCGTTTGCGGGCCGCTGCGATCAATCCACGACGGCGGCACGGGAAGTGCGACACGCCAACGGTCGTTGAAGACGCGTACCGCAGCGCCAGCGGTGTCGATGAGCGCGCCTGCGCCGTCGATGATGGAACCATCGCGAGCGACCGAAATCACGGCTCCACCTGCTCCGGCGATCTCGACACGATCGGCGCTCGCGGTCGACGGATCGGTGGTCCCGCGACACTCAATCAGCACTTCCCAACCGGCGAGTCTTGGTCGCAGTGAGGCAGTCGCTCCGAGCGCAAGTGTGGTCGATGTGCGCGCACCCACCGCGACCGCCGGCAAATTCAGCGGAGCGACGAACTGGCCGATCGTGAGCCCCATCGGACGCGTGGCGAGGGTCGCTGGTGCGATCGAAAGGAGCCGAACCTGATCGCGGTTCTCAACGCGGAGCACGTCGACGCTGCCACTTGGAATCGCGACGCCATCGATCTCTGCGCCGCGAGGTCGTGGTATCCGCATGCGCAGCGTTTCGGTTGGCGGAACGATCGTGGCCACGGGCGGATCATGATCGCCAAGCGTCGTATCGCTGACCCATTCAACGCGAAGCACCTCGTCGCTACTCGCAGGGTTTGCAACGACGAGCACGAGGTCCTCACGCGCCTCTTCTTCAATCCAGACAAGAAGCGGCGAACGAACGCGCAACCACGTGACGATGGCTTCCACCATCGCTTGCTCGTTGCGCTCTCGGTCGAGCGCGAGTGCGAGCAGTGCCGAGAGTTCCGCCGGATCCGCGATCCATGCCGCAATCGGCGCGGGCGCTGCGGGTTCGGTGACGGTTGCCACGAGGAGCTCCGCGACTTCCGCGGCGGTTCCTTCGCTCGTCGCGGCGATGCGCGCAAGTCCTGCGAGCCACAGCGCGTTTGATGCGCGCGCCGCGAGCGCATTCGGCGCATCGAACGATTGCTCCAACGCCGGCACTGGCGACCAACCACGCAACGCCTCACCAATCACCGATCGAAATCGTTCAAACGGCAGCGCAGGATCGGGCCGCGAAAGGAGCGCATCCGGCGGTGCTTGCGGGTAGAGCATGCTCGCCCGCGCGGCAATGCGCGTGAGTAGATCTTGCGGCGCGCGCTCGTGCCACACAGGCTCAAGCAGCTGACCGCCCACGCTCATCGTCGTGCGGTCCGGAATCGCGTCCGGCAGCACGATCGCGACATACGCGTCGCTCGCGCCCTCCGGCCGCTTCGTCTCAATGACGAGCGGACTCGCCGACTGCGCCCAACGACTCGTCGAAACCGATCGAATGCGCACGGGCCACAGAACTTCGCCGCGCAACCGCGTGATCTGCGCTGCAATCCGCTCGTCGGCCGGCGACTCCAAGACTACGTCGAGCGACGTCGGGGCCGAACCGTCGAATCGCACCGGAAGCAGCATCGGCTCGCCACGCACCGCGGGAGGGCGCGTGGTGAGAATCCGAAAATCCGCGCACGCCGCGCGCGCGCTGCAAAGTGCGCTTGTGATTGCAACAACGAGCGTGAGCGCGAGGCCCGCGGTATCGGCGCAGCGAAGTGTGGCCAACGACCACGCGATCGCGTCGCCCCACGACGCGGGGCGAAAGGCCGTTCGCGGCTTGCTCGCAAAAACGCACGATGAAACGCTCATCACCTGCGGAGTCTACTCGCCCGTATCCTGCGCACGATGCGCGCGAAAAACCTGTTTCTTGTGGCATACTCTCTCATGCTTTCCGCACATCTCTGCAACATCGGTTGCAGCGATGCATCGCCGAAGCAGAGCGCGAGCGCACCATCAACACCTGCAGCGTCTCCGGCGACTTCTCGCACATCGGATGCTGCCGCTTCCGCCGCAGCGTCCCCCGCTGCGGGCACTTCCCCGAACGCCCCAGCGGTGACCGCTGATGCGGCGGCGACGGACGCTGCATCGAAAGGCGACGTCAAGATCATGAAGGAGTATTGGGAGGGAACGAAGAACCTGAAGTTCTGGAACGAGATGCGCCGCGATGAAAACGGCCGCTGGGATCGAAACGGCATCGGACGCGCGTACTACGCGGGCGGCAAACTCGAACGCGAAGGCATGTACCGCAACGGGAAGCGCGTGGGCGTGTGGACGTATTACGACGTCGATGGGAAGGTCTTGCGCACCGAGAATCGCGGCGATGGCGCTGCTGCGGAGGACGAGAAGCCGCAGCCGTAATGGCGACTGTCGACGCGCGAGCGAGGCTCGTTAGTCGGCGCGCGTGATGCGCGCGGGGCCGAGTTTGAGATACCCGAACGGGTCGGTGACGCGTGGCTGTGCCGACTGAACCAGCGGAGCCTCGACGGGCGCGGAGCCCGCGACGGATGTCGTGTTCGGTGTCGTATTCGAGCTCGTGTTCGGCGTCGTATTCGAGGTCGTATTCGAGGTCGTATTCGGGGTGGGAACCAACGCGCTGCTCATTCCCGAATCGCGCGCGGCGTTCAAGTATGCATCGAGGGTGTACGTCGGTTCAATACGCGATTGATCGCTCTCCGGCCGCGCCGAACTTCCAATCGCCAACGGGCGCGTTGGACGAACACGCAAGTCAAGGCGCACATCGACGGTCGTTCCGATGCGGTCCCCGATGGGCTCCGTGCGATTCGCCTGCGCACCGGACACGAGCGCATCCGGATGGATGGGCTGCGGCAGCATGCTGGGCATACCGATGTGATACACCGTGCCTGGCGGAAGAACCGCGCGACCGCCGTCGTAGACACTCTCCGAGAAAACCGCGAAAAGGGCGCCGTTTCCGCGCATCAAGAGCGAGTCGCTGCCGGGCACGCGATACACGCGGTGGAAGCCCGTCGGGAGCCGCGCATCCACTGGCTGTGATTTGAGCGAGGTCGCGAGCGGCCCGATGTCCTCGCGGCCTGCATCGACGATCTCAAGTTGCGGCCGGAGAACACCCGCGGCTGCGGTGCCACGCGCTGGGCGAATGAGGTCGGCCTCGCGCACGATGGAACCCGCAACCGGACGCATGAATGGTGCGTCGTTCTGCGCGGACGTCTCGCTCGCAGTGGAACTCGCGGCGTTGGAGGACGACGTCGTGGTCGACTTCGGGGCAGCGGCCGTCGACGCCTTCGCGTTCGCTGAGTCCTGCGCAACGGCAAAACTCGCGGCAGAAAGAAGGATGGTGGCGACGACGGACATCGGGAGGGATATCGGCCCTCTTCCGAGGGAAACTTGAGGTCCGGCGATCAAACATTTCCTCGTTCAGGCGCCGGCGACGGAAGCGCTGTAGAGCGCCGTACGACCCCGCCCCATTCGGCCACGCTGGTCGATGCCGCCGGCAGAAATCGCTCGCCGCTTTCGGTTCGCACGACGAGCCCGCGCATCGGATCCACCGAGCGCACTTCGCCTTCCACGGGCCCGTCGGGCGTCGCGAAGAGGGCTCGATTGCCGCGCAGCGCGTCGCGCACCAAGAAGGCCTGCACCAACGCGTCATCGGGAGCCGTGAGCGAACGACTGAGGGCCTCGACGAGCGCCGAGAGCACGTCCAGTCGCGCGACGTCTCGGCCTTCGATCGCGAGGCTCGTTGCGCGCGTGGCGAGTTCGTCCTCAAACGCGCGCTGCGCGACGTTGATCCCAATTCCGATCGCGGCGAGTCCATCGCGGCGCTCGATGAGAACGCCCGCCAACTTACGTCCACCAACGACCACATCATTCGGCCACTTGATACCAACCATCGCGCCAAGCATCGCCTCGCATGCTTCCGCCGCGGCGACCGCACTCGCAAGCACCAGGCGCTCGGTTGGTTGCGCATCGACGAGAAAAGTCACCGCCACGCCAGCGTCGGCGGTGTCCGCCCAGTTTCGGCCGAAACGCCCGCGCCCCGCTGTCTGGCGAAGCGTCGTGACGAAGGTGCCCACGCTCGCGTTGCGCGTCTCGCTCGCATCCTGTGTCGAGCGTGTCTCTGGGAGAACGACCGCTCGGCGGAAGAGAGCCGTGCGCGCGCAAATTGCGTCGAGCCGCGTTTGCCAGAGGTCGAACTCGGATGTCACCGCGTGGCCTCGGGGCGTGAGGCGTTCTCTGCATGCTGCCGCGCATGCTGGTCAACGTGCTCAAGATCGAGCCCAAGATCGAGCGCGGGCGCTGAGTGCGTAATCGCGCCGACGGAGATGCGATCGACACCACTCAGTGCAATGCGACGGACCGTGTCGAGTCGAACGCCGCCAGAAGCTTCGAGCAAAATGTGTGGAGCGCGCGCGTCGCGCCGACGCACTGCCTCTGCGAGCATCGCGGGATCCATATTGTCGAGGAGAATCATGTCGAGCACGCCGGACTCGAGCGTCAACAGTCGATCGAGTTGATCGAGCGAATCGACTTCGCACTCGACGAATGCGACTGTTCGTTGCGCGCGCGCGCGCGAGGCAGCCGCACGCACGCGCTCTGCGAGATCGTCTCCGCCGAAACTCTCGAGATGGTTGTCCTTCAAAAGCACTGCATCGAAGAGTCCGATGCGATGAAGCGTCGCGCCACCACAACGCGTCGCATACTTTTGCAACGTGCGAAGACCTGGGAGTGTCTTGCGCGTATCGCAAATCGTCGCGCGCGTACCGCGTGTCTCATCGACAAAACGCGCGGCGATCGTCGCGTTGCCCGAGAGCAGCGTGGCGAAGTTCAACATCGTGCGCTCATACGCGAGTAAGAGTGCGAGTGGACCTTCGAAGGTTGCGATGCGCGTGCCACGAACGAGACGCGCGCCATCTTCGCGATGCGCTGTCAACTTCAGTCCCGCGCGACGCGCAACCATTTCGACGACAGGCATTCCGCAGAGCACGCCATCCGCACGACTCTCCATGCGTGCTCGGCCGCGCACGTCGGGAGCAATCGTCGCGCAGCTCGTCACGTCGCCCTCGAGCCCGGCATCTGATCGACCGAGATCCTCCGCAAGCGCCCGTTCAACCGCGTGCTCCGCGTCGCTGCGCGCAAGTTGGTCGAACAACGCGTGGAGTGGAAGCGCGTTCCAATCGCTTCGAATCTGCGGAGAAACGTAGGCTCGCGCGGCAGCAACGCCTTCCTCATCACTCATGCGAGCGCTGCTTTCATGCGTGACACGAGTTCTTGCGCGTGCGTTGCGTCGAGTTTGCCCGCGTTCCAACCCACGCCAAGCCCCGCCGAACTGATCTTCGGAATGATGTGGAAGTGCACGTGCATAACCGCTTGATGCGCCATCGCACCGTTGTTTTGCAGCACGTTGTATGCCGTGCAGCCGGTCGCAGCCATCACGGCGCGCGCGAGTCGTGGCAGCACGCGACCGATCGCCGCGCTGCTCTCGTCAGAGAGCTCATGCAGTTGGGCTTTCGCCTCTTTCGGAATGACCAAGAGGTGCCCGTCGGAGAGCGGCCCGATGTCGAGAAACGCGAGGACGTGCGCGTCTTCGTACACGCGATGGCAAGGAATTTCGCCGGCGAGAATCTTGCTGAAGATCGTCATGGGTCGTCGAGTGTAGCGGCAGCGACATTTGGCGCGATGTACGCGAGAACGCGGACGAAGGCGGAGCGCAGCGAAGCCTGAGATACCGACGCGCGAGTCGACCGTCGTATCGTGTGGCACTACCCCCCTGCGCAGCAGGAGGTAGTGGCTGCGGATCGACGGCGAGCGCTCACGGCAACCAGAGCGGATGCTGCACTGGCGGCGTATGACGCCTTCTCCGTTGCCAATCGCGGGCCGAACTCCATTGCCAATCAAGTGGTGTTGAAGCGAGTCCTGCCTTCACTGGATTGAAGTGGATGTAGTTGAAGATGTTCCAGCAGGCTTGGTCCGACCAAACCAATCTGTCAAAGCCGCCGCCGCGTTCCCAAATCTGATGCGAACCGTCACGTGGCGCGATGACGGCCCGCGCTGCCTCCATCTTCAGAATGGAGAGTGAAAGCACAACTGATTGAGTTTCGGGCGTGAGAAGTAGATGCACATGATTTCCCATGAGGACCCACGCATGCAGCGTGAATGCTCCCTGCGCTACCAAATCGTCAAGCGTCTTGACGATGGCACGCTGCACGATTCGGGTCGCGAGAAAGTGCCGGCCCTCTGCGCATGAAAATGTCAGAAATCGTGCCTCGCCGCGCTCGCCGCGCCGTCGCATCTGCTTGCGTTGAGATGAAGCCATCCGATCGAAAGTAGCGTTCAGGGACGCGCACAGAAGATATAGAACGTCTGCCCACGAATTCTCCCGCGTACATTCCACGACTTGCCATCACCAGAGGTGATGCCACACGCAACGACTGATGACACCCAGTGCCCTCTGCTCGCGCAGACGAAGGCGGAGCGCAGCGAAGCCTGATATACCGACGCGCGAGTCGCCCGACGTATCGTGTTGCACTACCCCCCTGCGCAGCAGGAGGTAGTGACTGCGGGTAGCGTGAAAGCGGGATACTCGTAACTCAAACCTCAGCCCACCGCGCCACGGTGAGACCTCGACTCGCGGCGAGGCCGGCCAGAGCGATCGAACG
>JAIXVI010000114.1 GCA_027483065.1 Planctomycetaceae bacterium
ACCGCAGCCCAATCGACTACGCTGCGAAGCGCCATGCCTTCCACACTGCCGCCGAGCATCTTCAACGACGTCGTCGGTCCAGTGATGCGCGGGCCGTCGAGTTCGCACTCCGCAGCCTCGGTCCGCATCGGCCGCCTCGCGCGTGATCTCTGCGGCGGCACACCGGAGTCGGTGCTGATCGAATTCGACACCGAGGGTTCGCTCGCGACAACGCACGAGTCACAAGGCTCCGACATCGGTCTGTTCGCAGGGCTCCTCGGATGGGAAGCCGACGATGAGCGCCTGCCGCGGAGCGCTGCGGCCCTCGCAGACGCAGGCGTCACGCTCGAGATCCGCATCGCCACGCTTCATGATCCGCATCCGAACACGTATCGGCTGACGCTCTCGCGCGACGGCGTTGAGCATCGGCTGGTCGCGCTCTCGACGGGCGGCGGCATGATCGAGGTCGTCTCGATCGACGGCACGAACGTGACGCTGTACGGCGATTACGCGGCGACCGTGCTCGATGTGCGCGACGATGGCCGTACGACGGCGTCGGCGCTCGAGGCGCGCGACGATCTCGACACGGTGACGATCGCCGGCGGCAGCCTCACGCGCGTGATCGTGTGCGCGCAGCGCACGCTGACCGACGAGGAGATCGCGGCGCTCCCGATGGTCGCACGCGCGCGACGCCTCGCACCTGTGCTTCCCGTGCGCTCGCGCCGCGGGCTCAAGGTTCCCTTCCTGCATGCAGGCGAAATGGTGCGGCTCGCGGATCCTGCAACGCGAAGGCTCTCGGAATTCGCGCTCGAGTACGAGTGCGCACGCGGCGGCATCGATCAAGGCGAAGTGTTCACAGAGATGCGCCGAATCCTCGAGGTCGTGCGCTGCGGTGTACGCATCGGACTTGCGGGCACCGAGTACGCAGATCGCATCCTTCCGCGGCAGAGTCATCGCTTCGCGGCGATGCTCGATGAGAAGAAACTCCTCGATGGCGGCCTGCTTAATCGCGCGATTCTCTACGTGACCGCACTGATGGAGGTGAAGAGTTCGATGGGCGTCTTCGTCGCAGCACCAACGGCGGGCTCGTGCGGGACTTTCGCCGGAACGTGCCTCGCCGCTGCGGAATCACTCGAGAGCAACGAGGAGACAACGCTGCGCGCGATGCTCGCAGGCGGGCTCATCGGTGTCTTCGTCGCGACGCGCTCGAGCTTTGCCGCAGAAGTCGGTGGCTGCCAAGCTGAAACTGGCGCGGGCGCGGCGATGGCTGCCGCGGCGCTTGTCGAACTCGCAGGCGGCAATGCGGCACAAGCGCTGTCGGCCTCGAGCCACGCGCTGCAGAACGTGCTCGGGCTCGTCTGCGACCCGATCGCGAACCGCGTGGAGGCCCCCTGCCTCGGTCGCAACATCGCGGGCGCCGCGAACGCGCTTGCCTCGGCGAACATCGCACTGGCGGGCTACGACCACCTCATTCCACTTGATGAGGTGCTCGACGCGCATCGCGAGATCAGCGAGAGCATGGCGCGCGAACTGCGTTGCACCGCGCTTGGTGGACTCTCGATCACGCCAACGTCGAAGGCGATTGAATTGCAGTTGCTCGGCGCGAGCGCGCGTGGCGAAAAAGGCGCGGGCGGATGCTGCACAAACGGATGTGGCTCGTGCCGTTGACGAGCGTGTCAAGTGTGGGTGAGCAATCACGATCGACCGGAGGCCTCGTATGACGTTCGCATCACACCGCTGCCTCGCTCTTCCACTCGTTCTTTCACTCGCGCTTCCACTCGCGTTGCTTTCGAGCTGCGCTTCGGTTCCCGGCGCGGCCACGACGCGCGCGCAGCCGCAGCGACTGCCCTTCACCTACGAAGCCGGGCAGAACGGGATGTACAACGGCGGCGTGCGGGCGATCCTGCAGGACCAGAGCGGAAACTACTGGTTCGGCAGCCACTTTGAGGGCGTTTGCCGCTTCGATGGCGAGCGGTTCCAGTGCTTCACCACCGCAGACGGCCTGAGCGACAACCAGGTGCGCGCGATCCAGGAGGATGCGCGTGGAACGATCTGGTTCGACAACGGCGTCGGTATCAGCAGTTACTCGCAAGGGAGAGTCGCCGCGAGCACGGCCCGCCGCTACGACGCGACGGATGCGTGGACACTCGATCCAAGTGATCTCTGGTTCAAGAGCGACGAAAGTGTTGGGTTCAACAAGTTCGAGCTCGAGCCGGGCGTCTACCGCTTCGACGGCGAGGCCTTCACCTACCTGACGTTTCCGCTGCCGACGAAGCGCGCGGCAGACGATGGATATTCCCTCACCGGAATGTGCCGTGGGCAAGGCGGACGCGTGTGGCTCGCGACCTACGAGGCGGTGTTCGGCTTCGATGGAACCGCAATCACGATGATCGACGGCGCTTCTATGGGGCTCCAAAAGTACGGCAAAGTTCCGCATGTGCGCTGCGTCTTTGAGGACAGCAAAGGGCGACTGTGGATCGGGAACAACGGTGTCGGCGTCATCATGATCGATGGCGCGCGGACGGCGCTGCTCGCAGAGCTATGCGCCGACGCAGCGGATGCCGACCAGTCGCTGCTGCGCGTCTTCTCGATTGGCGAAGACCGCGACGGATGCATCTGGATCGGCACCATCGGTGGAGGCGCGTGGCGCTACGACGGGCAATCGCTCCGCCAATTCGGCGAGCGCGACGGCCTGACGACGAAGGACGTGATGGCGATCTATCGCGACCGCGCGGGCGACCTTTGGCTCGGCGGCAAGGGCGTGTTCCGGTTCAACGGAACATCGTTCGATCGGATGTATTAGAGCGGGCCGAGGCAATGCTCGGACTACCGGCGGTACACAAACTCCATTCCCTCGTTGACCATGGTGAAGGTGGTGCCGTCGACCGTTCCTGTGGTGGTGCCGGCGCCGTCCCACCAGATGGTGAGCCGAGTACCGTCCTTCGCGTAGACGGCGCGTACCTCGCGCGCGACTTCGCGACCCGAAGGTGGAACGAACACCGTCGTCGTGCTGCAACGCCCGTCGATACCGATGTTGAAACTCCCTGAGCGGACCTCGATCGCTGCGCCTTCGTGCGAAACCATCGCTGGAACAGGCCTCCCATCGACGCTGACAAGCGCGTACGTCCCTGCGACCTCCGCCATGTCCGGCGTTGGCTGTGGCGGCCTCGGTGCTGCGCGGCACGCAACCGTGCAAAGCAGCGCGAGCGATGCGAGCGAGAGCAGAACGAAACGGCCAAGGGAAAATCTCATCGCGCCTCCCATCGAAAGTGGATCGATGGTATCCGTGGCCGGCTTCAGACCTTGACCAAGCCCTCGACTTCGCAGTCATCTTCGTCATCGTTCCACGAGATCGCGCCGATGCCCCCGGACGCACGCACGGCCGCACATCGCGTTTCCGAAGACCGCGAGACCGACCGCGAGACCGACCGCGAGACCGACCGCGCGCAATTGTGTGGAGACTCGCACAAATCCGGCGGTTCCGTCTTGCCTCCGCCTGTGATTTCGACACATTCCCGCAATGCTCTCGCCCTCGCCCGTCGCGTCACTCTTCCTTGTTGCCGGATTCCTCGCTTCCGTCTCGTCGGCCTCGGCCGACTGGTCGAATCTCGGCGGAAACGAAGGGGTGAACGGACTCGTCTCCGCCATCGGCCCGACGTCCGCCACCCAGGTCTGGTCGCGAACCAACCTGCCCGGCTTGATCGCGTGGTCGCCATTCGTCGAGGGCAATCGCATGTTTGTCGTGCGCCAGACGCAGGCACAGAATCCCGTCGTCGGCCCTGGCGACTCGATCCTCCGATGCCTCAGCATGTCGACGGGCGCGACTCTCTGGAGTTTCGACTGTCCCTTCTCGGCCGGCGACTGGACGACCGTCTGCTATGGCGTGAAGAACGGGCGCGTCTTCGTCGGCCGCGGCGGAAACGGCAGCAGCGTGTACGCACCGATCTACTGCCTCGATGCGGCGACCGGATCAACGCTCTGGGTCTCGTCCTACGAGATCGCAACCGGAAGTTACGACGGCGTCGTCTTCATGGACGACGGTGATCCCATCTTCACCTCGCATCTCGAACTCCGTCGCGTCGATGCCGCCACCGGCACGACGGTCTGGTCGAGGGCGCGGTCGTGCAGTGTGAGCGGAAGCTGCGGCCCCGCCCGGGATGGCGATGCGATCTACCTCGATGAGGTCGGGCCGAACGGCCAAGTCATCTCGCGCTTCGACGCGACAACCGGCGCCCGGCTCTACAGCAGCCCGGTCATGAGCGGGTTCCTCAACCAGAACTCGCCGATCTGCGCACCGGGCGGCCTCATCTTCTACATCCGAACACAGAACAACTCCACGGTCGATCGCATGTACGCGCTGCGCGACAATGGCAAGGGCATCAGCATCCTGTGGAGCGAACCCTGCCGTTACGAGTTCAACGGGCGGCACGCCATCACCGCGGACGGCGGTGTGACCATGATCGCACCCGACGGAAGGTTGCAGGTGCGCGACCAGTTGACCGGCGCGCTCCGATCCCAGTCCGACATGTCCGTGGTCCCGGCGAGCGGGTTCCTGTCCTCGCTGACCGTGGTCGATGGACTCGGAAGGATCTTCCACGGAAACGGTGGCGGCGGAAATCCCGGCGATATCCGGGTCTTCAGCCCGACGCTGTCGGTCGAGTGGTCGCTGCTCGGGATCGCCGGACTCAATCAGGGCGGTCCGGTGATTTCGGCCGACGGCAGCATGCTCGTCGCAAACACGACCGCGATCCGACGCTACTGGACTGAACCTCCGTGCGCGGCGGAAGACATCAACTGCGACGGCATCGTGGATGCGTCCGACCTCTCGCTGCTGCTCGTGTCGTGGGGCCCTTGCGGTAAGGGAGCGTGCAGCGCGGATATCGATGATGACGGAGAGGTCGGTGCCTCTGACCTGTCACTCCTGCTCGCATCGTGGGGCTGATCGCGTTTGCGCGACGATTCTTCGCAACACGGTATTGCGATTCCGCAGACACAGCGAACTCTCAAGGTGCCGATCGCGGTTCAGCGCTTCATGCAGCCTGTCATGCAGCCTGTCATGTAGCGCGTCCTTGCGTCGCGGCGTTCTTCGCGCGCCCATCGCGTATGCGATCTGCGAGTTTCCAACCGAGCCAACCCATCGGGATGTACGCGACGACGAGGTCGAGCGCGACGAACCAAAGCGGCGCCTCCGGCAGCAACACAACCATCGAGATTCCGCCGGTGAGGAAGAGGACACCGATCGCAAGCCCCGCGAACTTCCCGCGGTACCCACCCAATAGCGTGGCGAGCAGTGCCGCAACCAGCGTGCCGCCCGCGTGCGCGACAAACGGGCCGATGAATTGCTCGGGGCCATACGACGCGATGTTCGCGCGAATCGACTCAATGCTGTTGCCGTCCACGCCGTCGGGGAGCGGAATCAGTCGATGCACCACGGAGAGCAGCCCAGAGTTGACGATGGCTCCGATGAAGAGACCGGCGACGAACCCGACAACCCGACGAAGGACCTGCATCATGGGGACAACCTCCATGCGCAGGGTACCGACGGAGCGGAGCACCCGTTGATTCTTGAACTCAACGCGCAGCATCGAGCCGCGACTTCACTCAGAACTCTCGCGCACACTCACGCGCACATCAACCGTGCGCACCCTTCTGCTTCGCAGGCATGAGCACGCTGAGCACTGTGGCGAGTGCAAGCGTCGCAAGCACAATCACCAGCGAAAGCGTCGTATCGAGCTTGATCGACTTCTGTGGCGCCATGCCGATCACGTCGAGGTACGGTGGCACGCTCAGGAGCAGCAGTTTTACGCCGACGAAGGCGAGAATCATGATGAGAGCGGGCTTCAAGAAGCGGAACTTCGAGATCAATGCGGCGAGGCAGAAGTAGAGCGCACGCAAGCCGAGGATCGCAAAGATGTTGCTCGTAAAGACGATGAAAGGATCGGGCGTAATCGCAAAGATCGCAGGGATCGAATCGACGGCGAAGACGAGGTCGGTGACTTCGACCAAGATCAGCGCGAGAAAGAGCGGCGTGATCGACCACTTCGCGGAGAGCGTTCCGGCTGGCGGCGCGTCTTGGATTTCCTTGCCAGTCGCCGGATCCTTGCTGTAGGTCGGCTTCACGGTGCGACGCGTGAAAAAGCGTTGGCCGTCGTAGAAGTCGACCGTCGGGAGCAGTTTCTTACAGACCCGCACCGCGATGTTCTGCGACGGATCGTCGTTGCCTTTGATGAGCGCCATCTTGAGCGCGGTCAGCACAAGGAAGCCGCCAAAGATAATGAGGATCCACTGGTACTTCAGGATGAGGCCCGCGCCGATACCGATCATGCCGCCGCGCATGATCAGCGCGCCGATGATGCCCCAGAAGAGCACGCGATGCTGATACTTCGCAGGCACCGCGAAGAACGAGAAGATCAACGCGATGATGAAGATGTTGTCCATCGCGAGAGACTTCTCGACGACGTAGCCAACGAGATATTGCTTTGCTGCCTCTAAGCCCTCCACCGTGCCGGAAATGATGATGGGCTGTTCAGGTACTTGCCCCGCGAGTTCGTGCGTGTTGTAGCGCGGCGTATCGAGGCCAAGTCCGAGCCAGTTCGCGTCGTAGGCCTTGTAGACGAAGGCCGAGAACGCGATACCGCACGTCAGCCAGATGACCGACCACGTGGCGGCCTCTTTCATCGAGACTTCGTGTGCCTCGCGGTGGAAGACCCCAAGGTCGAGCGCGAGGAAGAGAACGACGAGCCCGATGAACGCGACGTAGGCCCACATCTTGAGCGATGCAGGGTTTGCGGCGGCTGTGGCGGTCGTGTCGGCGGCGAGGAGGAGGAAGTCGATCATGGTGGCCACGAAGAGAGCTCGAGTGGCCGCGGATAGTAGCGAGCGCACCATCGGTTGCTTGGGTGCTTCTGCCGTGAACTACGTTGTGCATCCGCGCCGAGGCGGGCAGGCTCACGGGGGACCGACCGGTTCAGATACGCGCCGAGTGCGTTTCACGCATGCGGGCGGCGGCGATCAACCCAGAAACGAGCGTCAGTGCCGCGACGGCCCACAGCGCAGCGGTGACTCCAAACTTGTCCGCCACGACCCCCGCGATCACCGCGCCAAACGCGTATCCAAGGTCGCGCCAAAGTCGATAGACCCCCACCGCCGACGCACGCCATGTCGGGTGCGCAACATCACCAATCGCGGCGAGCAACGTGGGGTACACCATTGCCGTACCGATTCCGAGTAGGAAGGCACCTGTCGCGAATCCCGTGAACTCGGACGCCACCGCAACCACCGCAATGCCGACCGCCTGCACGACCATTCCCCACACGATCAACCACTTGCGCCCGACACGATCACTCCACGCTCCCGTCCAGAGTTGCGCGATTCCCCACGTCGCGGGATAGATCGCCGCGAGCGTGCCGATCGCGCCGAATCCTTGCTGCGCAGCGGCGAACACGAGCGGAAACAAACCCCACGCCATGCCATCGTTCAAGTTGTTGACAAGCCCTGCCTGCGTCACGCTTGAGAGGTTTCGATCGCGCAACGTCGTGCGAAGAAAGATCTCGCGCTGCGAGAGCGACACGGATCGCCCCGCATCGTTGAGGAGTTTCGCTTCGGCCGCGACATGCTGACGCGTCTCACGCACAAAGAGCGCAGAAAGCACAAGGCCGACCACGACAAATGCAACGCCAAGATAGAAAGGCTGCGGCCGAAGCCCGTACTCGGCGGCGATCCATCCCGTCGCGAGCGCGCTGAGGCCAACCGCGAGATATCCCGCGCATTCATTGATTCCAAGCGCAAGTCCGCGACGCGCTGGACCTGCAAGATCAATCTTCATGATGACTGTTGTCGACCACGTCAGCCCTTGGCTCACGCCGAGCAGCGCATTCGCGACAAGTACCCAATTCCATGTGGGCGCCCACATCAAGAGAAACGGCACAGGTGTTGCCACAAGCCAGCCCGCAACGAGCACGTGCTTGCGACCGAAGCGATCGGAGAGCCGACCAGCGAGATAGTTGGTGAACGCTTTGGTCACGCCAAAGACGACGATGAAGGAAAGCACCGCGGATTTCGCGGCCAACGCGAAATCGGCCTCGGCGATCGCAGGCAAAATCGTGCGTTCGAGCCCCACCATTGCACCGACGAACGCATTCACCACGACAAGCAGCGAGAACTGCCAGAGATTCGCGCGCAAGCCAAGGCGCACTTCCTGAAGCGAGCGCGCGTCAGCATGCCCACTGCTCTCGTGTTTCAACACGGTCCAAGCCCTTCGCCGCCTAGAAGTTTGCTCGCGGCCTTCACCCAGCGCTTGAAGCGCTCCACATCAAACTCACCGCGTTCGTCGATGTGGAGGTAGCGAACTTCTGCAACCTTCGACGCGATCGGCGGCGGTGGATCAAGCGATGTTCCGCGGAAGAACGTGACCTTCATGTACTTCGCGAACGCATGCATCGCGAGAAACCAACCGTGGCCTTCGATGCCGTAGAACGGCGAATTCCACTTCACGGCCTTCTTGGCATGCGGGACGGCTTCCATGATCGCGCGATCGATGCGTGCGCCGACGTCTTGCTTCCAATCCGGAAGTGCCGCGATGTACGCAGCGACTGGCGCATCGCCATCGCCTCGCGGAATCTGAGGATTTCCGCCTGAGAGTAAGCGGGGCTTTGCGGGGGACTTGCTGAACTTCTTCGCCACGGAACTCTCTCAGTCGTTGTTTGATTTCGCGCGCAGCTCGTCACGCCACGCATCGTGCGCGAGTGCAATCGCGCCGCACACGCCAGCGTCATCACCAAGGAGCGGCGGCACGAGGTAATGCTCGACGCCCGTCGGCGTCAACAACGGCGAATCGATGTAACCAGCGAGCGCGTCCAGAAGATGGGTGCGCGTCTTTGCGAAAAACGCGGCTTCGCCGAGCTTTCCGCCCTTTCGCACGCTGCCACCGAAAATGATCCGTCGCGGCGAAAGCACATATGTCAGCGTGGCAAACGCGTGCGCCATGTAGCGTGCGGTGAGCTCCCACGTTGGATCATCCGCAGCGAGTTCCGCCGCGGGTTTCCCTGCGCGCGCTTCGATCGCTGGACCCGCGCAGAGCCCTTCCCAACATCGACCGTGGATGGCACACGCGCCGCGGAAGCGATCATCCTCGAGTACCGGCATCGGGATGTGACCCATCTCAGGGTGCACAAGTCCGTGCATCAACTTTCCACGCACCACACCGCCGCCGCCAATACCCGTGCCGACGGTGACATAGACGAAATCCTCGAGTCCGACGCCTTCAACTCCACAGCCCTCAATTCCTCGCGCCGCGCCCCAGCGGCCTTCGCCGAGCGCTGCGCCGTTCACGTCCGTGTCGAAACCGATCGGGCGTTTCGGAAACGCCGCACGGAATGGGCCGACGATGTCGGTGTTCTTCCACCCACGCTTTGGTGTCGTCGTGATGAAGCCGTACGTCGGGGAGGAGCGATCGAGATCGACTGGGCCGAACGAAGCCACACCAAGTGCGGCGAGTTTGCCGTGTTTGCGCTCGGCTTCAAGGAGCCAATCGATGACTTCCGAGAGCAACTTCGGCGGATCATCACCGGTTGGAAACTGCGCGCGGGCGAGAAGTTCTTCGTCGGGACCCGAGCCCACCGCGACGACGAATTTCGTGCCGCCCGCTTCGATGGCACCGACGATGGGACGTTCGCTTTGCATGGCGTTGGGCGCGAAGTGTAACGGAGGCCCCTCCGCAGACCGCTTGCGACGAACCGTTCAGAGTTACATTCTCCATGCAGAGCTCCATTCTCCATGCAGAGCTCCATTCCCCATGAGGAATACCCATGCTTGAGCGACTCACCGACCCCATCTTCGCCGCGTCCGTCCTGACCTCCGCCCTCTTGGCGATCTGCTTTCTCCAGTCGGGGCTCGACAAAGTCCTCGACTTCAAAGGCAATCTCGCGTGGTTGAACGGTCACTTTGCAAAGTCGCCGCTGCGCGGACAAGTGGCGCCGATGCTCGTCGTCGTCACGATCCTCGAATGCGCGGCTGGCGCACTCTGCGCGGTCGGTGTTGTGCAGATCATCCTCTCGAGCGACATGAAACTCGCGCTCCTTGGTGCGGAACTCGCAGCGCTCAACATCGTGATGCTCTTCTTTGGGCAGCGTGTCGCGAAGGACTACGCGGGCGCGGCGGCGCTCGTTCCGTACTTCATCGTGTGTGTTGGCGCGATCGTGCTGCTTGGGCGATGAACCGCGCGATGCGCCACGTTGATCAACCATGCTCACCCCCCATGCTCACCCCCCATGCTCACCCCCCATGCTCACCCACGGCGAACTCCCCTGCCCCACGTGCGGCTATCAGCGCAAAGGAACTTCGCACGCAAGCGTGTGTCCTGAGTGTGGCGCGCGCGGATTTGCGGGCGACATCGTTCTCAGCGGGCTTCCGAGTATGTCGGAGGAATCACGCCTTGGACAACGCGCCCTCAGTTGGAGCCACCTCATCCTCGGGCTTGGGATGCTCTTCTGCTTCGTCGCGACATACTTTGCGGGCGCCGTCGGCTTGGGGGCGTTTGCATTCCAGCAGAATTTTGCGCGCGTTCGATTCGGAATCATGCTGCTCGTCTTCGCGCTGCTCATCGTTGCATTGCTGCGAAGGCGAAAGGCGAAGCACGATGGACTTTCGCTCGAACGCTGCGTGTGGGAATTCGACCGCGACGGAGTTGTTGTTCGCGAGAAATCGCACGAAGCGCGCGTTCCCACAAGCGAAATCACCGAAGTTCATTCGTCGATTGATTTCGTGAAGCGACGCACGCATCTCACGTTGGTCACCAGCGGCCAATCGCTCGGCGTCGTTGGGCTTCCCTCGCTCATCATCGGCGGAACGCTCGACGAACAACGCGCGATCGCGGCTGCGATCAAAGCGCACGTGAAGCGGTGAGTGCGTCTCGACGCGCGGGAAGGCCGCGCCTCACGCGAAGCGCCGCATCCACGTCTCAATGGCAAGCGGCAACGCCTCAGGTGCCTCCCCTGCTGTGAAGAGATGATTCGTATTTCCGAGCGCAAAGCACGTAACCAACGCCGAGTTCGGCACATCTTCGCTCTCGAACTCGCTCATCGTCATGCGCCGCACTTCAACATCCGCCGCAAGTGCGATACGAGCACACAACGTGTCGCAATTCGCACCGTCGGCAACAGCGAGGAATGTCGGAACCTGCACCTCTGTCAGGTCGATCCACGCATCCACGACATCACGCGCAATTCCATCTGGCATGCGACCGCGATCGAACCATTCGTAGGTTCGTTGCGCGGCGCGGGCGACCGACGCAGATCCACGCCGCCGCGCGAGGCCGCGAAGCACGCGCTCCGTAAACGCGCGCGGATTTCGCCATGTCACTTGACTCGCGACACGAGCATGAAGGAAATCTGGCTCAAGCAGAAGAAGTCCTGCACATCTTCGCCCCATGCGTCGCGCTGCGCGAACACTTACCACCGCACCAGCGCAAAGCCCGCCAAGCACAACACGATTCACCCCATGACGCGCACAGATCTGCTCAACCACTTCCGCGAGTACGTCATCGAGCGGCGACTCTTGCGCCGCGATACGAAAGTCTTCAATACGCTTGAATGAATCACCAGTGGAGTCGCCAATGCCAGGAAAATCCATGCGAAAAACCGGATACCCACTCCGTGCAAGTTGGTCGGCGATTTGCCGTGAAAGATCGCTGTTTCCGGCCCGCGGCGCAGGCCCTGCATTCACAAGTACAAGGGCAACGTCGGTTCGCTCCGCAACAATCGTCGGGCGGTGATACGTCGCGAGAATCGACTCATTGCGCCAACGATACGTCTCAAACATTCGTTGACCCGTTGATGTCGCAGCACACCCTGATGATGCATGCAAGACGGGTGTACGCGAGAATGATGCATGCGAAGATGATGCATGCGAAGGTCGTGCTTGCACGAGTGGCTCAGTTTGAGCGCGCTGCGTCCATATTGTCGCATCCGGGTTCATTGGCATCTCCCTTCATGTGCGCATGGTTCCTTCATGCGAGCACGTTTGAAGTACGCACCTGTTCAAACCACGCTCCAAGCGCGTCGAACCAGTGGGCGTCCTGTGGAACAAGCTGAGGTGATGACTCCCAAAATCTTGGTGCATGTATGACAAGTCGATGGGCCGTACTCGAACTGACGTCCTGAAGGCGTGGCTGCGCTGCTGATGCCGCAACGCCCTTGTCGGGAATACGCATGGCGGAGCCACGCAAATCCAACTGAAGCCACGGTCGCCCTTCGCCGGAATCGGGCATTCGAAACACGTGCTTCGCGGCCTCCGCAATGAAGCCAGGCTTCCAGAGATAACCATCAACGCGCGCTTCTCGACCCGCTGCGATGGCTGCATATCCCGCGAACAATTCTGCGTGCGACGCCCCTAACGATTCTTCATGCCGCGCCTTTGCAGCATTTCCATGCACAAGATCAGCCACCAATGCTCGACGCGATGCATCACGCAAAAGCGACTGACCATCACCCTGTCCCATGAAGACCACTGCATCGCCACATCCCTCGGCAAACAGCTCGCTTGCAATGAGCGCGCCCACGCGCACACCCACCAACGCGGTTGTGAGACCCAATGGCGCGATGGTGTGCAGGTGTTGAACAACACGCCGTGCATCTTCCGCCCACAAGCCGATCGTCGCTTCGTCGAAATTGCCTTCGCTCTCACCAAGACCACGATGGTCGTATCGGAACACTTCGTAGCCGCGATCGGTGAGCGCACGCGAGAAATCAACGAGCGTTCGATAGGCGCGCTCGCGCTCAGCACCGATCGGCCCAATGAGCACGACCCGCAGTTGCGCAGGGTCCCGCGGACGGTGGTGGACATACGCAAGCCGCGCATCTTCGAGTACAGCAAAGCCGTGCTCCTCCGTTGCGCCATGAGTCCGCCCATGCACGATGGCGTGGCGTTCAAGTTCCACTGCGAGATCTCCCTTGTGCACCACCCCGCACATCCCCGCCACCAGTTTGAGCATTCGGCGGCGTGAATTCCGCATTTTCCGCGAGTTTCAGTAGGAGCGCGCGTGCAACCACAACTTGCCCAAGTTCGTTGAGATGGCCGCCATCCGACGTGTACTCCGCGCAAAGCGCTGGCCACGCCACGCCCGCGACGGTACTCGTCTTCGCAGAACCGTCGAGGGCTCGTGACTCAACCGCGGCGATATCGATGATCTGGCTCACCGGAAATCGAGCGCGCAGCAAGTCGTTGTATCGACCACGAATTGCATTCGCAGGCCCAGTGCCGTTGCCAACGAGTCGCTTTACCGCACCCTTTGCACCTTGATCGGCAGCCTTCAGCGGAACTGTTGCGTGCAACACACGCAACGTTGGTCGCGCACGTTTGATGCGCTCGACCATCGCAACGTATCGATCAAACAAACTCTGGGCGTTGGTCGATCCATCAATGTCTGCGTAACACAATTTGACGAACGCAATCTCAATCGCCTCTCCACCGGCGCCTACGACAAAGCGCTCAAATGCCTCGAACTTTGCGCGCGGATCACCATTTGGGCCCGCAGGTCCATGCACGAGTCCCGGTTCATCGAACGCACCACGCGCGTCGCCTTTCGCGTTCTCAGAAGACGCTGCAATTCGTCGCGTCGAGAGCGCGATTGTTGGACGCGCCCGCTGAATCTCTGCCAATCCGCGCATCATGTTGCCACCGACGGATTGATGCGCAAAGTAGATCCGTCGTGCACGGAGGGCTTTCCAGCGCTCTTCCGGCACGCGATCGATCTCATCCAATCCCACCTGCGCGACGATGTCGTCGCGGCGATCGTCACGCTGCGGCGATTTCGGATCCGGCGGCTCTGTCGCAACACCACTTGCCTGGCCAAGCGGAAGCAAACTCAAACCGACGACAGAACTCGCGAGCGACGCAAACGCAAATCGATGCAAGGATTTCATGGGTTGGCCTCCTTCGCGGAGAGAAGTACTGATGTTTCGCCTTCGACGACAAGCGCGGATCCATCCAGTCGCGACGCAACGCGTCGCTTGAGATCGATGTCGCGATACACGCGCTCAACGGCGGCCGGCGTCATTGCGGTGATTTCACTCGCCCGAGTCGTCGACACTTGATGCATGTAGCACCACAGCACAAGATCGAGCGTTGCATATGGCAGCCCGAAGTAGAACTCTTGCTGCGATTGTGGAAGGCTGTAGGTATCTGTGGTTGGAATCTGCCCTGTGATCGACGCGGGAAGGCCTAGAAATCGGCCAAGGGCGAACACCTGCGACTTGTAGAGATGCGCGATTGGCTTGAGATCGGCAAGTCCATCGCCGCCACGCACGAAGAAGCCAAGCGCATGTTCGAGGAGATTTGGCGTGCCAAGCACCGCGCGATTCGAAGCATCGGCAGCTGTGTATTCGACGGTCTTCCGGACGCGCTGTTTCAAATTCGTCGCAGCAACAACCTCAAGGTAGATGTCAACCGGGAGTCGCGCGACAGCTGTGGCTCCAGCGCGCGCCGAGAGTGATGCAACCACGTGAAAGTGATTGACGCGATCACTCTCCGCTACATCATTCGCAATCGTGATCTTGAAGCGATCACCGGGTCGAAATGCAGGTAGAACACGGGAGATGGCGACATCGCGGCGCCGATAGCAGCCAAAGGCTTCAAGCATGGGCGTGATGTCGACAACTTCCGGCGCAACTCCAGCGATGTGACAGGCTGCATGGCCGAGTTCAAGGCTTGCAGGCGAACTTTCACGCTCGGGCATCAGAATGGCGGTCACTCGATCATGTCCGAGCGCTCGCGCGGCGAGTACCACGGAGACCGAGGAATCAATTCCCCCGCTGACGCCGAGAACCACACCACGACGTCGAAGTTTCATGCCGACGGCATCACGAATCGAGCGTTCGATCCGCTCACATTCGAGGCCCGGATCAATCTCGAGCACCGACTTTTTCTCAATCGACACATCCGTACTCAATGTACCTCCTCTGCGCTGCATGAGCGATTCGCTTTCATGCGATTCAACCAATGCCGACTTTGCGAGGACACTCGTCCGTATGTCGAATGAATCCAACGCCTCTGGTGGAGCAGACGCAGGGAGTGAGTGCTGTGCGATCGAATTGAAAAAGGCTTGCGTCATCGTTCATCCTCCGAGCATGCAAAGCACTCCTCCGAGCACGCGCATGCGTCGTGCTTGAAGATCGAGATTGCGCTCTCACGTTGATCGACGGCATTCGCGAAACTCGCATGCTCGACGAATCGTTCGTGCCAGAGCACAAGCGTTAAAAGCCCAAATGCAGCCATTTCTTCGCGTTCTGAAAGTGGCGTGGTTGCGCTCGCCGTGAAGGCACGTTGCGCGAGGCGCGTCGCCGCGGGGCCATCGATGAGTGGATGTGCTCGCAAACGCGTGTCCGAAAGTGCATCGCGCACAAAGTCCGGCGCATCGACGCCGAAGAACGCCCTTTGCATCGGTGATCGATACGGCCACTTCGGCCGCTCCGCGATTTCTCGCGGAAGAAGTCGGCGCGCGATCCGGCGGAGAAGCGGCTTCTCTCGCAATCCGACAAGACGCTCTTCTGAACGAAGTCGTGCTGCCTCTGCCGCGAGCGCTCCATCAAGAAAGGGATAGCGCCCTTCGACGCCATTCGCCATCAACATCCGATCGCCCTGACTCGAGAGGAGATACGGCACCATGAACGAAGCGATCTCTAACTCCTGCGCGCGTCCAAGATCATCGAGATCGCGCCACGCCGGAGGCATCGCAGACTCAACGCACCGACAGAACGCTTCCTGGTCAAGTGACGCACGAATGTCTTCCGACAGAAATCGCACCATCCACGCACCGCTCTGCCAACGCAGGAGATGCGACGCAAACGGATCGGTGTCGCCGGATCCAGAACGTTGCAACGCGTGCTCTTGCCCATCCTCGCGCAGATGCGCGGACGAATCGCGCCGATGCGCATAAGCCTCGCCCGAGCTCAGAAATGCGCTCCACATGGCAATGCCGCCGTCGGTTCGTGTGGCATGTTGCCGATGAAGCCGCGATGCCAGTGCCTGTCTCATTTCGCTTGCGGGATCACGGGCGAGATACGCGCGCAGACGAGCCTCTTTGAAAATGTCATATCCACCGAAGAGTTCGTCCGCGCCTTCGCCAGTCAGAACCACGCGCATCCCCTGTTCGCGCACAAACTCCGAGAGGAGCAACATCGGAATGGGACCTGCTCGTAGGAGCGGCGATTCTGTGTGATTGATCGTGCGTTCGAGTGATTCCACGAGGCGATCGGTTCCCACGGCAATTTCACGATGATCGGTTCCAAGGGCCTGCGCGACCATGTGCTGCGCGGCGCCCTCGTCAAATCCCCGATCAAAATCACGTTCACCGCGAAATCGAATGGAGAACGTCGTTGGCGGGCTGCTACCGGCGCGCGCTCGTTCCTCCACGATCAATGCGGTCAGCAGCGATGAATCCAGTCCTCCCGAGAGATATGCCCCAACAGGAATATCTGAGCGAAGCCGTTGCTGCACAGCGTGGCGAAGTCGCTCGGTGACCCGCGCCTCGCTCGAAGAGCTTTCTCGAGAGTTGTTCGATACCGCCAGGAACTCCAGAGAATCAGATGCATCGCGAAGTCGCGCATAGGTTCGCCCGACAACCGAACACGATCCCTTGCCGAGCGAGTCTTGTCGTTCCCGCCGCCAAACAGGCGAACCAATCGCGTCGAGTGAAATCCGCACACGCTGACCTGGCGCGACAGAATCCACTCCTTCAAACACGCTTCTCGTACCCGGGACCGACCAATTTCGAAACACCGCGTTGATCGCGATGCGATCGACGCAAGGTGCGACGCGCCCCGATGCGAAGATTGCCTTTGCTTCTGATGCAAAGATCAAGGCATTCGGAAGTCGGGCGACAAAGAGCGGGCAAATGCCGGCACGATCGCGCACGAGATACATGCTTCGGGCAAAGCGATCCCAAAGCGCAAGTGCGAACTGCCCTTCGAATCGACGCCACGCGTCATCGCCCCAACGTTCGTAGGCCGCGAGAACAACTTCCGTGTCACTCTTCGTCGAAAACACACGACCATCCGACTCGAGTTCGCGACGGAGCTCGATGTGGTTGAAAACCTCACCGTTGTAGACAATCGTCGTTCCACGCGCGGGATTCGAGAAAGGCTGCGCACCTCCCTCGCGATCGATCACTGCAAGTCGCGTGTGCGCGAGACCAACGCGACCTTCCACCAGAATGCCGCGTCCGTCTGGTCCGCGATGCGCGAGCGAGTTCGCCATACGCGAGCACTCCTCTCGCGATGGCGGTGGCGCGTCGAGGCCCGCAACAACGCCAGCGAAACCGCACATTTCAAACCCCCGCTCCGACGAGTGCTCGTCGAATCACTTTGCCATTTGCAGTACGCGGAATCTCCCGACGGAACTCGATGAATCGAGGTTGGAGCGCTGGCTCAAGCAACGCCCGACAGTGCGCGCGCAGCGTGCGCTCGTCGACGGTCGCATTCGCCTCGAGTACGACCACTGCATGAATCGCCGTGCCATCTTCTTCGTGCGCGACTCCCGTGACGGCTGCGTCGACGACGCCATCGAGCGATGCGAGCACGCACTCAATCGCCATCGGAGCGACTTTCTCACCGCGACATTTGAAGATCTCATCTTCTCGCCCGATGAAGGTCAGCAGGCCGTTTCGATCCATGCGAAAGCGATCTCCGGTACGCAGCACTCGCTCCGCAGAACACGCCTCTGCCATCGGTGAAGGAATGAACTTCTCGGCGGTTTCCTGGGGGCGTCGCCAATAGCCGCGAGCGACATTCGCGCCGCGCACAACAAGTTCTCCCTCGCTTCCCGCAGGCAACCGTCGACCTCGCGCATCGATGAGAAACAGTTCGCAGTTTGGGATCGCTGTTCCAACCGAGTCTGGATGAGTTGCAACGAGCCGAGGATCAAGCGTCGCCGCCCGCGAGCATTCGGTCTGCCCGTACATGAGATGAAGCGCGACATGTGGCAACGACTGCGTACATCGCAATGCTTGCGCGGGCGGAAGTGACGCTGCGGCACACGTTACTGCACGAAGATTGGACAGATCCAGCTCGCTTTGCGAAAGCGTGGCGAGCATGCGAGTGATCATCGTCGGAACGGCGACGATCACCGATACGCGATGCCGCGCCATGCGACGCATGGCGTCGAACGGAAACGCAAAGCTTCGTTCGAGAACCACCGTCGCGCCGCTTCGTAACGCGGTCCACAATTGAAGGAATCCGTAGCTGTAGGAGATCGGTATCGCAAGCGAAACGACGTCGAAATCACGAGTATTCGTATCACTGAGATACTCCGCGACCGCAGCGGTCGTGTTCAAGAGGTTCGCATGCGCGAGCATGACGCCCTTCGGCTCACCCGTCGTGCCCGACGTGTAGATGATCGCCGCAAGATCCGCGTCGATACAGCCAACTTCACGCGCCGTCACTTTGGATGTCGAGGCTGCGTGACCAAAATCAAGCGGTACACCCAACGGCCGAGAGAAACTGTCATCGAGCGCGAACTCCACCCAGCGCGCATCAAGACCGTCGCTCTCTTCTGCGATCGATGCGCGCAACGACACAAGCGTGACACGCGGTGCGACGACTGCTTGCGGATCGCAGTCCGCGAGAATTGCGCGAAGCCGGGGCATACGCGTGTCCGCAGGAATTGGCACCAGCACTGCGCCTGTGCGAACGACGGCGAGATACGCGACCACCGACTCAATCGCATTCGGTGCGACCACCGCAACACGATCGCCTCGGCAAACACCTGCACGTTGCAAGGCAATCGCCACACGCCGCGAAGCATCTTCGAGATGCTTCCAATCGATCGTTCGATCACCATCGATCAACGCGGCGCGCGCGACCCCACAGGCCGAAGCGAACTCCTTCACGCGTTCAAGGATGACATCATCGAGTAACTGCACGGAGTGCCTCGCTCGAAGAGGGAGCCTTCTCGAACTTCAACTTGCTCGAAACCTCAACCGTCAGTGTGGTTTTGCTCACGATTTCACTCGCAGCATTCACCGCTACCCGCTTTCGCGCGACGAACGAAGCGATGCGTTCAATCGAATCGAGATTCGCGGGAACAAGTTCGTTGTCCGCGACTTCGATTCCGAACTGCTCTTCGAGGAAAAGCACGAGTTCCATCGCCCCGGTCGAGTCGAGAATGCCTTCGCCGAGAAGCGACGATCGAACATCGATCGACGCGTCTGGATCAAAGAGAAATCGCTCTGCGAGAAAACGGCGAATAGGTTCAGCATCCGCGGGGGGTGCGCCACGCTCTTCCTGCATACATCGCTCCGATCTGGACGTGTGACCCGAACATCGTGCTCGCACGCGTTGTGCATGCACGAGTCGGTCCGTCGGCGCGATCGTATGAAGATGGCTTCCATCGTCGAGCAAAACGCAACGCAACGCAGCGCTTTCCCTCGCATCAAGGAAAGCTCTGCGAGCATCGTTGCTCAGGGATTTGTGCTTGCGACGCGCCGCAATCCGACTAGACCAACCCTGACGCTAGCGCGCTCAACCGCACCCGCGCGATCGCGAGGTAAGCGCGCGTCATCGCTGCGAGAGATCTCTGAACACGATCACGCGCAGACTCAAGCGCTGTCTCAAGCGCTGTCTCAAGCGCTGTCTCAAGCGCTGACTCACCCGCACACTCACGCGCCCGGCACGTACGACACCGGTGCATCGGTGCCAAGCGGCAGACCGATCCAGTACCAGAGCAAGAGGAACGCCGTCCAGACGATTCCGAAGACGAGCGAGTACGGCAGCATGAGCGTGATCAAGCTGCCAAGGCCCGCATTTTTCGAATACCGCTGCAGCGCCACGAGAATGATGAGCAGGTAACTGTTCAGCGGCGTGATGATGTTGACGACGCTATCGCCGATGCGGTACGCCGCCGTCGTGAGTTCGGGGCTCATGCCGACCATCATGAACATCGGGATGAAGATCGGCGCGAGTACGCCGAACTTGCTGAGCATGCCGCTCATGACGAAGTCGCCGCCGATCACGAGAAGCACGAACAGCACGATGAGGAGCGGAATCGGCAAATCCGCTTGGAAGAGGAATGATCCGCCCGCGTACGCGAGCATGCGATCGAGGCCCGTGTACTGGAAGTAGTTGACGAACTGACCCATGAAGAACGCAATCGCGAGGACGGGCACGATCGAACGAATGCCGTGGTAAATGCCGTCGATGAAGTCGGCTTGTCGGCGCAGCGTGCCCGTGATCCAGCCGTACGCCATACCGGGCAAGAGGAAGACGAAGAGAATGAGCGGCACGATGACTTGCGACCAGCGATCGCCGGCGCGCTCGCCAGGCGCGGGCGCTCCGGTCGCAAGCGTCGGTTGACCCGTGCCCGCCAGCGGCCAACCAGGAACGAGTACCGCGGCCGCGAAGAGTCCAAGCACGAGGAGCGCAACGACACCCGCCACCGCGAGACCGCGCTTTTCATCGGGTTTCAGCGCGAGTTCGGAGAGCGACGGCATGTCGTCGAACTTCGCCGTTCCGCCGAGTCGCTTGAGCCGAGGTTCGACAATCCAGTCGGTCACGAACCAGCCGGCGAACATGATGACGATGCTGCTCAACGCCTTGAAGTACAAATTGTGCGTTGGGTCGACCGCGTGGTAACTCGGGTCGACGATGTGCGCCGACGTTGTCGCGACGCCCGCGAGAAAGCCGTCGCCCGCATTTGGGAAGAAGCCGCCGCCGAAGCCGCCCGCAACACCCGCAAACGCCGCCGCGAGGCCCGCCACCGGAGGACGATTCATGGCGAGGTAGAGCGCCGCCGCGAGTGGAGGAAGGATGATGTACCCCGCGTCCGAGGCGATGGCAGCGTTCGCACCGATCAGAACGATCGTTGGGGTGAGGAGTTTGCGCGGCGTGATGAGCGCTAACCAACGCATGAGCGCACTGAAGAGACCAAATTTCTCCGCAAGACCAATGCCGAGCATCGAGACGAAGACAAGGCCGAGCGCGGGCAGCGCGGTGAAGTTCCGCACCATCGACGAAAGCATCCAGTAGATGCCTTCGCTCGTGAGGAGACTCTTCGCGACGAGTTCAACAGGCTTGCCGTCTTTGTCGGTCTCACCAACGAGCGTGACGATCGGCTTCCCCGACTCATCGAGTTTCGGAACAAGCACAGGCTTGCCGTCGGCATCGAGAACGGGCGCGCCTTCGCGGTCGACCTTCTCGACGAGCTCTGCCTTCGGCTTGATCGGTTGAATGCGCCAATCGGCGGCCACGCCGAGTGCGGACACCACGATGACCACCGCGGACAGAATCGCGAAGATCAGCGCAGGCTCTGGCAGCGCGTTCCCGATGCGTTCGATCCGATCGAACCAGCCGCCGGGCCGATCGGTCGGTGGCTGATGCGCGGAAGGATCGCCGGAGGATCCGTTTGGTGTGGAGGAGGCGTTCGACGGAGAGGCGTTCGACATCGTGCGATCCAATTCGCCGGACCTCCACCAACTGGCGGGGAAGTCGGGCGCGGAATACTCGCACGGATTCGAGCTTTGTGAAAGACCTCGGGCGCGATCGCGCACTGATTGCGCCCGCGGCGTAAAAGCTCACGAGCCGAACTTCAAACACCATTTGCGGGAATTGCGGGAATCTCGGGAATCGCGGGAATCGCGGGAATCGCTCGAACTTCTTCAGCCCAACCCGGTCGCCCGCCCCGCGCAAGGCTTCGCCTTCAGTCCCCCGCGCCTGCCCCCGCCCCTGCCGCCGCACCTGCCGCCGCACCGGCGCTGGTGGTTGCCACCACTCCCGACTCAAGCACAACCTCAGGCAAGAGGCACGCCGCGAGCATCACCTCGTTGATGTCGACGTGCGACTGCCAACCTTCGGTCGCCTGCGCCGATGGCTCGAGCCACGCGCGTTCGATGCGCTCACCGAGCGGGACGTAGCGAGCCAACGCGTCGATGCGCGGGGCGATCGCGGCAACGAGCGCCGTCGAACAGCGCGCCGTGGCACAGAGCCCACCGATCGATTGAAGCCCCATCGCGAGTCCGAGCTCGCGAAAGGCAAGCCGCCGATCGATGGCCGTGAAGAGGGCGCCCGAACGATCGAACGCCTCCAACCCGCGATCGATATCGACCAAGAGGCGTTCCACGAGTCGGTCATACGCGAGATCGCGGGCGAGCGCGCCCGATGCCGCGAGATGCACAAGCCGCGAGACATCGAGCAACAAACCGCCGAGCGCAAGTGGATCGACGGTTGCAAAGGTTCCCGCGGCATCGCACATCGCGCGGAGTTCCGCAAGCGCATGTGCAAGCACCGGATCAGGCATGTTCGCCTCTGCAAGCGCTGCCTCGAGCGATGCGAACGTCGCGATGCCATCGAGCATGTCGGCGAGCCCTGATGCATGCACCTGCGGCCGCGTGAGATCGATACTCATCTTCCACTGGATGCGCTTCGGCCCACCGGGCCACGCCTCGAGCACAAACGACGCGTGCATCGCATGCGCGAGTTCGCGCGCGTGATCGAGAAAGAGCTCCCGCGCCTCTCCGCGCGACGACGCGCGGGCGCAAGCGCAGAGTGCCTCGATCCACCGCGTGAGGTAGTGGTAGTACTGCCCATCGCGTTCCCACTCGAGGCGCCCGTCGTATGGTGCATCGGCCGCGCGCTCGGGAAGCGGCTTGCCGATCCGCAATCCACCGAGCGTCGGATGCTGTTCACCCGTTGGAGCGTCAAGCCCGCTGATCCACCCGACGCGCGCGTCGTCCAATCGATGTGTGCCAAGGTGAAGATGCACGAGTTCGACAAGTCGAAACGCATCGGCCTTGTGCTGCGATTCGCCCGTCGCGCGTGCGAGCGCAAGCATCGCTTGCACCGCGAAGGCGTCGGTCCAGAGATAACGGCGTGCAGCGTCGCCTGGCGCGTGAATACCCGTCCGCCGCGCGAAGTTCGCAAGCAACACGCGCGCCTGCTCGATCCGCGTATCGTCGCGCGACTCACTGAGAAACGGCGCTTTGTGTGATTCGAGGCCAGCTTCGCCGCCCTCCACTTGACTGACCTCGCGCGCACTACCCCCGCCAGTAGTTCGCCCCACCGTTCGCCCCACTGTTCGCCCCACTGGAGAGGCTTGACCTCCGTGGTTTGGCTTCAAGGAGTCGAGCATGTGCGGATCTTGCGGCGCTTCCATGCGCGATCGAAGCGAACGAACTCAACGGGTTCCACGCGGAAATTTGCGCGAACGCGCGCGACAGAAAGCCAACGGGCCCGCCACCTGGCGAGCCCGTGTTTACGTTCATGTCAGCGAGCGAACATCACGCCATCGCGACCGCGCGACCCGAGTGGTCGACAATCGCGTTGAGCGTCGCGCTCGGACGCATCACAACCGCCGTCTTCTTCTCACACGGGTGGTAGTAACCGCCGATGTCGACGGTCTTTCCTTGCGCGCCGTTGAGTTCACCAACGATCTTCGCTTCATTCGCCGTCATCTCGGCGGCGATCGGCGCAAAGTACGCGGCAAGCGCCGAATCCTTCGACTGCTTCGCCATCGCCTGCGCCCAGTACATCGTGAGGTAGAAGTGGCTGCCACGGTTGTCGAGATCGCCAACCTTACGCGCTGGGCCCTTGTTGTTCGCGAGATAGAGGCCGATGGCCTCGTCGATCGCGTCGGCAAGCACCTGCGCTTTCGCGTGGCCGGTCGTCGACGCGATGTGCTCGAAGCTCGCGCCGAGCGCTTGGAATTCGCCGAGCGAATCCCAACGGAGCGAACTCTCCGCAACGAACTGCTGCACGTGCTTCGGGGCAGAACCACCGGCGCCCGTCTCGAAGAGTCCGCCGCCATTCATGAGCGGCACGATCGAGAGCATCTTCGCGCTCGTTCCGAGTTCGAGGATTGGGAAGAGGTCGGTGAGGTAGTCGCGCAACACGTTGCCCGTCACCGAGATCGTGTCGAGCCCCTGCTTCATCCGCTCGCACGAGAAACGGCACGCGGCTGCGGGTTCCTTGATCGAAATCTCAAGACCCGCGACATCGTGGTCCTTCAGATACGCGTGCACCTTCTTGAGAAGTTCGCGGTCGTGTGGACGCTTCTCATCGAGCCAGAAGCAGGCCGGCGTCTTCGAAAGCCGCGCGCGCGTGACGGCGAGCTTCACCCAGTCCTTGATCGCCGGGTCCTTCGTTTGGCACGCGCGCCAGATGTCGCCCGCGTCAACCGTGTGCTGAAGGAGCACCGCGCCCGACGCGTCGACGACGCGCACGGCGCCAGCGGCCTTGATTTCAAACGTCTTGTCATGCGAGCCGTATTCCTCGGCCTTTTGCGCCATCAAACCAACGTTCGGCACCGAGCCCATCGTCTTCGGATCGAACGCACCGTTCGTGCGGCAGAAGTCGACGACCGCTTGATAGACGCCCGCGTACGAGCGATCGGGAATGACCGCCATCGCGTCTTGCGTCTTGCCAGCGGCGTTCCACATCTTGCCGCCTTCGCGAATCATCGCAGGCATCGATGCGTCGACGATGACGTCGCTCGGGACATGCAGATTCGTGATGCCCTTGTCGGAATCAACCATCGCGATTGCTGGGCCGTTCGCGAGCGCGGCCTTGATGTCCGCCTCGATCGCCGCGCGATCGGCTTCGGGGAGCGACGCGATCTTCGCGACGAGGTCGCCGAAGCCGTTGTTGACATCGACGCCAACCTTCGCAAGCGCCGCGCCGTGCTTCTCAAAAACCGGCTTGAAGAACGCCTTCACGGCGTGACCGAAGATGATCGGGTCGGAGACCTTCATCATCGTCGCCTTCATATGGAGCGACCAAAGCACGCCCTTTGCCTTCGCGTCGGCGATGGTTGACTCGAGGAACGCGACGAGCGCCTTCCGCGACATGAACGTGCCGTCGAGAATTTCACCGGCCGAGAGTTTGAGGCCGTCCTTGAGCACGGTCGTCGCACCGTCGGCGCCGACGAACTCGATCCGCGCAGTCGTTGCCGCGGGAATCGTGACCGACTGCTCGTTCGCGAAGAAGTCGCCGCTTGACATCGACGCAACCGACGCCTTCGAATCGGCCGCCCACGGGCCCATCTTGTGCTGGTTCGCGCGCGCGTAGTCTTTCACCGACTTCGTCGAGCGACGATCGGAGTTACCTTCGCGGATGACGGGGTTCACCGCGCTACCCATCACCTTCGCGTAGCGGGCGCGCGCGTCCTTCTCGGCGTCGGTCTTCGGCTCGTCGACAAAGTCAGGCAGGTCGTAGCCCTGCGACTGCAGTTCCTTGATCGCGGCCTTCATCTGCGGCACCGAGGCCGAGATGTTGGGAAGCTTGATGATGTTTGCCTCAGGCGTCAGGCAGAGTGCGCCGAGTTCGGCGAGGTGGTCACCGATGCGTTGTTCGGGCTTCAAGCGCTCTGGGAACGCCGCGATGATGCGGCCAGAGAGCGAGATGTCGCGCGTTTCAACCGCGATCCCCGCGGGCTTCGCGAACATGCGGATCATGGGGAGGAACGAGTACGTCGCCAACATGGGCGCTTCGTCGGTGTGCGTGTAGATGATCGTTGGAGTAGCGGACATCGTTCGTACCTCTCAGCGCCCGACAGGGCGTTTGGCCGTGGATGGCAATGATTGACGCAGAATCGAAAGCGCGGCCGCATGAGCAGCCATCAAAGCGGTCCCGCAAGACACGGGGCGAAGAGTGTACGACAACCGCGCGGCCCTGAAAACGCTCATACACTCGGCCTTATGGCCACGTCCAACGCTCAAACCCCTTCACCGCAAGCACCGTCTGAAGCGCTCGCAGCCGTGTCGAACGCCATCGCCTCCTACGAATCAGGCCCCGCGAAACTCCGCGCGGCATGCGCAGGGCTGACCGAAGCGCAACTCAACACGCGGATCGGCCCTGGCGAGTGGAGCATCATGGAGAACGCGGTCCACCTCCTCGACAGCGACCTCGCCTCGACGCACCGCAAGCGCCGGATCGTTGCCGAGGAGAACCCCCTGCCCATCGCCTACGACGAGAACGCGTTCATCGCGCGTCTGCCCGCCACGCAGGCGAACATCGCCGAAGTCCTCGAAACTTTCGAGGCCAACCGCCGCTTCACCGCGCGTTGGCTACGCACGCTGCCCATTGAAGCGTTCACGCGGACAGGTATCCACACCCAACGCGGCAAGGTGTCGCTTCTGCAAGTCGTCGAGATCTACGCGAACCACGTCGATCACCATCTCAAGTTCGTGATGGAGAAGCGACGGAATCTCGGCGTGTGACGGCGCGCGGTCACGCGCCCCATCGGGCGAGCAGCACAGCCAAGTCGGCCGCGCCCACCGAGCCGTCGTAGTTCAAATCCGCACTCGGAAGCGTCGTTCCCCAAGCGCCCAAAAGGATCGCGAGGTCGCCTGCGTCGATTGCACCATCGCCGTTGATATCCGGCGATGCAGGCGGCGGGCAGAGATCTGGATAGCCGTCTTGGTCGCTGTCGGTGCAGTCGGTTCCTGCGCCGTTCCACGGAATGCCTAGCACCGCTGCATCGACGTCGGTGATCTGTACACAGCCGCCGTACGTGCATGTCGAGCCGAGCGTACGTACACAATCAGCCCACGTTGCTCGCGCGCAACCCGCATCGGGAATCGACAAGCCATGGCAGAGTTCGCCGACGAATGCCTCCGCAAGCATGCGCTGCGCATGTGGCTTCAGGTGCGCCGCATCGAAGAGGTACGGCCGACGATCAAGCCATCGGTACTCCTCCGCGACGATGCGTGGCAAGTTCAACGCGAGGACATTCGCATCTTGCAGCGCGATCTCATGGGCCACCACGGGCATGAGATCCAAGATCGGAAACCCGTCCACGGGTCCGCTGCGCAAATCGCTCGCGAGAATGACGGGGAACGTCGGATCTCCAGTCTCGGCACGTATCCAGGCGACGGTCTGCAGCACACGTGATCGCCATTCGTCGAGGCTAATTCCATACGCTGCGTCATTCGCGCCAAAGTGCAACACCGCGACGCTCGGATCCATCGCGCGCAGAAACGGGCCGCTTTGCGCATGCTCGCCGAGCACGTCTTGAAGTCGCATTCCACCGCGCGCAAACGATTGGACCACGACGCCACGATGTGCGCTCAGACTTCGAAAACGAACACCCGCAACTTCAGTGCCGAGTGACTTCCCGTATTTTTTTGTGTTCTGCGTTTTGCCGCTCGCAGTTCCGCCATTCGTTCCGTCGTTCTTCGCATCGTTGCTCGGAATCGCGCCACTGAGATTGAGCTGCACGTGCCGCTTGCCGCCGAAGTCGAGCGTAGGCGTTTCAAGCCAATGAAAACTTCCCGCAGCCGCTTTCGCTGGCATGGGAAGCACCCCACTCTGCGCCACCGCAGCACCAGCGCCCGCCACGCTGCCATCGCTTGGCGTATTCGACCATTGCACCGCCGTCGGACTTGTACTGCCGATCGCGAGGATCTCACCGACAAACGGCCCTTGCGTATCGAACCATGGACCGCCGACCAACACTGGATCTGCCGCAGCCGACGCATCGTGAAGAAGCATCGCACGAAAGGCCCCAAGGGCCGTGCCGTCGTCCGCGAGCAGTCGTCGTACGACAACACCTGGGAGAAGCGACGTACTCGCAACACCCGTCGGCAAACTCGCGGCACTCGTCGTACTTGAGGCCAACCAGTGCGGGGTTCCTTGCATACCCACATTGGTAAAGAGCATGGTCTCACCTGCGGGTCCGAAGACCTTCGCGAAACGCGCGTTGAGATGCGGAAGGTAGAGTGAGCCAAAGCCACCCGGCATCGTTTCCTGCGAATCGCCAAGCACAAGGACGCGAACGATCGACTCATCCGACGTTTCAAGGAGCGTGCGAAATCGCTCGGGTGATTGAACACTCACGCGAGGCACCGAAAGAAACGGCGGATCCTCATCGCCGCGAGCGACTTCAGCCGCCGCACCGATCGTGGCGACCGCGATGAATACAGGCGCTGTCTGATGACGCACCCAACGCGCGATCTCGCCGAGCGCTCGCCGAGGCTCAGAGACGAGGGCACCCAGATCTTGGAAACACCGCAGAGTCACCGCCGAAACATAGCCTCGACCGAGAGAATCGCAATCAGAATGTGCCGCAACTCAGGAATGCGTGCTCCACGCTGTTCGATAGCCCGGCTGACCCATACAGACCGTCTCGTTGGTCCGAACGAGGCCGCCGACGCAAGCGAGCGCCCGCATTTATCGCGCTCGCCGACGCCCATCGTCGCGGCGGACCGTGACTCGGCGCCCACGCAACGTCGCGCCCTTCAGCGCTTCGATCACGCGCTCCGCATCGCGCTCGGGAAGTTCGACGATCGAGAATCCATCCGCGATTTCAATCGCGCCGATACCGCGCGGACTGACGTTCGCCTCGTTCGCGATCGCACCGACCAAGTCGGCAGGACGCATGCCCATGCGACGACCAGCCGCGATGTAGACGCGCACGAGATCGGCTTCGTGGCGCTCGCCGCCGCGCGGCTGTCGCGGCGCACGCGGACCACGCGCGTCGAAACCTCCACCGGGGCCATCGCCACCCGCCGGCATCTCGCGCTCGCCGCGCGGATAGCCACGCCCTTCATTTTGGCGCGTGTAGACCGGCCGCTCCTCGACGGGAACATCTCGGTACGCCGGACCACGCCGCGCGCCATCCTCGAATCGTCGCCCTGCCGGCGCCGATTGCTTCGGCCGCGAGAAACTCTCGTAGGACGGAATGTGGAGGTCGTCCTCGTCCGCAGCATTTCCGGCCGAAGCCTCGTGCGCGATCTTGACCGCCGCCGCTGCGACGTCCATCAAATCAAACTCACTCGCGAGCGACTCAACCACCGTGCGGAACCCATCGAGTTCGCTTGAATCCGGCGCGTCGCCGGCCTCACGCGCGTCAGCCGCCGCCGCAAGAACCTCGCGCAGCGCGCCCTTGGTGAGATCCAATCGATGCGCCTTGATGTCGTGCGCGGTTGGGACCACGCCAATCTCAATCTTCGATTTCGTGATCCACTCGATGTTGCGCACCAGTCGATGTTCGCGCGGCTCGGCGAGCGTAATTGCAACGCCTTCACGCCCTGCGCGGCCTGTGCGACCGATGCGGTGCGTATACGCCTCCGGCGAACTCGGTACGTCGAAGTTCACGACGTGCGAAATGTGTTCGATATCGATGCCACGCGCCGCAACGTCGGTTGCGACGAGGAGATCGACCGACGCCGCGCGCGCCTTCTTCATCACGCGATCGCGCTCCGCCTGCGTCATGCCGCCGTGCAGCGCCTCGACCGAATAGCCGCGCCCAACAAGTCGTTCCGCGAGTTCCGCGACTTCGAGTCGCGTGCGACAGAAGACAATCGCGAGCGTTGGCGCTTCGATATCAAGGACGCGTCCAAGTGCCGCGATTTTGTGGGCACGCGGCACGATGTAACAGGTCTGTCGCACCTTCGGCGCAGTTCCCGTGGCCGTCGGATCGCGCGGAATCAACACGCGCTCTGGTTCACGGAGATGTCGTTCGGCGATACCCGCGATGCGCGGTGGAAGTGTTGCGGAGAAGAGCGCAGTTTGCCGCGTTTCAGGCAGCGCCTCGAGGATGAGTTCGAGATCTTCTGCGAAACCCATGTCAAGCATTTCGTCGGCTTCGTCGAGCACGACCGACATGACGCCTGCGAGTTGAATCGTCTCGCGTCGCATGTGATCGAGAATGCGACCAGGCGTTGCCACCACCACGTGTACACCGCGACGGAGCGCGATGATTTGACGTCGGAAATCCTGCCCGCCGTAGATCGGCGCGACGGAGATTCCGAGCCCACGTCCGTAGCGGTGGAACGCTTCGGAGACCTGCATCGCGAGTTCGCGCGTCGGAACGAGTACGAGCACCAACGGCTGACCTGGCTCCGGCTTTTTGCCAGCAACACGCTGCAAGAGCGGCAACGCAAACGCGGCCGTCTTTCCGGTACCAGTTGCTGCTTGCCCGAGAAGGTCGCGGCCCCCAAGAAGCGGTCCAGCTGCCGCCCGTTGAATCGGCGTCGGCTCCTCGTAACCGAGGGTGGCGAGTTCGGCGAGAATTTCCGGGCCAAACCCGAGTGCTTCAAAGTTGTCCGACATAAGTGTCCTTCATCCGCACAGGGTACAGGTTCTGCGTGCCGCGCGTACGACTCGAGTGATGCGCGCAAGAACGGACCTTGTGTGGCGAGTCCGCGAAGTCTGCATCGTCATGCGGCGCGGCGGCGCTGAGCATGTTTCATCGCGATTTGCCTTCACACCGCACTTCCCCGATGCTGCACCGTTTCCCCCGCCGTAACTTCGATGAAATCCGCGCGTACTTCAATTTCTCCAACAGCGAACGCCGAACGCAACGACCGTCGTCGCATCGCAGTGGTGGCAACTGTGCCGTACACCGTCAACATGTTCCTCGCGCCGCATCTCGCGGCACTCGCGCGGCGACATGATGTGACGATTCTCGCCAACGGCCGCGTCGAGGAGATTGCACCATCCTTGCGTGAGCGCTGCGATTTCATTCAGATCGGTATCGCACGCGAGATCGCGCCACTCACGGATCTCCGCACGCTCGCCGAATTGCGTCAGCACTTTCAAGTTGGTGCGTTCGACCTCGTCCTCTCGATGACGCCGAAGGCTGGGCTTCTCGCGATGGTGACCGCGCGCATCGTCGGCGTGCCCACACGGGTGCACTGGTTTACAGGCCAAGTGTGGGCGACGCGGCGAGGACTTGCGCGACGCGCACTGAAGCTCCTCGATGGAGTGACGGCGAACTGTGCGACGCATCTCCTCTCTGATAGCCCGTCGCAACGCGCATTTCTCGATGAAGAAGGCGTGATTCCCGCCGCGCGCGTCGAGGTTCTTGCCGACGGTTCCGCGTGCGGCGTTGATGCGCGACGCTTCAAGCCCGACCGCGCGGCGCGCAACGCGATTCGTCGGCAGCTTCGTATTCCTGATGATGCATTTGTGGCGCTGTTCCTCGGACGACTCAATCGCGACAAGGGCATTCCTGAACTTGCTGAGGCGTTTGCGCAGATCGCGCCCGCACATCCGTCGATGCATCTCGTGCTCGCAGGCCCAGACGAAGGCGAGATGATCGCACACACCGCGTCGACGCTCGCTCCGTTCGAAGGACGCGTCCATCGCACAGGTTTCGTGTCGAACCCCGAGGCATTCATGGCCGCCGCCGATCTCTTCGTGTTGCCGAGTCATCGCGAGAGTTTTGGGCTCTCTGTGATTGAAGCGGCGGCGTGTGGAATTCCCGCTGTTGGCTGCGCGATCTACGGATTATCTGATGCGATCGTCGACGGTGAAACGGGGCTTCTTGTTCCGAAGGGTGACGCAAACGCGCTTGCAAGCGCGATCACGAAGTTCGCTGAAGATTCCACTTTGCGTACACGCCTCGGCACGAATGCACGCGCGCGGGTCTTGGCGAAGTTCTCGCAAGATCGCCTCGTCGATGCGTTTCTCTCGTCGATCGAACGTTCGTTACACTCGCAAACGTCATGCTGAGCGATCGGACTCGAGCACCGCACGCAGTGGTCACGGGGGCCTCGGGCTACCTCGGTCGGCATCTCGTGTCAGCACTCGAAGCGCACGGTTGGCGCGTCACCCGTTGCCTCCGCGATGCACGGGGTGTGCCAAACGCGGTGTCGGTGCCAGACCTCGACGATCGCTCGCTTGCAGCGATTCCTTGGCCTGCCGACACGGTCTTTCACTTGGCAGGACTTGCGCATCGCTTTCCGCCCAATGTTCCAAGCGAAGCCGAGTTTGAACGCGTGAATGCGCACGGGACCGGCGCGGTCGCGCATGCGGCAAAAAGTCGCGCGCGGCGTTTCGTTTTTGCAAGTTCGATCGCTGCGATTGGCGCGCGCGGAGAGCCACCGAGCACCGCGTACGGCCGAAGCAAGTTGCATGGCGAACACGCCGTGCTCGAGGCGCTCGCTGGCTCGACGACCGAAGCGGTGATCCTTCGTTTCCCCGCGATTTATGGCGCTGGTGCGCCCGGTGCGGTCTCACAACTCGCGCGCTGGATTCTGCGCGGACGACCGCTCCCCTCCTGCGCCCGAACGACGCGTCGCAGCATGATCGCGGTCGAGAACGCCGTCGATGCATGCATTTTTTCCGCGGAAAGCGCGCGGCTCGCAGGAGTGACCGCGGTTCCAACCGATCGCGAAACGCTCAACGTACTTGACGCAGCGATGACGATTGCGCGTGGCGGCGGCACGCGTGTCCGCACAATTCCGATGCCGCGCTTTTCGCTCTCACTTCTCGGGGCGATTGGCTCGCGATGCGGAATCACGGCGATGGCGTCGGCCGAGCGCTTGCTCGAGTCGACCGAAGTCACCGATGCAACACTCGCGGAGATCGCCGGATGGAATCCGCCCATTTCCGCGCAGCGCGCACTCGCTGAGCTGGGCGCAGCACTTGTGCGCGAAGCGACTCGCGACCACGCCTCGGAGCGTGCCGCATGACCACCACACTGTGCACGATGGCCTCGATCGCGTCGACCGCGACGATTCCTGATCCCGCACTCATCGGTGGCGCGTTCGTTGCCACGCTTGTTGGAACGCTGGTCTTCCGCCGCGTACTCGTGCGAGCAGCGATGCTCGACCATCCCAACGAACGCAGTTCCCACGACGTTCCCGTGCCGCGTGGCGGCGGCGTTGTCTTCGTCGCGGCGTGCGCGCTCGCGCTTCTCCTACTCATCACGCGCGGCGCACTGCATCCGGTGATGTGGGCGACGTTTGCCGGACTCCTTGCGATCGCACTCATCGGCTTCATCGATGATCGCCGACATGTTGGTGCCGCAACGCGCCTTGCGTTTCATCTCTCTGGTTCGGCCGCGGCCGTTTTCGCCGCCACGTTCGGAAGTGCTGCGTGGCTTCCGCCGGAAATCACCGCGCATCCGATCGTGCCCGTCGCTGGCGTGTTGCTGCTTGCGGTCGCGAGTGCGTGGATGGTGAACCTCGTCAATTTTGTCGATGGCATCGACGGGCTCGCAGCGCTCGGAGGCGCGACGATACTTGCGGCTGCAGCGCTGCTCCCGGCGGTTCTCCCCTTCGAGAGCGCCCTTCCCGGCGGCGAAACACCTGCGCTTCGCGCGGACAGCGAAGCGCTTCGTGCCGACAGCGAAGCGCTCCGTGCCCTTGCGTTGGCATGCGCGGCCGCCGTTGGTGCATTCGGTATCGTCAACATCTCACGCTGGCGGATTTTCATGGGCGATGCGGGAAGCGGCGCGCTCGGCCTTCTCATCGCCTTCACGCTTGTGGCGCTTGCGATGGGCCGCGGACTCGCACCGCTCGCCGCGCTCGCACTTCCAGCGGTGTTCGTCGCGGATACGACAACGACATTGGCCATTCGCGTTTGGCGCCGCGAGCATCCTGCGCGCGCGCATCGAACGCACGCCTATCAACGCCTCGTTCGGCGCGGTTGGCCGCATCTTGCCGTTTCAGGGACGTATCTCGCGGTGTTTGCCGCGACGGCCTTGCCCGTCGCGATCTACGCGCAATCAGGCGGCGCTTATGCGGGTGCCGCGGTGGTGGTGCTCTATGTGACGCTCGCGATCGCCGCCATACTCCTCGGCGCGGGCCGCGAGCCGCGCACCACCCAAATCAATGCACCTGTAACTGCGTGAGAAGCAAGCGCGATTTCTCGCGCAGTCCGCGCGCTCGACCGCGCGCTCGACCGCGCGCTCACACGCTTACGCGACTGGCGGATCAACGCGGCTGTACTCTCGCGCAGGCTGCACAAGCACCGCACGCACACCCTTCGCATCGTGCTGTGAAACAACCGCCTCAAGTCGCGAGAGTTGCCGCTCGACGTGCGCCCAGCGATCAAACCCCTCACGCGCGCGAAGAATCGCGGGATGCGACGTCGCCTCGAGATCAGCGCCGATCACAAGTTCTTCAAACATCTTCTCACCCGGGCGCAGTCCGGTGTAAACGATCTCAACATCGCCATCAGGGCGGCCTGCGTCACGCACCGTGCGACCAGCGAGTCGAATCATGTTGCGTGCGAGATCATCGATGCGCACCGGCTCGCCCATATCGAGGACAAACACCTCGCCACCTTCGCCGAGCGCGCCTGCTTGGAGAATCAGTTGCACTGCTTCCGGAATCGTCATGAAGTAGCGCGTGACTTCCGGATGCGTCACCGTCACGGGACCACCCTGCGCAATCTGTCGCTCAAAGATCGGAACAACACTTCCACTGGAGGCGAGCACATTGCCGAAGCGGACCATCGTGAACCGAATCGCTCCACGTCCGAACTCTTCCTGCATCGATTGCAGCACGATCTCCGCGAGGCGCTTCGTCGCGCCCATCACGCTCGTGGGGCGCACGGCTTTGTCGGTCGAAACAAGCACAAAGTCGCGCACGCCATGACGAAGCGCAGCCTCGGCGACGCGATACGTGCCGAGCACGTTGACTTCTGCGCCCTCAGGCTCATTGTCTTCGACGATCGGCACATGCTTGTACGCCGCCGCGTGATAAATCGTCTCGGGCCGATGCCGTGCGAGGATCTGATCGATGCGCACCGCGTCGGTCACACTCGCGAGGTGTCGACGAATCGTTGGCCGCGCACTTCCGGGCGCCGAGACTTGCGCCAAGCGCGCAAGTTCCGCATCGACTTGGAAGAGATTGAACTCGCTGTTGTCGACGAGCACGAGTTCGCGCGGACCAAGTGCCAGCACCTGTCGGCACAACTCGCTTCCGATTGATCCACCAGCACCGGTGACAAGCACACACTTGCCACGAACGTTTTTCGCAAGCAACTCCACACTTGGCGGAACCGACGCGCGACCTAAGAGATCTTCGATCGCGATGGCGCGAAGCTGATCGACGCGCACTCGGCCGTCGTCGATTTCCGCGATCGTTGGAACCGAGAGGACACGAACACCAAACGCCGCGGCACGCTCGAGAATACTCCGCCTTCGTTCGCGCGCACTCGGCGCAAGCGCCACCAACAGCGACTCCACGCCAAGCTCACCGAAGACGCGCTCAAGCGACTCAGTGCCATACACCGGAACGCCACGAATGGTGCGACCAGCCAAGGCTGGGTTGTCGTCAAGCAGTGCGACAACGTGCGAAGCGCGATCCTGATCGAGTGCCGCCACAAGCCCCGCGCCTACGTCGCCTGCGCCGTAAATAGCAACGCGTCGAGGCTTGCTTGCGGCGTTCGTGAGAACGTGTCGAACCACAAGCCGCATCGCACCTGCGCCACCAAAGAGCATCATCGCCGCAATCGGAATCGCGGAACGTGGCATACCTGCGCCACGCTCTGCACTCAAGAAGAGTGTCAACGCAAACAGCACACTCGCAAGAATTGTGCCCTGCGCGAGGAGCCACGCGTACCGAGGACCGATGTAACGCGTAATCTCGCGATAAAGCCCGCACCATCGAAACACCGGTGGAACGATGATCGCGAACAAGGCGACATGCAAAAGTGTCAACTGCGTGAAAGGATCGATCGACTCAAGTCGGAGTGCCACTGACGCAACCACAGCTGTCGCGGCAATCATCGCATCCCACACTCCCATCGCGCACTGTTTCACCACGCGCGGCAGCGCGTCAATGGCTCGGGGAATGCGGAGTTCGAACGACATGGCGAGACAAACTGAAACCGAACTTGACGAAGGCACCGGCGCGAAGCCCGTGCGCTGACCTCGAAGTCGTAACGGGCTCAGCCACTCGATCACCTACGTACGTGAACGAGCACGGCGCGGAACCCGAGTACCCCGATGTGCGTTCGAAGTATACACGAGCCCCATTTCGTGAAACTTGCGTGGATTGGCGCGAAGTACGGTTCCAAAGAACCGCTTCGCTTCGGAGACAGGGCGCAACAGAGTTCTCGCGCCAAATCGCGCTGAAGACACCAAAAGACGCGCGGATACTCGAAACTACTCCGAGTATCCGCAACGAGGAATGCCCAGCACTTCGGGCACCGCATCAAGTCTGTAGCGTGCGCGCATTCACGTCGAGAGCGACCGCACGTGCCGTGATGAAACGGCTCTACACGCGCCCTCTCTCAAGGAATCTCTCTCAAGGAATCTCTCTCAAGGAATCTTTCGCAGGGAATCATTCGCAAGGAATAGTTCTCACGGCACATTATGCCACTCCTTCGACGCATTCCGAATGAAGCCACTCGCCGAACGACTCAGCCCTGACATCAACCAACCGTGAACATCGCCGGTGATCGAGTCGCGCCACAAGAGATCGCCGCGACCATCGCCGTTGAAGTCGGACGCGTCGACGACGTTCCAACGCGTCGCGATCCCTGCCGCGATCGTGGCGGAAGCGCGCCGCACCGCACCTGCCATCAGCCAACCGACCACGTCGCCGCGTGTTTGGTGACGCCACACCAAGTCCGCTCGCTGATCTCCATCAAGATCGGCGACCGCGACGACCTTCCAACTTGCACTGATCGCATTGGCGGTTGAGACCACCGAATCCACTCGGACGATGAGACCCTGCATGAACCAGACGTGCACAGCGCCACTCTCGTCACGCCAAAGGAGATCAGCTGCGCCGTCTGCATCAAGATCACCGGCACCGAGGAACTCCATATCCGACGCAAGACCAACAACGCCCGTTTCGAGTCGCGTCGCGCCATCCATGATCCATGCACGAACCTCTTCCGTCTCGCCGTGCAGGAAGATGAGGTCATCACGCGCGTCGTCGTTGAGGTCTTCGACCGCGACGAGAGACCATCGAGCGCCGATAGGACCGGAAAGTTTCGTCGCCTCTGAAACGGCAAACCCATTCATAAACCACGCAGAAAACGCGCCAGTCGATTGATCACGCCACACGATGTCGAGTCGACGGTCACCGTCAAGATCGCCAAGCGCTTGCGCATCGGTGCCTGGTACAGCATCCCGCGTGAGCATCCCAGTCGATTCGCGCACGAGACCATTCATCGTCCACGCGGCCATCCGACCGCTTGAGCCTTGATGCCACACAACATCACCCCGACCGTCGCCGTTTGCATCATTTCCAGCGATGTTCGGGCCAAGCGCGAAAATGCCCACTGCGCCTTCCTTCGACTTCGGATCCTCCGTCGAAATGCCGAGCACGATCCATCCATCGCGCATCGCTTCACGCTCGATCGCCACTGCGGTGACGACGGATTCCGGTGAAGCACCCGCATCGATGATCGCCGCCGGCGATCCAACGGAGACTAGCTCCGCAACAACAGGATCAGACGGACCGAATGCCGAGAAAATCCCGTCGATCTCGCCACGACGTGCTTTGAATGTAACGCGGTAACCGGAGCCCGTTCCACCGTGATCGCGGTCGTTCGCAACCGCGATGAACGTTGCGCTTCGCCAGCGCGCGAGTTCACCTTCTTCTTCCTCAATCGCGACGCCCTCGCCTCCACCCTCACCACCGCCCTCACCGCCGCCACCCGTACCTGGCGCGCGGCCGCTGAAACCCCAGAACACAAAGTCGGTGAAGTCACCCTTGTCAGTTCCGGTACGCGCGACCATCGTGGTCACACCATTGGAGAGGTCGTGCACAAAAACCCCTTGCTCCGCGGGAACCTCTGCGATGTAGCCCTGTGGGTGTTGCTGGTTGCACCACGCGATGATGTCGGGGTTTCCATCAGTCGGGCATGAGAGATGGATTTCACGCACCGCTTCGCCCCAACCTCCCCAGAAGGCGATGAAGCGTCCATCGAACGACAGCGCTTCGCCGAGGCGCGTGAACCCAACACCATCGACTTCGCCCGGCACTTGATCGCCGATGGAAGCGATCGCAGTCAACTCAGGATCATTCGCGATGGGTGCAACATAAATGCCACCGAGCGTCGGTGACTCTTCGTTGTCGACGCCGAGGAACGCAACCAATTCATCTGCCGCCGATGGCGGCGCCGTTGAACCGAAGCGAATCGGTTCCTTTCCAGCCACACCTCCTGCGAGCGGGACTTGACCCGGGATGATGGTGTCTGATGAGGCGATTCGAACGAGCGGCGCATAAAGCATATCCAAATCCCGCGCGTAAATGCCAGTTTTCCCTGCTGATGTCGTTGGGTCTGTGAAGTTGCCTTTCGTCAAAACCCAACGTCCATCTGCGATCGCGGGTGACCCTGGAAATTGATCGAAACGCGTGCCCTCTGGCATCCCGGGCACCGAAAAGTGTGGGAACACAGATTCGCCCGTCTTCGGATCAAGCACAGCTCCCAACAAACTGAAAGCTGTAAAGAACTCGCCGCGTCGAAGTACATAGATTCCCGCGGTTCCCACCCGTGTTTCGCTGCCATCTTCGAGCGGATAGGTCCACACCGGACCGTGAACGCCACGCGTCGCGATCACTTCGGAACCTTCATCGATGCGAGGGATCGAGGGAAACTCGTTGAAACTCGTCAACGCTGGTTCAGGCGCCCCGGCAACCGCACCCTCACCTTCTCCACCGCCGCCGCCTTCGGGTGGCGTCAGCGTGTTGTTGGGATCAGGAACCGTCGTTCCACGAAGCGCCATCACTTCAATCGGCTGGCCTTGCGCACCCATGCGCCGGATGAAGACGCCGCGCATGGGCTCGCCTGGCCCGCGGCCGCGCGCCCGAAAAACCACGGCGCCGTGGTGATTGATGGACGGCTGATTGAAACTTGAGAAGTACACATCGGAGCCAGGAATCAGGTCACGGCTCGTTGCGATCGGTCGCCACTGTGTAAACGGAGCGGGATCGCCCGCATGTGCGGCGATAGACACCGCGAGTGCGATCATCCAAACACCAGGTCGCTTACGCATCTTGAAATCTCCTGCACCCACGTTCCCTCGATGTCAACTCGGCGGGGTCAGCCGCATTCAACACCGCCGTGATCACGACGGACAACGACGCTAGACCTCGCGTCACGAACAATCGACGGGGATGATTGCGCAGTGCTGCGATCTCACATCATCGATGCCACACGTACCAACATGCTCGACGTGCTGGAAAAGAAACACGCGGTGCATGCTCGATTTGAACACGCACCGCGCGCGATGATGGATGACGTTGCTGCGATTTCAACTCGACGCGTCAGCGATATCGACTCGCTCGCTGACAGCGCAAATCATGCGCTCTCGCAATCGTTTGCAGAATCAATCACTCCCGCCGGTGCCGGGAACCACCGTCACTTCTGCCTCTTTCGGCAACTGTGCCTTGACGCATGGTCGAACCAACGCTGTTGCGAACTCACGCGCGATGGCGATACGCCCTTCGTCATTGAGATGACCACGTTCATCGGCGTGTTCAGGAGTCAGTGCGGGCCAACGAACACTCCCAACGAGCACGCTGCATGACTTCCCGTCCATGCGCTCACTCTCTGCCTGCGCGATATCGAAGATGGCCTCGCGGCCAAATTCTGCTCGAAGCAGATCGTTGAATCGCCCGCGTTGAGCGTTTAGTTGGTCTGCACCACGCCCAACAAACTTCTTCATGCGCGCCGTCACTCCGTGGTCGGGTACCGCCAATGGAACTGTGCTGTGCACAATGCGCAAGTTGGGTCGTTCTCCCGAAAGCGACCGCATCGTCTCGACGTAATGCTGGTGCAGTGACTCAACGTTGGTCTCGCGCGTGAAATCCTCGGCCGAAAGCAGGAGCACTGCCACATCGACATTCTGACCTTCCTTCGATCGAAGCTTCGCGACGAATCGATCAATCTTCGACATTGGGTCACCGTCCGCTCCCGTCGGCCCCTCCACGATCGCAGGCGTTCCGAATGGCGGCGGAGAAACAGTATTGCCTGCCTGTGGCTTTGATGGCGCCTCCCCGTATGCAATGACTTTCAAGTCCATCGAAGGACGTTCGTCGAGGATTGCATGAAGTCCGACCAACAGTTCCTTCCCCACAGGTCCGTGTGCGAAGTACACGCGTTTCTGTCGAAGGTCTTCCCAGCACGCGTCGGGAATGTCGTCGATCAGACCGATGTCATGTCGCGGAACATGTTGCACCGCGCGATCGGTGGCGTCTTCCTCGCTGGTATTCGAGTGTTCACGCCCGCGATCTTGAGTTCGATCACGTGTGGCTTGATCCTTCGTCGACTCCTTTGTTGCTTCTTGTGCAGCAGTCGCGGCACGCAAATCCGCTACGCCAACAACATGCTCCGCGGCAACCGACGGCGCTGCGGAGACGAGCGTTCCCAACGGCATCACGAGAACTCCGGCGAACAAACTCAACATTTCTCTCTCCGTTCTGCGGCGTCGCCGCGTTCGAGTTCGATGGCAACACAAACCATCGCGCGAGCCTAGAGAGACCGTGCAAAAAGACAACCGCGAGCACTCTTTGTCGAGCACTCGCGGTTGAATCGCGACAGAATCCCGCCGCAACACTTCCCCCTACCGTGTCTCCGAATCATCCATCGACAGCGAAACTTCAACAGCCAAAGTGTTCGACGTCATTACGCTTGCGCAAGTCCTTCGCGGATCGCGAAGCGCATCAACTCAGCACGCGTTTCAACGCGCAACTTCTTCATGATGCGCTCTTGATGTCCATCCACGGTCTTTGGACTGCGCGCGAGTTCTTCACCAATTTCACCGCGCGAAAGTCCCTTTCCGATGAGTCGCAATACTTCGAGTTCGCGCTGGGTCAAGAGATCGAGCAATGTTGCGGGCGGCCCCGATTGCACCACCTGTCGTGCTCCAACGGCTCCTTGCCGCGAGGCGCGCACTTTCGGTGGCTGACATCGTGCGCGGACCTTCGAACCCATGACGAATGTGCCTTCCGCGCAACGCGCCACACGCTTCAAACCTTCGACGATCTCCTCAAGATCGTCGCCCTTTGCGAAATAGCCGCTTCCCCCGCAGCGATACGCCGACGCGAGGAATCCATCACGAATGTGCGCGCTGAGGAAGATGAAGCGGACCTCGGGATGCAGATGGTGGAGCCGATCGGCCACTTCGAAGACATCCGGCCCAGGCATTTCAATATCGAAGACGACGACGTCCGGACGATGCTCGGCAACCGCGTCGATCACATGCTCAGCACTCTCGAGACTTGCCACGCAGCGGAGTTGCCCGTCGATACCAAACTGCGCTTTCAAACCTTCAACAAGTACAACGTGATCGTCTACGCAAAGCACTCGGACCGGTGCCTTCGATGTATCGCGCGTAAGTGTCTGTGATGGCGGTGCATCGACGGCGCGCCGACGCGCGATCGTCCGTAAACCAGACGTTTCATCGATGTTTCGATCCGAAGTGACCGCTTGTGAAGACGGTGCCGCGATTGTGGAGCCTTGCATTTGAGCCGACCTTTCTTGAACTCTGTTTTTCTCACCCACTTCAGACGCTCATTCGGAACCCACCGCGTCTGACTTTTCGATTCGTCGCAACAGACCACGAGCCCGTGCGCGATTTTGTGTTTGTGAAACTCGTTGACATCATGGAGAGGACTCTTCACGCACCAAAGATTCAACATGCACTGTTCCAAGTGCCTGATCCAACGCTGCTTCAAATGCATGAAGATCACGCGGATCGTGTACGGCCGTCACCTCAAACGGAAGAGATGAGAACTTCAGTCGCCCGACCACGACGATCTGTTCAGCCGGTCGCTCTCGCGCCCAAAGTGTCAAGACGCGCGCGTCGACAGACTCGGCACCAACAACGCAGATCGCGCAATCAGACGGGGATGTCTCGGTGACAACCTCAATACCACGCCTCGCGAGCATTGCACCGACCATCGCCGCGGTACGACCGTCGAGCCCCTTCAGCAAAGCCAAAGGCGCCGCGCCATCGCGCGCATGCTTTGCCGCTGGAAAGTAAAGTCGAATCGTGGTTCCTTCGGTCGGTACCGAGTCAATCTCAAGCGAACCGCCCGCGCGATCCATCACGCCGCGAACGAGCGGAAGACCAAGTCCCGTTCCGAGTCCGCGAGTTTTCGTCGTGAAAAACAACTCAAGTGCGCGTCGCCGTGTCTCCGGACTCATACCAACCCCGTTGTCACGGACTTCGAGCACGACTTGCTCAGGCAGGTCTCCTCGACGGGCTTCGATGCGAACGACGCAATCTCCTGCGAGTTGCGCTGCGGGCATCGCTTCGCGCGCGTTGACCAACAGATTGAGCATCGCACGAGTCAACGCATGCGGCGGAGTAGCGATTGGAGGAAGTTCAGGCTCGAGCACGACATCAAGCGTCGCCGCGCGATGCAGTGATTTGGAGAGCAACGGTCCTGTCTGTGTCCACCAGATCCCGATGTCCGTCGCGGCGGTTTCATCCGTTTCGGATTCAGGATCCATCGAGAGATAGTGAAGTGCATCGGCGAGGTGCTGGAGATAGCACACACCACCTCGAAGTTCCGCGATATGGGCACGTCGACGATTCGCGCTCGCGCGCAGGCCGAGCTGTTCCAACGCGTTGATGTGTGCGCGAATCGGAAAGAGCACGTTGTTCATATCGTGCCCAAGCCCCGCAGCGAGCGTTCCGATCATCGCAAGGCGATCCGCTTCGCGCAATCGATTCTCCGCAAGCCGACGCTCTGAGACATCACGGATCACGAGAACGCGCGCAGCACCGAACTCAATCCGACTCACGGAACACTCACCTTGAAATCGAGAACGATCACGCCGAATCGCTTCAACCTCTCGAAGAAACCCATCGGTGGATCGCCGCATTCGCGCAAACTCTTCGCGCGCAAACTCAGGTAACAACCTCGAAACAGCAATCCCAACAAGGCTGCCATGCGCATAGCCAAACATGCGATGCGTCGCAGGATTCGCAGAAATCACCGTGTCTTCATCATTGACAAGCAACATCGCATCGAGAGCGCCATTGAAAACCGCACGAAGTTGCGCTGATGTCGACTCTGCATGCCGCATCAACCAAATGCGCTCAAGGGTCAACATCATCCGGCAAAGCACATATTGACCTGCGAGAATGGCCATCAGCTGGGGCATCTTCGATCGCTCGAAGAGGAAGCGAGCCCAGCCGATGACTTCACGCTCATTCCTCATGAGCGGATAGACAAGACTGGCAGAAATGCCCGCTTGTTCAAAGAGTCCGTAAAGCAGCGTTCCCTCAATGCACGGATCTTCCGCGAGAGGAACGAGCACTGGCACATCACCGATCGCGCAGTCACAATTGCCTGTGAGATCGCTCAAAAACGCCCCCGCGAGAGACGCGTCAAGTTGAAACGGCACGACAATCGAAGCGCCTGCATCAAAGGGTGGTCGAAGAACCGCAACTGCTGACTTTGCACCAAGCTGCTCGGACATCACGCGGAGCGCAATCGCAAGGAATTCCTGGTCATCCTCGCATCGTTCCGCTTGCATGAGTTCATCGAGGTGCGCGCGACCGATCGCAACCTGCACGTCGCTGACACGCTCCCCCCTCGCGAACCGAATCGTCCCTCGCGCCTCCGCGTCACGCTCTGCGCAGCACTTCTTCGCAAGCGAGTCGCCGCATTTGTTCGGCGTGATGTCTTCGGATTCCTCCATGTATGCGAAGGTAGGTCAAGCTGCCTTGCTTTGCATTTCGTCATCCGTAGGGACTTTTCCCCTCTTTGATTTCAATATGTTTTTCAACATTTGTTTTTTTGCTGGAACTCAAGCGCGCAACTTTCCGCCTGTTCTTTGCAAATGCCGCGACCAACATACGCATGAAGCCGCGCGATCTTTCGCATGCGGTCGGGAGAGCGGCATGCCTCAATTCTCAACACCAGAAACCATGACGTCGCCGATCGGACTGTCGACAGGTTCGACATCGAAGATCGTTACGTCGCAGCCCGCGGCGAGGCACGGAGCTCCGAGTTCCATTGATGCACGAATCGCAAATCCCAACGCATCGCTTTCCATTTGTGCGCGTGAACTTGTGATTACGCCGCTTCGGGATTCAACGCAAGCGTTCGATCCAACGGAAGCGATCGTCGATGCGATCGCTCGCGAACTCACGCGTCGTTGTGGTGGAAATCTCGTGCTGAATCGCATGGAAGCCGCCGCGCACTTCGCTCACATTTTGGGCGATACAGACAGAACCCCTATCGCGCCATCGGAAGCACATCGATTGGATTGATGTGCTCGAGGCGTCGTTTCGTTGCAGGAGGAGATGGACATGGATCAGGTGTTTCATATGGATCAAGATTTTGGCACTTCACACGCGACGACCGTTCCTACGGAAGCCGCGGCAACACAACCATTTCTCGACGAACGCTCCATCGCGCTCGAACGCATGGCGCGATGGACAACGGCTGGACTGACTGCGATTCGGATCGCGACCACCGATGCACGTACCGCGTCGCTCTATGCGGGATCACTTGATACCCGTGGACGGCTTCATCTCGTTCTGGTTGGCAGCATGCGCTCGCGTTGGGAATCGTTCCACCAATCGCATCGTCCGGACGAACTTGGACGCGGCCCGAGCGCGAACGCCGTGCAGCGACCGGCATCGATCGGACACGAACCCGAAGAACTGATGCGTCGGTTTGCACGCGAAGTTTCCGATTGGCTCCATCAAGCGAAAGAGACTGCACCGACCGAGCCGCTCGCGGTCTTCGCTGCGCCGCGTTTCTTGGGCCATCTGCGTGACGCGCTCGGGCCGCTCACCGATGGAATCGCGCTCTATCGCGGGGAATTCACGACATTGCGCACAAACGAACTGGCAGCACACCCAACTGTCCGTCTTCTCGCCCAATCTATGCGCACTGAGACGCAGTCTCGCGTCGTTCGCCCAGGGGTCGATCGATGAGCGCAACGACCGATGATGCGCGAACCCGCATGCGAAATCAGATGGTCGAGCGGCAAGTTCGCGCGCGCGGTGTTGAAGATCCTCGCGTTCTTCAAGCGATGCGCGATACACCTCGCGATCGATTCGTTCCATCACGACTCGCCGATCTCGCGTACGAAGATGCGCCACTTCCGATCGAAGAGGGCCAGACGATTTCGCAGCCCTACATCGTCGGGCTCATGCTTGAAGCGGCGCATATCAAGTCAAGCGATCGCGTACTCGAGATCGGTGCGGGGAGCGGTTATGCCGCCGCTGTCATGTCGCTGCTCGCGAAAGAAGTCCTCGCGATTGAGCGGTTTCCCTCACTGGTCGCATTGGCACAAGCGCGACTTGAAGCGCTTGATCGTGCGAACGTCTCGGTGATACAGGGCGACGGAACGCTCGGAGCAGCCGATCATGCGCCTTTCGATGCCATCATCGTGTCGGCGGGTGCGCCGGAGGTACCGCCTTCGCTCCTCGCGCAACTCGCCATTGGCGGACGACTCGTCATTCCTGTTGGGCACGATGCTCGCTCTCAGGAGCTCGTGGTCATTGAGAAAACTGCAGATCATCACTTTGATCGAAGATCACTTGGACATGTGCAATTCGTCCCACTCGTCGGGACGGAAGGTTGGACTTCCGAGGGCGCGGCCGTTGCGATGCGACGTTCGTCGCTCGACCTTCGTCTCGGCAGCCGCGACCGTGCAAAAATCGCACGGGTCATCGCAGATTCGTGTGAACCATTCAGCGACGTTCGACACGCGCCGCTCGATCCGATCCTGAGACGCATCGGACAGTCACGCATCGTGCTGATCGGCGAGTCGACGCATGGCACCAGCGAGTTCTATCGCCTTCGTGCCCGGATCACCGCCGCGCTCGTCGCGCGTGCAGGATTCAAAGTGATCGGAATCGAAGCCGATTGGCCTGATACCGCGGCCGTCGACCGCACGGTGCGCAAGCGTCCCGCAAGCCCATTACGTGAGCCCATGTATGCGCGCTTTCCAACCTGGATGTGGCGCAACGCAGAGATGCAAGAGTTTGTTTCGTGGCTCGCGCGCAGAAATGCGACGCTTGATCCGGCCGCGCGGGCCGGCATCCATGGGCTCGATGTCTATGGCCTCAACAATTCGATTGGCGCCGTCATCGACTATCTCGCCCGCGTGGATCCGTTCGCTGCGGAGCAGGCACGCGAACGGTACGCATGCTTCTCACCGTGGGAGCGAGATCCGAGCGTCTGGGGACGCGCCGCCGCGGTCGGACTCGCGCCGACCTGTGAGCATGAGGCGGTTGCGACGCTCAAGTCACTGCTTGAAGAGCGACTTCGCTACTCACGTGATGATGGCGATGCCTTCTTTGATGCGGCGCGCAGCGCGACGGTGGTCGGTGAGGCCGAAAAGTACTACCGCGCGATGTACCGAAGCAGTCGGGAGTCTTGGAATATTCGCGACAGGCATATGTTCGAAACGCTCATGGCGCTACTCGAACATCGCGGTTCGGATACGCGTGCTGTCATTTGGGCGCACAACTCCCACGTGGGAAATGCAGCAGCCACCGAGATGGGCGCGCACGGCGAAATCAATCTCGGCCAACTGGTCCGTGAACGATTTGGAAATCAGGCGTATCTCATTGGCTTCGGAACCGATCAGGGCACCGTCGCCGCGGCAACCAACTGGGATGCACCCATGGAAGTGAAGGAGATCCGTCCTTCACATGAAGATAGTTACGAGCGCATCCTGCACGAAGCATGTCGAATGCTCCCCGCACCATCGAACGCGTTCTTCCTGCCACTCAGGGCTGCACATGCGTTGCCCGCTCGTACCGAGTTGCTCCATCCACGATTGGAACGAGCCATTGGCGTGGTCTACCGGCCCGAAACAGAACTCGTGAGCCACTACTTCGAGGCAACTCTTCCAGCGCAATTCGACGAGTACATTTGGATCGATCGAACGACGGCAGTGCTGCCCACGGACGCTCCGCCGACAGGCGAATACGAGTCCGAGGCAGCGCGATCTCAAGCTGGTGTTGATGCGATTCCAGATACCTATCCGTTCGGACTCTGAAACGCGCTCGCGCACGCAGTTCGACCAGCCATAC
>JAIXVI010000246.1 GCA_027483065.1 Planctomycetaceae bacterium
TACGCCGAAGAGCCAGTCGAGCACGCGACGCTGGTGTTGCGCAGCGAGAGTTGGCGGCCGGGGAACCTCGACAAACTCGTCGCGAAGGTGGGAGCGGTTCTCAAGTGTGAGCCGCCGAGCGCGGATGCGGCAGCAGTTTGGTGCGAGCGACGAGGGCCGAAACAGCACGGCGTAACGATTGCCGCCGACGTGGCCGATGCGCTCGTTGGACGCGTTGGAACCGACCTCGCGCGACTCGATACGGAGCTCGCGAAGTTCGGCGCGTACCTCGCACGCGAGCCGGAAGGAAAGCGCGTCGTGACGGCCGAACTTGTCACGTTGCTTGTTGGGCAGAGTCGTGAAGAGGCCGCGTGGGAAGTGCAAGAAGCGGTGCTTGGCGGCCGCCCTGCACAGGCGGTGCGCAAAGTGCGCGAACTCGTTGAAATCTCCCAAGCGCCGGAACAGCTGATCCTCTGGTCGCTCGTCGATCTTGCGCGCAAATTGCACGACGCCGCACGCATGCTCGGCGAAGGCGCTTCGGAAGGGACCGTTTCGAAGCAGGTGAAGTTGTGGGGGCCGTCGATGGGCCCGACCTTGCGCGCCGCGCGGCTCCTCGGGCCAGTGCGCGCCGCGCGACTTTTCGCCGACGCGATCGACCTCGATCGACGCTCGAAATCGGGCCTCGCGGGCGAACTTCCGCGCACGCTCGAGGCGTTTGCGAGCGATTTCTCGTCGCGCTGCGCCGCGCGGCGGTAGATCCGCGGCGCTTTCTGCGGTTTCTCCCCTTTGGAGGCCGATACTCCCCACTGCAAAGTTTGTGGCGAAAGTAGGCGGCGGCGTTGTGGGTTCTCTCTTCACGCTGCAAGGTCGACTTGATCAATCTTCTTGATCAGGCATCGACCACGCTTACTCCCGTCACTTCCCTCAACGTTGTTGATGAGGGGCGCCGTGGTCAGGACGACCGCGAACGGCCATTTCTCTCGCAGTGCGTTCGCGTACTGCGCCAACACGAAGAGGATCTTCGCGTGCAAGAGCCAGTTTCTCCCGCCAATCCAAGCGTTTCCCAACGGCATGACGTGGTGAGTATGTCGACTCCGCATCCGCACGCGCGTGTGGCTGCGGCTGCGGTTGCTGTCTCGCTCTCGCTCGCGGGTGGGGTTGTCGGTTGCGCTGCGACGACATCGTCGGCGCGCACGCCTTCTGTCGCGCAGTCGGATGAGATTGAACCGGTGAACGCTGAGCTGCCGCCGCCGAAGCCGCGCCGAACGCCAGAACGGGTGATTTTCTCCGACGAGTCGGCGACGATCGACGAGGGCGGCCAGAGCGATGCGCGTGCATTCGCGAATGGATTTGGTGACGGTGATGTGGCTGGCGGAGCGGCGAGTGGCGGTGAGCCGACCGGGCTCGTCGAGCAACTTGCTGCGTCCTATGACGAGGACATGAAGGCCCTCGCGGCGATGCAGGCGAATCGCAAGCCGCCAAAGAGCGGGCCGGACGCCGCGACGGACACCCGCACTCCCGAGCCGGAATCGCCTGAATTCTCCGAAGTGCGCGCGGCAACCTCGACGCTGCCGACGACGACAACGCAGCCGACGACGCAGCCAACAACGCAGCCAACAACGCAGCCAACGACCCCGCCAGCGACAACGCCAGCGACAACGCCTTCGGCCGCGCCGGCAACCGCGCCGGCAACGACGCCAGCAACGACGGCAACGGTTCCGCCGCCCGCACCAACGTCGACGACGCCCGCGCAGGAACCTGCCCCTCGCACCGAACCCTCCGCACGCGCGGAGCCTGCGCCATCGACCGTGACGAACTCCGCGGACTCCGCGCAGCCTGCGTCGGCGCCAACAACCGTCATGCAGGCGAACGCAAGCCTCGAACTTCCGCCCGCGGTGGCTCCAATTCCAACCGAGCCCGCGGAACTCGCGAAACTCCTCGGCGAAACGCTCGCCCGCAAGAGCGGCGAGAGCGTGCACCCGATGCGCGAGTGGATCTCGTTCGCGGCACTGGCCATCACCGACCCCGATCTCGCGCTGCCGAAGGACTTCGGCGCGGATCTCCTTCCCGCTGAGCGCGAGCGCGTCGAGAAGGCGCACGCGGCGTTTGCCTCGATCGGTCGCGCGCTCGCAGAGAGCGGCCCGGGTTCAGAGAGCATCGATGCATTGGCCGTGGAATCACTCGTCGCGGCGCTGACGGGTGGCCCAAAGCTCGAGATTCCCAAGGTCGAGTTCTGCACGAAAGTCGAGAGTTTCGGCCAGTACGCGCCACTTGGGAATAGCCGCTTCCTCGCGCGCTCGAACGCGCGATTCATTCTCTACACCGAACTCGCGGGCTTTACGAGCGCCCTCGAAGATGGCGAATTCGTGACGCGGCTTGCGACGCGCGTTTCGATCGAATCGGAACGTGACGGGATCGAAGTGTGGGCGCGCACGCCTGCTTGGACAGCGGTGGTCGACCGGAGCCCGACGCGGCGCGATGACTTCTTCGTCGGTGAGATCGTTCCGGTGAGCGAGTACCTCTCGGTTGGCGGCTATCGCCTCAAGATCGAAGTGCGCGACGAGGCGAGCGGGAAGATCGCGACCGCATATCACCCGCTGCAGGTCGTGGCCGACCCGTCGATGGCCGCGGTTGGCGACTGAGGCCGTGAAGGCGGGCCTCGTCACGTTCGAGCGAACGTGCGTCGGCCAACACGAACCCGCGCCGACGCGCGTCAACCATCGCGCGCATCGCGGTATCCTTGCCGCGTGCGCCTGATTCACCGAACCAACGGAACTGAACTCTCGAGCCCAGAGCGCGACTTTCTCGCGATCGAAGGGTTGCCAGTCGCGGCATTGCAACGCCTGCTCGATCATGCGGAGCGGCTTCTGCCCTCCGCGGTCGGCGACGCGCCTGCCGATGAGCGGCTCCGTGGGCGCATCGTTGCGAATCTCTTCTTCGAGGATTCAACGCGGACGCGCGTGAGCTTCGAGATTGCCGCGCGCCGCCTTGGTGCGGACGTCGTCAACCTCACGGCGAGCGGTTCGAGTGCCTCGAAGGGCGAGACGCTCGTGGATACCGCACTCAATATTGAGGCGATGGGCGTTGACTCCATCGTGGTGCGGACGTCGATTTCGGGCGGTGCCCGGTTGGTTGCCGATGCGGTGCGCTGTCCGGTCATCAACGCCGGGGATGGCCGTCATGAGCACCCAACGCAGGCTCTGCTCGACGTGTTGACGCTTCGCTTGCGACTCGGCGACCTCGCTGGGAAGCGCGTAGCGATCGTGGGCGATATCGCGAACTCCCGCGTCGCGCGTTCGACGACCCATGCACTCGTGACACTCGGCGCACATGCGGTCGTTGTCGGGCCGCCGGCGCTTGTTCCCCAAGGCTTCGAGCTCCTTGCGAAGGGCCCGGGAAAGATCACGATTCATCATGACATTGATGAGATCATTCGCGAAGTTGACGCGATCATGATGCTTCGTGTTCAGATGGAACGGGCGGCCGGATCAGGAATTGCCCCCGACTACCGCTCGACGTTTGGGTTGACTGCCGCGCGGCGCAAACTGCTTCGCGCGGGCGTCCCCATCCTGCACCCCGGTCCGGTCAACCGCGGTGTCGAGATCGACGACGAAGTCGCCGACGACAAGGCGGATAGCGTCATTTTGGCGCAGGTCTCGTGTGGGGTCGCGGCGCGCATGGCGGTCCTCCTCCGCGCGATCGATCGTTGAATCTCGTTTGGGGATTCCTCAAATTCTGGGTTGCACCGTGCCGATAAGGCCACTCGCCCAGAGTCCCTCCCGGTGGATGGTCCTGGGCGACATGACGGCAAACGCCGGAGCCTAGACCGTGCATCCCACACAGCCTGTTCATCCAGAAGCTTCAATTTCGCAGGCCCAACAAGCCTCTCGCCGTACCGCCAACACTGGCTCGGTCCGCAAGCGAATGCGCGGAATTGCCCGAGCAATTGGTGGTTTCGCCGCGCTGTTCGCGCTCGCGGGTTGCGAGGTTGACTCGTACTTCGATCCGAGCCGTACGGGCTATTTCGAGACGACTCCGACCACCATGCCAATCTTGTCGCGGCTCGACGTGATCGATGACGCGGGCATGACAGGCCGCAAGACGACGCCTCCCACGGCAGAAGATCTTGTTCCGGGCGAGTTGAAGTACCGCCTGGCCCCGGGCGATGCAGTTCGCATCGAAATCTTCGAGCTCGTGTCGCCTGGCCAAACCGAGCTCCTTGAGCGCGTCATTGACCAGACCGGCAACATTCCGATCAAGCAACTCGGCGATGTGGTGGCCGCAGGCCTGACGGTCGAAGAGTTCCAACGGGAAATCGAAGCGAAGGCATCGCGCATCATCCAGAACCCGCTCGTGTCGGTCTCGCTTGAACGCGGGCAGGGCTTCCAGTTCACGATCTACGGAGCGGTGCAGTCGACGGGCGTCTTCGCGCTGACTCGACCGGACTTCCGGTTGACGGAAGCGATCGCGCTCGCAGGTGGAACGTTGGCGACCACGCAACGCGTCACGATTGTGCGCGCTGCGCCGCTCGATGACACGCTCAATCCGATTTACCCCGAGCCGCAAGCTGGAAAGTCGCCTGCGGGACAAACGTCGTCGCCGCAATCGGGCAGCAACGATGGTAAACCCCAGTCTGTCGACATCGACGATCTCATCAACCAGCTCGAAGGTGGCTCGAAAGAGAGCGGAACGGGGCCGGCGGGTTCTACAAGCGGCGGTGGAGCATCGCCCGCGGGCTCGACTTCTGAGACGGCGCCTCCATCGCCTGAAAATGCGCCTGAAACTGCGCCTGAAACTGCGCCGGCATCTGCTCCAAAGTCGTCGCCTGGTTCGCTCGGTGATACCCCGCGAACACTCGGTCAAGAAGATGGACCTGCGGTCGACGTCGATGATCTCGCCACGCCGAAGGTTGGCGACACAACGAAGGTTGATGCTCCAGCGCAGCAAGCACCGTCCACTGGTTGGACGTTTGATTCGACGACTGGCCGATGGGTTCGCGGTGGATCGGTGGCGGCAGGCCGCGCTGAGCGCCCGGGCCGCAAGGCTGCAGTGGCCGACGATTCGATGTACGCCACGCGCATTGTTGAAATCGACTACCAGCAACTCGTGAAGGGCGATCCCAACCTCAACGTCGTGGTGCGCCCCGGCGATCAGATCTACGTTGAGCCGCCGCAAACAGGCTTGCTCTACATCGACGGCGAAATCAACCGTATCGGTGTGTATCAGTTGGAGAACACCAACGGTCGTTTGACACTCAGCCGCTTTGTCTCCGCTGCTGGTGGTTTGGCCCCAACGGCGATTCCTGATCGCGTCGATCTTGTGCGCGTTGTCGGCAAGGATCGCGAAGCCACGATTCGGGTGGATCTCAAGGCGATTCGCAATCGCGCCGAGCCTGACATCTACATGCAGGCCGATGATCACGTCATTATCGGCACGAACTTCTTCGCGCTGCCGCTCGCAGTCATCCGCAACGGCTTCCGTATGACCTACGGCTTCGGCTTCTTGCTTGACCGCAACTTCGGCAACGACGTCTTCGGTCCTCCGCCGGAGAACTTCACCATCAACTAATCCAGGCTTCGCTTCATGCCGAGGGAGATTCAGTCTCTTGTCGCGCCTGAACGATTCAACACGAATGCGGTCCTACTTCACTGAAATCGCGAACCCAACGTTGGCGGATCCCGTAGCGCGGGGCCCCGTCGGGTCGTTCGGTGGGGCCGGAGGGCCCGGGTGGGGGTGTGTCGGGACCGCGTTCGTTTCGACGGACGTGCGAACGCATGATCCGTGTGTCCTCGAGGTCTGCATCAAGGTGTGCAGCGAGGATGTCCGCGGTCACGACGCAGTTGGTTCGGGTTCGCCCGCATGACATCCCGCATGAATGTGCATGTTGCGCCATCTTCACGCGCGACGGGCTCGGCCAGCGCCGCCTCCGTCCGAACGATCTCGACAGGTCAGCTGCTCCTCGCAGGTGGCGTGTTGCTGGTCGTGCTTGTGGCGGTGTACTTCAAGTTCTTCCAAACACAGGTGCGTTGGGCGTTGGTTGAGCCCGCGGATTGGGGCCACACGCTGCTTGTTCCGGCGATCTCCGGCTATTTCGTCTGGCTTCGCCGCGAAGAGTTGCTCGCTGAGCCGTTCAAAGCAAATTGGTTGGGGTTCCCAATCGTCTTGCTCGGCATCGCCGCGTATGTCGCGAGTGCGTTCGGGCCGAGTTGGTTCGTCGTGCACCACAACGCGCAAGGCGTTTCGCTCGGCATCACACTCTTCGGGCTGATTCTCCAAATCTGCGGTTGGCGCGCGACGAAGTTGCTGCTCTTCCCGCTGTGCTATTTCGTGGTCTTTGGTCAGTCGATCAGCGATCGACTCTTGCAACTCATCACCGAACGCATGCAGGACTGGTCCGCCATCGGATCGTTCTATGCACTCGCGCTCATCGGTATCGATGTCGACCGCAGCGGAAACGTGATCTCGATCTACGTCAACGGCGAGCCGCGACAACTCAACGTCGCGGAAGCATGCAGCGGCATGCGCATGCTCGTCGCATTCCTCGCACTTGGTGTCGCGATTGCGTACACCGGTCTCACGCGCAATTGGCAGCGAGCCCTCTTGATTGCAGCAGGATTCCCCGTGGCGCTCGGCGTCAATGTGCTTCGCGTCTTCACGCTTGGCATTCTGAGTTTGTACGACGCGAATTTCGCGGCCGGCGATTTCCACTCGTTCATCGGACTCGTGTGGCTTGTCCCCGCGTTGCTTTTCTACCTCGGCATCATGTGGTTCCTCTCGAACCTCTTCGTAGATGAGAAGCAAGAGCGCGCCGCCGGTCAGAAATCTGGTGGCGCGAAGCTGGGCGTCGCGAAGGCAGACACCTCATCTGAAAGTGCTGGACCTGGTCGTGCAGGAGGACCCGATGCGCGTTGACGCGAGCGTCCTACGCGCGTATTGGGTTGCGGTCGTCACGCTTGCAGTGGCTGGCCTTGGCTTTTACGGTTTGATCCGTCAGTTCAACGTGTATCTCAGCAAAGAGCGCGTCGAACTCCGACGTCCGCTCGATGCGGTTCCTACGCAGATTGGCCGCTGGCAACGCGTTGGAACCGACAACACGTACTCCGACATTCTGCTCGAAGAACTCGGCACCCGCAGTTACCTCGATCGCGTCTACGCAATCGACGGTGATCCGAAGACCGCGTTGCACGTGCACGTTGCCTACTACACAGGCACCATCGACGCAGTGCCGCACATTCCAGAGCGCTGTTGGGCCGTTGGCGGTCTGGAGCTCACGCAGAATTCCACCGCAACGACGCTCGAGATTGATCGCTCGAAGTGGGCGCCGGCGCCGACGGATGGCTACTTCATCTCGAATGTGATCGACCCCGTGACCGCGGACATTGAAGCCATCACGATGCCACGAGGCGACGTCGTCGCCACGACGATCGAGTTCCAAGATCCGAAGTCGCCGCGTATTCGCCAAGTCGGCGGGTACTTCTTCATCGCGAACGGCAAGCTCGAATCGACGAGTTACGGCGTCCGTCAGGCAGCGTTCAATCTCACCGATCGATACGCCTACTACTGCAAAGTGCAGATTACGAAGAAGGGTCAAGTCGAAGAGGACGACGGCTCGCTCATCGGCCCATTCAAGGAACAGTCGACGCAACTCCTTTCGGTGCTCTTGCCCGAAGTGATGCGATGTCTTCCTGATTGGCCCGAATGGGAAGCGAAGGGTCGTGCGGGACAAACGACGCAGTCGCAAGTCGTGTCGGGCTCCGTGTCTGACGCGGCGTCGCAGTCCACAACAGAGTCGAAGGCTGCATCAGGTACAGGCAACACAGGAAGCTGAACGCCGCATCGCCGGCGAGGACAGAGGATCATCATGGCCAAGAAGCTCAACAAGAAGCTCGTGTTTGTCGTCGGCGCCGCAACGATCTCGCTCGGAGCGCTGCTCGGCTTCGGCATCATGTGGCGCATGGACACGGATCGGTTCATCCGAACCGGTGACAAGCTCTCGGCCGAGGGCGACTTCCGCAAGGCAGCGGACGCCTACGGCCGCGCGGTCAACAAGAAGCAGAACAACATCGCGTATCTCGAGAAGTTCGATGGCGCGATCCTGAAGATCGTGCCAGAGACGCAGAACGAGGCGAACGAGCGCTACCAACAGCACATTTCCAGTCTTCAACTGCTTGCGCGCGCAGATCGCGACAATGTCAAGCGTTGGCGAGACTACTTCGAAGCGATCACCGAACAGTGCGACGGCTTGTCAAGCACAGGCGCATGGAAGAACCTCGCCGATCGTTGCAGTGAGTCGCTCAACACGGTTCGCCCCGGTGGGACTGAGGAACTGGTCATCAAGGCGTTCCGCGGCTTCGCTGGTGCGAAGCGACTTGACTCGCTTGATGATCCGCAGCGCGTGAAGGTTGTTGAAGATTTGACCCTCGCAGCGGCCTGCAAGGATTTGACGCCGGTCGAGCGCGATCGCGTGCTCGGTTCGCTCGCCCGCATTGCAGTCGATGGCTACGCGCGTGCCCGAGGCGCGGGCCGCGCCGATCAACTCGACAGTGCGAAGGCCGCGGCGGACAAAGCGCTCGCCGATGCCGTTGCGGCGTGCCCAGAAGGCGTCATCACGGCGATCGCGGTACTCGATCGCGCCATCGTGGATGCCGACGGCAGTCTGTCATCCCCAGAAGTTGCTACCGCAGCGAAAGCACTCGCGGCGAAGGCGCTCGCATCTGGTCAGCCCATGACTATTCTCGCGAGCGTCAACGTGCTTGTGCGCGCGGGCGAAACGGGCGTTCTGGAATCACGCGCGCTGCTCGCAGCGTTCATCGAGAAGAACCCGCAGCAGCTGCTACACCGTCGCGTGCTCGCCTCGATGCTGCGCTTCGGCGAATCGGAAAAAGCGCTCGCTGAAATCGATGCCATTCTGAAGGCCGAGCGGCCTTCGGTTGGTCTTGTCGCCGCGAGTTTCGAAGGAAACCGCGCCGACGCAGCGATCGTGCGCTTCAACATTCTCTACGACCAAGTGGAGAACGGTGCTGCCGACCAGCGAGCCGAAGGAATCGCCAAGCTCGTCGCCGCGCGCGAAGATCTCGCGAAGTCACTCGCAGGAGCGCCCGACGAGTCGCCACTCCTTCGTGTCGACGGCAAGATTTTGAATGCGAAGCGCGATTACGCGAACGCCGCGGTGAAATTCAACGAGGTCTTTAAGAAGGGTAGCGAGGTCGATCTCGAGCTCTACATCTTGGCGGCGTTTGCCAATCTCGAACTTGGTGAAGTGGGTCGCGCGCTGGATCTTCTCAACGGAGGGCTCAATCTTTCGCCGGGAAATCCGCAACTTCTCAGGATGCGCGCGACGCTTGAAGTTCGTACGGGCCGCGTGCGCGATGCGCTTGCGACGGTCGCTGCATTGAAGGAGCGTCTCCCGAACGACCCGCAAGTCGCCGAGCTTGAGCAGCGTGTTCTCGCGATTCGCGAAGCAGATCCGGTGAGCCAAACCGCAGGCAACGACACCGGAGCGGTGGACGCGTTTGCGCGTATTCAGTCACTCATGCAGGCGAAGGACTTTGACGGCGCCCGTCGCGCAGTGGAAGAGATGCGGAAGGCTGCGGAAGCCACCAATCCGGGTGCGCCGAATCTTGTGGTTGAGCGCTTTGCGATCGCCATTGAAGTAGAGGCGGGACAGATCGATAAGGCGCGCCAGATGATTCAGGCCGCGCTCCAGCAGTTCCCGAACGATTCTGCGATGCAGCGCTTCAATGCGTTGTTCGCTTCTGAAGATCCGGTTGAGCGCATTGTGATCCTCACCGAGAGCACGGTTGAAGAGCAGCCGCTCCGTACGATCGTGACGTATCTCCGCTTGCTGCAGTCTGCGCTCGCGGTGCGCGAAACGGCGACCCGCGAGACGCGGCTTGGTCAAGCGAATGCGGCGAACACCACGAAGGCCGCGGAACGACTTGAGCAAGGTGTGAAGGAGTGGCGCGCGAAGGCGGAAGCCGCAGATCGCGCGCACCCAATCTTGGTCGAGGCAGATTTCCGCGACGCGATTGAGCGCAAGGATTACTCCGCCGCGACGGCCATCATGCAACTCGCGAAGGAATCAAAGCGTGATCCGTCGCAGTCGGTGTTGTTGGAGTCGCAGTTGTTGGCGGCCCAAGGCAAGATGCGCGAAGCAACAGCTGTCCTCGAGAACGCTCTGCAAATCGGTATCGACAACTCAGTCGTGTATCGCGCCTTGGGTTCGGTGCTTGAGCAAGCAGGCAACATCGAGGGCGCTCAGCGTCAGTACGAAGAGGCATACAAGCGTCGTCCAGGCGACATGCAGACAGTGCGCCAGCTCGTCGGAGCGCTTGTGCGCAACGGCAATGCGCAGCGTGCACTCGAAGTGCTTCGCGACGCTCGGCAACTCGCGGGTCTCGATGAAGAGATTGCGGACGTGTGGCTTGGCCTCGAGGGACAACTCGGTGATCGTCGCCTCGCGATGCGTCTCCGCGAGAATCAGTATCGCATCGCACCGCAAGATCCGCGCAACGCGCTCGCGCTTGCGAACATGCTCGCAGTGTCAAGCCCAGATCGCGTCGACGTGCTCAACGAACGCGGTCAGGAGGCGTACAGCGAGCAGCAGTGGCAGCAACTCGAAGATTCTGTGCGTCTCGCGGCGCTTGAGCGCGCCCGCAGTGAGTGGCGTAAGCGTGCGGAAGACATCTACGTGAGCGCGTTGAAGCGCGAGCCAGGCAACCTCGACGTCGCGAACTCGTTTAGCCAGATGCTTCGCGTTCTTGGCCGACGTGATGATGCTGCGAAGGCACTCGCAGATGCGACAGCCGCTGCAGGTGAGCAGGCAGGTTGGCGCGGGTACATCATGCTTGGTGGGCTTTTGCTGCAACTCGATCGCATCGCAGATGCAGAGGCGGCATTCGCCGAGGCAATCAAGCGCGAGAATCCCACGGAACGCGACGCAACGAAGTCGGTGGTTGACCTTGCGTTCAACAACGAGCGCTTCGACCTCGCACTGCGCTATCTCGAACCGCTCGCGAAGGACTCGACGGATAAGCAACTCAAGGTGCGCTTCGCCGAGATTCTCTTGCGTGCCGGACGAAGCAGTGATGCGCGCACTGCGTTTGACACCGCTGTTGCTGGTCTTACCCGCGACGTCGGCATGGAAATGCTCGACGGCGCGATTGCAATGAAGCTTGGTGACGATCTCCGCGCTGCGGGCGACATCGCCAAAGCACAAGCTGCATACGAGTTGTCGCTTACCCCATACTCGCGTGCGAAGGCGTTGGCACCATTCGCGCCGCAGCCATTCATTCAAGACGCGATGGCCAAGCGCAAGTTGTTTGAGCTCGGCGCGAGTGCCCGTGGGCCAGAAGCGCTCGCCGCTGCAGATCGCGCGGTCGCACTCGGCGGCGCATTGCTTGCGGCGTCGGCGATTCGCAGCGAAGTGCTTCTTGCGCTTGGTGATGTCACTGGTGCAGCGGCCGAACTCGAACGGTTCCTGCGCATCTCTCCAACATCGATTGAGGCGCGCCGTCGACTCACAGAAGTTCATGAGCGAAGCGGACGCGCTGATCGCGCGGAGGATTCGATTCGCACGGCGATCGGTCTGATGCCTGGAGATCCTGCGTGGAATGCTGCACTCGGCGACTTGCTCGTGCGACAAGGTCGTTTCGCAGAGGCCGCCGACAGTTTCGAGCGCGCCGACATCTTGCAGCCGATCGATTCGATCTTCTTCCGTGAGCTCAACGCGCGCATTCGTGCGAAGGACTATCGCGGCGCGATCGATGCGTCACGACGTCGATCGGATCTCGTTCGCTCGAGTCCGACCGCCCGTACCTACGTCGGTGTCGCCCTCATCGGTGGCAACGAGCGGAGCGAAGGCTTGAAGACGCTTGGCGAAACCTATCAAGCGGCGCGCAAGCAGTTTGAAGCAGGCGACGCGACGTCGCTCATGCAGTGGTATGAAGCGATCAGTCTGCTCTTCACGCCGGAAACTCTGACCGACGCGGAAGGGCTCGTTCGACAGTTCAGTGCAGGCTCCATTGATCCACTCGGACTCTCGTTCCTTGCGGATCTTTGCATGGGGAATCCTTCCGCTGGTCCAGCGAAGGCGGTTGAGTACCTTGCAGCGATCGAGTCGATCGACTTCAAGTCGATGCCAATGGTTGGAACCCAACTGCTCGATCGCCTCGGAACGATTCTCTATCTCGATAACAAGTGTGAGCGCGCGATTGGGTGCTTCGAAAAGGCACTTGTGCTCTCTCCGAACGCCGATGGCGTGCTCAACAACTACGCGTATCTCTGCGGCGCTTGCTTGAAGGACGCGAAGAAGGGCTTGCCCTCGGCGCGGCTGGCAGTGCAACTCAATCCAGCGCGCTCTGAGTACCTCGACCCGCTCGGTTTCCTCTTGGTGGCCGATGCGCAATACACCGAAGCGCTCGAAATCCTCAAGCGGGCTGAGGCACTCGCGAACAGTGCCGCCGTCCAGTTGCATCTTGCCCAGGCCTATAACGGTCTGAATCGCAAGTCCGACGCGATCGGCGCCCTTGAGAACGCGTCGAAGCTCAATCCGGATCCGCAGATCAAAGCCTCGATGGATGAACTTGCGAAGGCTCTCAAGTGAAACGTCCGGAGTCCCGATAGCAGTACTCCGAGAACAGCGCCATTTCCGGCGCGAGGACAGCCATGACGACCGCACCGACACGTAATCCCGCCGACCCCCGCACCCCGCAGCAACGCCCCCGACCGGCTGCCGCCGCGGCTGCGTCTGTCACGATCGATCCGATTCGCGTGCTCCGTCAGCACGCGGTCGCGCTCGGCGGCAGCGTCTTTGTCGGTCTTGGACTTGGCTTCGCGGCGAACATCGTCCTCGATCAGGTCTATCCGCTCTACAGCGACACGGTGCTCTTCGAACTCGTTCCCGCGCCAGAGGGCGTGAGCGAAGTGATCGTGCGCGATCAACGCACGGAAGAGGCCGTGGAACGTCTCGGCCAAACCGAGTCGGCGCGTATCCGATCGCGTGATTTGCTCGAAGCCGCGATGAACTCGCGTGACATCGAAGCGACAAAGTGGAGCGAGTCCTATCGAGATGAGAACGGTCAGTTTGTCCCTGCGGAAGCCGTGGACGATCTGATCGAGGAACTTGGTACCGGACACGTCCGCAAGCAGAACTTCTTCCAGATCAGTTGGTCGACGCACGAGGCATCAGACGTTCCCGTCGTGCTCAACCGCATTGCCGAAACGTATCTCGCGCGGAAGAAGGCGATTGATGACGCGCGCTTCGAGCAGAATCGTCAGACCTTCCGTCGTCAGCTCGATGACCTCGACTCGCAGTTGTCGAGCATCGGTAAGGAAATCTCGAAGTTCGTTGCCGACAAGAACCTCACTTCAACCAGTGAAGAACGCAACAACTACTTGGTTGCGGTTGAAGACACCGCGCGACGTGTGAACGAAACAAAGTCGCTGCTGACGCTGTCGCAGAGCCGCAAGCAGCAGACCGAAGCCAAGATGGAAGGCTTGCTCGAGCCGACGCCCGACGACATTCGTACGGCCGAAGAAGACCCGCAGATTCAGCAGTCGAACAATGCGCTTCGTGAAGTGAAAGTTGAGGCTGAGACGTATCGCAAGAAGTTTGCGAACGACCACCCCGCGCTCATTTCGATGCAGAAGCGGGTCGTTGCTGCGGAGCTTGAGCGTGACTCGAAGTTGCAGGAGATTCTCCGTCGCAACCTCAACGCAGATTTCAAAACCTTCAGCGATCAAACGGAGAGCTATCAAGGCTTGCTGGAGAAATTCGAGCAGGACCTCGAAACGCTATCGGTGCGACTCAAGGACTTCACCGCGAACGTCAGTTCGATGCAGGAACTGAAGGATCGACGCGAGCGGTTGCTTGAAGCACGACAGAAGCAGTTGGAAGTTCTCGCGGATCTTGATCAGTTGAAGGCACGTGATGACGCCCGTTCGGTCACCATCGCGAAGTCGGCATCGACGCCGCGTGAAAAGAGTTTCCCGAAGCTGAAGCTCATGCTTCCACTCGGCGCCGTCTTGACGCTTGGCATCACGCTTGCGTTCGTCTTCCTCCGCGAAATGCTCGACACACGCATTCGTTACGCCACCGATCTCGGTGCGATCAACGGACTGCGACTCCTCGGTTCGGTTCCTGATCTCGCGGAAGATCCAGTCGGTCTGAAGAAGATCGAGCGCGTGGTGCGCGAGAACCCGAAGTCTGTCGTCGCCGAAGTCTGTCGACAGATCTCTGGTCAAGTTCGCAAGGCCGCAACCCAAGGTGGTATTCGATCAATCGCGTGTTTGAGCGGTCTCCCCGAGGCGGGCACGACGAGCTTCATCTCGAACCTTGCGGATTCGCTCGCGATGGGCGGACTCAAGGTGCTTGTGATCGATGCGAATTTCCGCCGCAGTCACCTCGCCGCGGCGATGGGCACGGAGCCCGATGCTGTGGGCCTCGGCGATGTGTTGCGTGGACAAACCACGCTCGCCGACGCCATTCGACCGGCTGGTGGTGACGTCGACATTCTTGCTGCAGGTACGCCGGAGAGCCGTGTCTTTGAAATGCTCTCGACGCCCAAGCTTGATGCGGTGATCTCCGAAGCGTCGTCGCGTTACGACATGGTGCTTGTCGATGTTCCGCCAGTTGTTGTTGCAGGCGACGCACTCGCCGTCGCGAATAAGGTCGATGGAACCATCATTGTCGTCCGTGCATTCCAGGAGCAGCGCGGCCTCGTGGCTCGCATCGCAAGTCAGCTCGGCGATGTGAAGGCGCACCTCATCGGTGCGGTGCTCAATCGTCCGCGCAATACCGCTGGTGGCTACCTCCGCAAGAACTACGAGACCATGGCGAGTTACTCCACGCAGTCTGACTCGAAGGCGTGACGTGCTCGTGATGGACGCCGGGCGGGAGTGCTCTCGCCCGGCACAGGTGAAGAATGGAAGTCCCGGCGGAACGCGTGAAGCGATCTGGCGAACAGTCTCAAACCGATCCCCGCCGTGTGTTGATCACCGGCGGTGGCGGCTTTATTGGATCGCATCTGAGCGAACTACTCCTCGATGCGGGCGACCATGTCACCATCGTCGATGACTTCTCAACCGGTCGTCGCGACAACGTGGACATTGTGCGAGGCGTGGCATCGCGGCATGCCCGCTACCGCGTCATCGAGGGTCAAAGTTCGAGTGTGCTTGCGACGCTCGACCCGCGCGACTTTGATTGCGTGTACCACCTTGCGGCGGCCGTTGGCGTGCGGCTCGTTGTGGAAAAGCCGATTCACACCATCGAAACCAACGTGCATGAAACGAGCGCGGTCCTGCGATTCGCTGAGCAAGCGTCGCTTCCGATTCTCATTGCATCGACCAGCGAGGTGTACGGCAAAGGCGTCCGCGTTCCGATGCGCGAAGACGACGATGTTGTGTATGGCTCGACGGCCTACAGCCGTTGGTGCTACGCCGCATCGAAGGCGCTCGACGAGTACCTCGCGCTTGCGTATCACCGCGAACATGGATTGCCTGCCGTGATTGTTCGGTTCTTCAACACGGTCGGGCCACGCCAAGTGGGCGAATACGGAATGGTGCTTCCGCGCTTCGTGCAGGCAGCGATCGATGGTCGAGATCTCGAGGTACACGGCGACGGCATGCAATCGCGGTGTTTCTGCGATGTGCGCGATGTTGTGCAGGCGTTGCCACGACTCCTTCGTGATCCTGCCTGTTGTGGACGCGTGTTCAATCTTGGTCGTGATGAGTCGATCACCATTCGCGCGCTTGCGGAGCGCGTGGTTCAAACGCTCGGTTCACGCAGTGGAATTCGAATGGTTCCCTACGAAGTTGCGTTCAGCGCGGGCTTCGACGATCTCCAAGTTCGACAGCCGGATCTCACGCGTATTCGCGAGGCGATCGGCTTCACGCCCGCGATCTCGTTGGAACAGACGATCCTGGATCTCGCGAGTGAATTGAAGAAGCGGCCTACTGCGCCGCGACGGGAGTCGACATGTCCCAACTGACGCCTGACATGCCGGTCCGACTTCCGGAATTGCCTCCGGTCGATTCATCACCGCTGATGGGCTCGATGGCGTTCTCCGCGATCGAGTTCCTGAACGGCTACGCGCTCGTCTTTCTCGCGGCCTTTTTGGTGACGCTCCTCGCGACGCCGTTCGTGCGACGCCTCGCGATTTCGATGGACATCATCGATCGCCCCGACGAAGCGCGAAAACTCCACAAGTTCCCGATCGCCTATCTCGGCGGTTTTGCGGTGTTCCTCGGCGTCATGACCGCGATCGGACTGAGCCTCTTCATGATCGACGGCCCGGGCGGCTCCCTTGGCCCCGTACCGCTCTCGATCGTCATCGGCATCCTCGCGATCACCTTCACGGGCCTCGCAGATGATGTCTGGGGTTGGGATCCACGCTTGAAGATCGCCGGGCAACTCGTTGCAGCGGCAGCGCTCGCGATTCAAGACATCGGAACGCGCGTGGCGGAAGGAGCCCTCGCGCCCTTTCTCGGTGAAGCGGGTACGACACTCGTCGCCATGGGCCCGGTTTCGGTGGAAGCCGGCGACATCTTCTACTGGACAGGCACCGCGCTCATCGCACTCTTCGTCCTTGGTGGCTGCAACGCCATGAACCTGATCGACGGGCTCGATGGGCTCTGCTCAGGCACGGCCGCGATCATGGCGACGGCGCTCCTCGTCCTTTCGATCGCGCTCGCGGCAGGGGTCGATTTCGACGATCCGTTCGATTCGATGGCTGGAACGCGTGTCGTCCTCTGCCTCGCGCTGCTCGGCGCGGTGCTTGGGTTCTTACCGTGGAACTTCAACCCGGCGGTGATATTCCTTGGCGACTGTGGCAGTCTGCTGATCGGCTATCTCCTCGTCGTCATCATTCTGCTCCTCGGCGAGCACGGCGAAACGCACCTCGTCATCGCGGGCTTGATCATCTTCGCGCTGCCCATCATGGATACGTCGCTCGCCATCCTGCGACGTAAACTCGCGGGCGTCTCGATGTCGCAGGCCGACGCGAATCACATCCATCACCTCGCGAAACGTTCGCTTGGCGGGGTGAAGGCGGCGGTCGTCGCGCTCTACGGCGTCGCGCTCCTCTTCGGAATCTTCGGTGTCATCCTCGGTGTGCTCGCGATCGAACAGGTCGTTCGCCTTCGCTTGATTTATGCCGCGGCGATTGTGGCTTTCGGTGGTATTGGCGCTGTTGCACTCAAGAGCGCGCTGCGCAACCGCTGGCAGGCGCAGGCAGCTGGAACCATCGCAGCGGCGGGAACCGGCGCAGCGGCGGAAACCACGGCAGCCGCCGCAACGGGGGGGTCAGCGGAACCCGCCGATCAAGCCAAAACGACTCTCGATGCAACGTCTGAGCAGAAAGCACAGAGTGCATGAGACTCGAAGATGGCGAGGAGCAGCACGATTTCAGTGCGGGACATGCGCCCGTGCTGCCCCGGGAAGTCCTTCAAGCCCTCTCGCCGCGCCCAAATGACGTATACGTCGATTTGACTGCAGGCCGCGGTGGTCATGCGGTGCGCGTCGCGAAAGTCGTTGGACCGTCCGGACGCGTCGTGCTCTTTGACCTCGATCAATCAAACCTCGCCTTCGCCGCTGGTCGAGTGCGCGAGGCGACGGGCGTCACGACCAATTCGATGCACGCGAGTTTCGCGTCGGTCGCGCGCGAACTCAACGCCCTCGGGCTGACGGCGGATCTGGTCCTCGCCGATCTTGGCTTCGCCTCGACGCAGGTCGACGACCCCGCGCGCGGCTTGAGTTTCATGCGCGACGGCCCGCTCGATATGCGACTCGATGCGTCGTCCGGCATGACCGCGGCGGAGTTCCTCGCGAGCGCGAGTGAGCGCGATCTTGGTGAGGTGATCGCGCGCTTCGGCGAAGAACCGCTCGCGCGAAAGATCGCGGCGAAAATTGTTGCTGCACGTGCAGTTTCGTCGATCTCGACGACGGCGCAACTTGCGGATCTCGTGCGGGAGGCCTACGGCTCCCGGGCGCGCACGTCGCGGCTCCATCCGGCGACGAAGACCTTCCAGGCACTTCGCATCGCGGTGAACGACGAACTCGGCGCGCTCTCTGCGCTCCTTGATGCGATCTCCACCGCCGCGCGTCGCATCGCAGAAGGTCGACCGACCTGGCTCCGCCCCGGCGCGCGCGTGGCGATCATCGGGTTTCACAGCCTCGAAGACCGACTCGTGAAGCAGTGTTTCGCTGAGATGTGTAAGAGCGGTCTCGCTGATGAGATCACCGACGGACCGGTGGTATCATCCGAGGCCGAATCCGCGGAGAATCCGCGGGCAAGGTCAGCGAAATTGCGCGCGGTCACGGTCGGCCGCGCCCGTGACTAGAACTGTGATTCGAACTGTGATTCGAACTGTGATGCGAAATCACGTGACGCGCGCGAGCGGGTCGCGCGAGTCCGCGAAGAAACTTCAGCGAGCCGCACTGCTTCAGTGCGGAACACACGAGCAAGGATGCTCCAATGACGCGCGAAAATAAGCTTGTGATGGTGATCGGGTTCGGCTTCTTGCTGTTCCTCGGCATTCTTGTCTCTGATCATCTCGCGGCGAACACCACGCCGCTCAAGCAAGAACTCGTGGCCTATCGCCCCGATCCGAAGGCGCTGCCCGGCGAGACCGAGCGATTCGGTGAGCGCAAACTTCCAGAAAGTGATCCGCTCCCGCCGGTCGACGAAGGTCAGATCGGTATCGCGCTCGGCACGCCGGATGCAAATGGTCTCGGCGGTGCGGGTGCTGGTAACGGAGTGAGCACAACGCCTTTGATTCCGACGGGAACAACGACCACGCAATCGACCAGCGAGCGCACGCACAAGATCGCAAAGGGCGACAACCCTGAGTCGATCGCGAAGAAGTACTACGGCCGTCGCGCACTCGGCACCAAGCTTGCGGAGTACAACGGCATCAAGCCAACCGATCTCAAGATTGGTCAGGAGATCAAGGTTCCCGACATCGCAGTGCTTGATCCAAGCGCGGCGCCGCAAGCGCCCGCGGTGGGAGCTCCCTCGGAAACCATGCTCGTTGGAACGCCGGGTGTGAATCCGATCGAAACCAATGCAACGCAACCCGCGCCCGAGACGCCGCGTTACGGCAAGCGCAAGTTGCGCGAAGGCGACACGCTCTTCGGCATCGCCAAAGAGGTGTACGGTGACGGCAGCCGCTGGAAGGAAATCGCGACGCTCAATGGGCTGTCGCAGAAGTCCACGCTGCGGCCAGGTGTCGAGATCAAGTACGCACTTGCGAACTGATCGAGCATCGCGCGCTGTGAAGTGATGTTGGCGCGCTTCCGAGCGCGTTCAAACGAGCGACGGATTTGCGACGACGAAAGTGCGATGAATTGGCGACAGTAGGCAGGAGGCCTCGATGTTCGCGAAACTTGCAACGGTGATCATCGTGCTTGGCGCCATGTTTGGCGCTTTGCTCGTCAATCGTCAAGAGCGCATTGATACAGCGGCGGAGATCAGCCGCATCCACTTCAAGCTCGAGCGCAACGACCGCGAGCGCGTGCGTCGCGAAGCAGAAGTCGCGAGCAAACTCACGCCGAATCAGATTCGCGAACTTGTTGCCGCCATTGAGAAGGCGTCAGAACAGGCGACCGACCGTGACGCTTCATCCAGTTCTCCACTCGTGTTGAAGCCGATTCCGTTCCGCGAGGATCCATCGCGCGCAACCGACGATGCGCTTGGTACACCCGAAGAACTCCGCCGTCTGGTGAACGAACCCGCAGGAAACGGCACGTTGCATGGCGAAGGGATGGGCGGATGATCTTTCGACGACGACGCATCACGGGCGATACCACCGCGATTCCGGGCGCTCCCGCGACCGCGGCTGGCGCTTCAGCGCCTGACGCGCGCGCGAAGAGGATCGCGCTTGGTTCGCGACTTCTCGTCGGCGCCGTTGCGCTCGGCATCGTTGGTACGACTGCGCGCGTCTATCAGTTGAAAGCGCATCCTGCGCCGCAACTTCTTGGCTCGATGGAGCGCGCGAACGGTCGACCGATTCAAGAGAAGACGATCATCGAGCAGCACCCACGTGGCGCTATCGTCGACGCGCGCGGGCGCAAGCTCGCAGTCGACGCACTCGGCGGAACGCTCTTTATCGACGTCCGTGATCTCTATCGCGACGCGCTCAATCGCGCGATCGCTGCAGAGCGCAAAGCGCGTCGCGAGAGTGAAGAGGAGTCGGAGCGCGGCAAGATCACGCTCGCGTCGCTCAAGTCGGATCTCGATCCGATTGGCGAGTTGGTCGCAGCACTCGAAGCGCCGCTTGGGATGCCGCGCGCGGAGCTCACGCGCGCCATCTTTGAGAAGGTGCCGGAAGACTTGCGCACGTTGCGTCGCACGATGACCGAAGCGGATTGGGATCGGCTCAAGCGCTA
>JAIXVI010000020.1 GCA_027483065.1 Planctomycetaceae bacterium
CCAGCACTGCCATGCTGACCACCGCCGTGGATAAGTCGCCCACCTCCGCCAGGCTCTCGGCGGTCGCTACGGCGGGCGACTTACCCACCGCTCCTACACCACGCCCGGGGACACGACCCTCGGGGTATAAGGGAAATTCACCTTTGGTGAAACTGGTACGCTGATGCAACCCAAGTCATTGTCCTGGTCGGAGATCCGCGACGCGCTGGCACAGCAGATTGCCTCGGGCCGTTTTTCGGCCGGAGAGCGTCTGCCAAGTGAGCCGGAGCTGAGCCTACAGTTCCGCGCAGGGCGGCACTCGGTGCGACGTGCACTGGCTGCCCTCTCCTCAGAGGGGCGTGTGCGGATCGAGCATGGCCGGGGTGCCTTCGTCCAGGACGGACTGGCTTTCCAGTACACCATCGACCGACGGGATCGGCTGTTCGACCAACTCGAACGGAAAGGGCACCGGGCCGACCTAAAGACGCTGTCGATCGGGGAACAGCCTGCCGATGCGGAAGTTGCTGCGGCGCTCGACCTGGCCGACGGCGCAGCGGTGCATGTGAGTGAGATCCTGATCCTGGCCGACAGCGTGCCACTGGGGATCGGGCGATCGCACCATCCCCTGGCGCGCTTTCCTGACTACATGACTCATCGGCGCTTCGCGCCGACACAACGCATGTTCTACCGATCCTACGGCATCGCCGAGTACTTCCGGGAGGATACCTATCTTTGGGCGCGATCAGCGACACCCCAGGAGGCTGATCTCTTGAAGCAGTATCCTGCGATGCCAGTGTTGGAGACTCGGACGCGGGATACCGATGCTTCGGGTGCCACGATTGGTATCTCGACGACCATTTGGGCTGGGTCGCGGATTCGCTTCGTCCTTCCAGTCAAACGATAGCGCCTCGGTCGCAGCGCCGACTTTCATCATTTCATCACAAAACCGTCGCTGCGCGGGAACATCTCCCAGGGTATTCGAATGAGTGTGTCGTCAAGGGCCGGTCATTCGAATGTCTTGGGTTGATTAGCGATGCTTTCGGTCCGTCGCCTGGGGAAGTCGTTCGGCGCGACGCGCGCCGTGGATGGCGTGACCCTCGATATCCCGGCGGGATCATTCGTCGGGATCATCGGCCGGTCCGGTGCTGGAAAGTCGACGTTGCTGCGCATGATCAACCGGCTTGTCGATCCAACCGAAGGGACGATCGCATTCGGGGGAACTAACATCACCGCGCTGCACGGACGCGACCTGCGGGCCTGGAGGGCGCGCTGCGCGATGGTGTTCCAGCAATTCAACCTTGTCGACCGGCTGGACGTCATGACGAACGTGCTGCTCGGCCGCGCCAACAATGGCGTTGCGGCGTTGCTGAAGCTCTGGTCGGCCGACGACAAGGCGATCGCCCTCACCGCACTCGAGATGTTCGACATGGGCCGTCTGGCAGCACAACGCGCGGGCACGTTGTCGGGCGGGCAGCAGCAGCGGGTCGCCATCTGCCGTGCCCTTGTGCAGGAGCCGGACCTGATCCTGGCGGACGAGCCCGTGGCCTCGCTCGACCCGCGCAGCACGCGCCTGGTGATGGACGCGTTGCACAGGGTCAACGTTGAATTCGGCATCACCGTGCTCGCCAACCTGCATAGCATCGATCTCGCCCGGCAATACTGCGACCGGCTGATCGGACTTTCGGCTGGTCGGCTCGTCTTCGACGGTTCGCCAGCCGAATTGACCGATTCCGTGGTGCGCGACCTCTACGGGCTCGAGTCTGACGAGATCACCGACGGCCAGGCCGCCGGCGCTTGGGCCACACGCCCCACCATCGGCCGCATCGCAGCCGCGCACTGACCGCACCCCCAACGCACATGCCCCTTCCGAGGAGATCACCATGCTGAACCGCCGCGCCATCATCGCCAGCCTGGGCGCCGTTGGTCTCGCCTCGGCCGCAAGGCCCTCCGCAGCCCAGGACTGGAGGGCGCGCTATCCGGAACTCGTCTTCGCTGTCGTGCCGGGGGAGAACTCGGCCGCGATCACGGACCGCTGGGGACCGATGGTGCGCTATCTCGAGCGCGAGATCGGCACGAGGATCACGATGCGCGTGGTGCCGGACTATGCAGCCGTGATCGAGGGTCAACGCGCGGGCCAGATCCACATCGCCTGGCACGGTGCCTCGTCCTACGCCCGTGCCCGGACGATCGGCGTCCAGGTCGAGCCTTTCGCCATTGACCGGCACGCCGATGGTTCCACCGGCTACTACTCTGTCTTCTACGTCAAGGCCGCCAGCCCGTTCCAGCGGATCGAGGATCTGCGCGGGAAGATCCTCGGCCTCGTGGATCCAAACTCTACGTCGGGCAACAATGTACCGCGCCTTGCGCTCGACAAGATGGGCATCCGGCCGCAGGAGTTTTTCTCCAGGGTCGTCTACGCAGGCAGCCATGAGAACGCCCTCATCGCGCTCGGCCAGGGAACGGTTGATATCGCAGCCACCTGGCTGAACTCGGAGACGGACTCCAACCTCGCGCGCATGGCGTCCCGCGGGATGCTCAGGGCGGAGGACTTCCGTCCGATCTTCCGGTCCGACCTGATCATGGCCGGACCTTACACCTATCTCTCGAACCTGCCCCAGGACCTTAAGGACCGCATCCGCAACGCCTGGCTTTCGGCCAGCGCGAAGGACGAGCAGGCTGTGCGGCGCGTGTTCGACGGCAAGGCGGGATCCTTCACGCCAGTGACGCACGATGCTTACCTGCCGATCATCGAGCTGAACCAATTCGTCGACCGCCTTCGTCGGCAGGCCAACTGACGGCAAGCACTGACGAACGAGGCAGCTGCGCATGTGGCTCAGCAACTTCACGATCGTTTGCCCGGATGAGGTCATCAAGACAGCATCCCTGCGCATCGAGAACGGGATCATCGCGGAGATCGTCGCGCAGGCGGTACCGGGCGGGCTCGATGGCACTGGTCTGGTGCTTTGCCCAGGATTCATCGACATGCATGGCGACATGGTGGAGGTGGAAGTCGAGCCTCGTCCTGGCGTTCTCTTTCCCAAGAGCCACGCCATCGCGCATCTCGACGCCCGGCTTGCGGCCTCCGGGTTCACCACGGCGTTCGCCGCGCTCAGCTTCTGCACAAACTCCTACCGTGGCGAACAGCGATCGCGCGAGCACAGCGAGGCGATCATCCGGGCCTTGGTGGCCGCGAAACCCCACTGCCGCATC
>JAIXVI010000003.1 GCA_027483065.1 Planctomycetaceae bacterium
ACGCCTCGCCCGGCCGCTGCCAAGGGAAGTCGGCGTCGTTGCCATTGTTCGCATCGTCATTCCTGCGATCGGGCTCGACCGTTTCAGACATCGCTATCTCCTTTCAAGAGGGCAACGGGCTTCTGCAGAGCACCCTGTCGACCGCAGGTGCGACGCGGCGCGATAGCCGCGTGGACGGTTCATCCCGAAACCGAGATGGCTTGGGACCCAACCGACTCATTCGTCAATGTAATCGACAACGACGCAATTGAAAATGCGGCGCCCGTGGTCTCATTTCGTGAGCGCATCTCGTAGACGCATCTCGTGGGCGCATCCACTGGAGGGCTGATACGAGAGTGTGGGTTCGACGAGTCAAGAAAGACGCGCTCAAGCGGGTCCTCTTGAGTCTGAGCGAGAAACCCTCGCGTGCCAAACTTCGGCCACGGCCTCGAGCTAGTTCCCCGACGGATTCACAACCGGCTTCCCCGCAGAACTGCGCGCGGCACTCTTCGCCCGCAACTCTTCGATGAGTGCTGCGTGGTCGCGCGAAAGCACCGTCTTCTCGCCGAGAATACGCGCGTCTTCGCGAATGCGCGGCTGGTCGATCGTCGCGAGTGCGACTCCTGTTGCGCCCATCATGTCGAGCGCACGCGCAAGCCACACCGCCGCTTCGAGCCGCTCGCGGAAGCGGGTTTCATCGGCGGCGTATCGCTCGAGCGCTTCGACGAGCATTTCGCGTCCGGCTTGCGGACGGTAGAGCTGCACGAGAAGTCGGCCGATGTGGACGCGTTCTTCCAACGCCGCAGAAGGCGCGTTCGGGTCGTCAGACTTCCGCGCGAGAATGCCCGCGAGTGTTCGGCGCAACTCAAGTTCCGCAACGCTTCCAAGCGGAAACGCGCGTTCGGCCGCATTCGCCTCGACGCGGAGCAGTTGTACGGCGTCAGACGCGCGACCCGTGTCGGCCCAAAGCACCGCCAGTCCAACGGCGATGCGTGCAGAGTCGAACGTGTCGGGCGTATCACCCAACGCCGCGCGCGCGGCTTCGAAGTCGGCGGTCGCCTTCGCTGGGTCGCCCGCCGCGCGGGCGAGTCGACCGCGCAACTCAAGAGCAATCGCAAACGCGCGACCACCGCCAGCTTGGCGCGCGCGAATGACCTCATCCACGCATGTCGTCGCGTTCTCGCGGAAAATCACGCGCGACGTGCCATCAAGCGCAGGGACATCGGCGTACGCCACGCACATCTGCGCGACAGCGAGCAACGCTTCGGCGCGCGCATCACTCTCGGCGGGATATGCCGAAAGCGCCTCGGCGAGAAATTCCTTCACGAACGCCAAATCCGTGCGCGCCATCGCGACATTCGCAATGCGCGGGTCAAGCGCCATCGAACGCACGATCGAAAGCGCGACGTCGAGCCCTTCTTCGCGCGACATACTCTCACGCAGCGTCGCGAGCACCTCGCCGCGAAGCACTTCGTGCAGCGCACGTCGCGGCGGCGCACCGGGAACACCATCGGTCGACGCCTTGACGATCGCGCGCAAAATCGCAGACGCGGAAGAGGCGCGTGTCGCCGCAACTTCCGCGCGCGCACGTCCGACCGATTCATCTGCGACACGCGTTTCGAGCGCGCTCGTGGTTGACTCAAGTTCCGCGATACGTGCAGCCGCGAATCGCGCGTCTTCGGCGGCTTTCGTTTCCGCGGCGACGCGAGCGCCGACCGCTTCCGATTCTGCGCGCTTTGCCGCGAAAACAACGCCCGCAGCAACACCGACGCCCGCAAAGCACGCCGCACCGAGCACGATCGCGAGGATCGGCATCGGGCGACGCGGGCGTTCGGGTTCACCAAGAAGTGCGCGTGATTCGTCGTAACTCATCGAAGACAACCTTCGGCACAAACGCAGATTTTCTCACGCAACGGACGCGCGTCTCGTCTGCGCTCAGTACCACACGCGCGCGAAGCGCGCTGAACACCACCCGCACGCGAAGCGCGCTTAACACCACCACGGCTTCGCGGCTGGATCCGTGATGATCGCTTCCGTGAGGAACGCTGCTGCGCGCTCGAGACCCTCTTCGATCGACATGAGTGAATCCTCGTGTTCGATCGAGAGCACGTGGTCGTATCCGTGGCGACGGAGCATCGAGACAAACGGCTTCCAGAACTCGTGTCCGTGGCCGTATCCACACGTGCGGAAGTTCCACGCGCGATTCTTGATGTCGGTGTACGGCCGCGCGTCGTTGTAGCCGTTGACGCGTCCCTGATGCGGGTGCAATTCGGTGTCCTTCGCATGCACGTAGAAGAGGAGCCCCGCTTCGCCGAGGACACGCGCGGCTTCCACTGGATCGATGCCCTGCCAGAAGAAGTGCGATGGATCGAGATTCGCGCCAAGGACTGGTTTTCCCTTCAAACCCGACGCCTTCATCGATTGCTCGCTCAGGCGAATGAGCGTGTCTGGGTTGTAGACGCAGAATCCTGGATGCGCTTCCCACGCGACCTTCACGCCGTGCTGCGCGCACAAGCGCGCTTGCGTCGACCAGTACGGCACGAGCACCTGCTTCCACTGGTACTCGAGGATCGCCATGTAATCCGGCGGCCACGCGCACGTCACCCAGTTCGGCATCTTGTCGGTCTTCGATCCGCCGGGGCAACCGGAGAACGTGATGACAACATCGGTGCCGAGGAGCGGCGCGAGTTTCACGGCGTTCACGAAGTCGCGGTGATCGTTCGCCGCGTGCCTCTTGTCGGGATGCACAGGATTTCCGTGTACCGCCAAGCCCGACAACGCAAGATCGTGATCCTTCAGAATCCCCTTGATCCGGTCTTGCTCCTTCTTCGATGCGAGCACCTTCGCGGGATCGAAGAACGGCTTGCCTGGATACGCGCCGACGGGAAGCTCGATCGCGTCGAGTTGAATCTCCGCGCAGTAGGCGGCGACGTCTTCAAGTTTGCGACCAGCGAACAGGGCTGCCATGACACCAAGTTTCATATCGATCTCCTTCGAGAAGCGTTCAGTTGAGCCGGACTGCCGATCGGCGTGAGCCCTCACGTTGCGGGGTCTGGAAACTACCACTGATCGAGGAGTCGTTGCGCGCACTCACGAGGAACAGTTTGCGGATTCCTACGAGAGATTCAGGTCGGCATCGTTGGAAATCCCGCGTACGATGCGCGGCCTATGTTCTTCGCGACCGTCGCGACCACTGCCCTTCTCCTCGCGCTGCCCACGCTGGC
>JAIXVI010000059.1 GCA_027483065.1 Planctomycetaceae bacterium
CAACTCGACGACAGCCGACCAAAGTCCGAGATTCCCGTGACGGGGCGAGATCTCCGCCGCGCTCTCGACGAGCTCCTTTCCGGAGGCGAGCCGCTTGAGATTCAGGTTCCGTCCGTCGGCTGCGGCATCAAGTGGAAGGCGTGAACCGCTGCATCAGGATTGGCAAAGCTCGATCGTGAAGCCTCGACCATGAAGCCTCGACCATGAAGCCTCGAACTGAGCATCCGTTGACGAGAAGCTTTGGACGAGCATCCTTCGACAAGTATTCTCCAAATGAAAACCCCTCGGCGGATCGCCGAGGGGTTTGATTTGAGAGGCGAGGCGGACGGGAATCGAACCCGCAACCACCGGCGTGACAAGCCGGTACTCTAACCAATTGAGCTACCGCCCCAACACCTTCACGGTCTCCCGCGAGGGACGGAGAGAGTAGCAGATCTCTTGAGGCCGTCAAGGCCGACCGACGCCAACTCCATCGATCTCGGCGTCGAAACCCAACCCGCAGCCGTCCCAAGTTACCCAGCGCCACCCGACGCTTCTCCCAGGGCTTCGTTCAAGGCTTCGTTCAAGGCTTCGTTCAAGGCTTCGTTCAAGGCTTCGTTCAAGGCGGGCCCACACGTCGGCGGCTAGACCAGTGACGCGGCGTTCGCCGGCCTCATTGCCTCCCTAGCCCTCGCGCTCACCTTTGCCTTCGCCTTTGCCCTCACCTTTCCCCGGGAGGAACGCGGACAATCAGTCGAGCGTTAGACGTCCGACCAGCGCGGCCCAACCGCGGCTGAGACCTCGAGCGGCACCTTGAGGTGCATCGCGCCCCGCATCGTCGCAGAGAGCAGTTCGGAGACCTCCGGCGCCTCTTCCTGCGGGGCTTCCACCAACAACTCGTCGTGGATCTGGAGGAGGAGCCGCGCCCGCGGAAAGCGCGCGCCGAGGGCCGCATCGAGTTGAACCATCGCGAGCTTGATGAGATCCGCGGCTGAACCCTGAACGACCGTGTTGACCGCCACCCGCTCGCCAAAGGCGCGCTCCGCGGGGTTCCGCGAACTGATCTGCGGAATCGGTCGCCAACGCCCTGTGATCGTCGTGGCGTGTCCTGTGCGCTTGGCCTCCTCGACGCAGCGGTCGAGGAACGCGTCGATCCCGCGGAATCGGGCTCGATAGCTCTCAATGATTTCTTTCGCCCGCGCCACCGTCCAACCCGGCCCGAGGCGGCGCGCAAGTCCGGACGCGGTGATGCCGTACACGATGCCGAAGTTCACCATCTTGGCCGCCGAGCGTTGGGTGTCGTCGACCTCATCGAGGCGCACGCCGAAGACCTGTGCTGCGACTGCGCGGTGAATGTCCTCGCCTCGCGCGAATGCGTCGCAGAGGCCCGGGTCCTCCGAGAAATGTGCGAGGAAACGAAGTTCGATCTGCGAGTAGTCCGCGCTCACGAACGTCATCCCGTCGCTTGCGACAAACGCGCGACGAATGGCTGCACCGACCTCGGTGCGGATTGGAATGTTCTGGAGATTCGGCTCACTTGAGGAGAGCCGACCAGTCGCGGTGCCCGTTTGATGAAACGAGCAGTGAATTCGACCAGTCTCCGGCAGCACCGCAGCGTCCAGCGCTTTGAGATATGTGCCGACGAGTTTCGAGAACTGTCGGTACTCGAGAATCTGTTCGGGGAGTTGCGAGGTACACGCAGGATCTTCTGCCAGTTTCTCGAGCACCTCACTGTCGGTGCTCGCTCCGGTGGTCGTTCGTTTCACGATACGAAGACCAAGGCCTGGCGGAGTCGCATCGGGCGCGTTGAAGAGAACCTGTGAGAGTTGCTTCGGACTATCCGGGTTGAACTCCCACGGCGCTCCTGCGGCGATCTCGTCCCGAAGTTTCGACAGTCGCACTTCCAACGAGCGGCGTTGTGTGGCGAGTTCGTCGCGATCGATGCGAATGCCCGCGCGCTCCATCCGCGAGAGCACGGGAATGAGCGGCACCTCGATTTCGTCGTAAACCTTGCGTTGTCCGCGAGCTTCGAGACCTGCCTCGAGGCGCGTACAAAGCGCTAGCGAGATCTCTGCATCTTCCGCGGCGTATGGTGCCGCAATCTCGAGCGGCGCTTCGTCGAAACGGCGCTGCGAAGGACCGCGCGCGCCGAGGACCGATTCGATGGGAATTGGCCGCACACCCAAGACGTGTTCGCTCGTCGCATCGAGACCGTGTGATGGTCGCGTGGGATCAGCGAGGTAACTCGCGAGCATGGAGTCGCCCGCGATACCACGCAGCATGACGCCATGATTCGCGAGGACTGCGTGGTCATACTTCAGGTTGTGCCCGAGTTTCTGGATGCGCTCGTCCGAGAGCACTGGTCCGAGCACAGCCAGCACCTGTGTGGTGTCGAGGTGCGATGTTGGCTCAGGCGAACGCACGGGCACGTACCACGCTTCGCCTTCCGCGACCGCGAAGCTCAAACCAACCAACCGCGCAACGGGAAGTATGAGCGAGTCGGTTTCGGTATCAAATGCGCATCGGCCAGCCCTGCGAAGTCGATCGACGAGCAAGGCGAGCTCCGATTCCGTGCGCACGACATGCACGATCATCGGCCGCGCGGAAATTGGTGGGCCCGCACTTGCAGCGACCGCGTCAAAGAGGGTTCCGAAGAGCGCGGCCTCGTGCGAAGGCGAAGGCTGATGTGCCGCGGTTTGGTCGCCCGAAGAAGTTGCACCCCCGCTTGAGCCGCCATGGTCGGGTGATGCCGCGCGACCAAGCGACGCAAACAGGCCACCGTCGTCCGCTTCGGAGCTGCGTTGGGAGGCTGCGCCACTCCGCGCCCCCTTTCGCCGAGTTGAACCCGCACTCGCGCCTGCTTCGTCGGGCGCGTTCCCTTCGCGCTCGCCGCGCGCTGAAGTCTCACCGCCGAAAATCTCCTTCGCTTCACTC
>JAIXVI010000103.1 GCA_027483065.1 Planctomycetaceae bacterium
GGCTCGCACAACGCGTTGCGGCGCTTGATGCAAAGCGTCGCGCGCTCGAAGCTGCAATCTTGGCGCGCCGCGAGGCTGTGCGCGTTGCGCAAGAGCTTCTCGCAATCGCCGTCGAAGAAGATACGCAACGCCCTCTCGCGCGACTCGCGCTTGCGGAACGTGAAGCACAAGTGATCGCGCGTTTGGAAGCGCGAACCGCTGCGGAATTGGCGCGGGATGCCGCAGCACTCGCCGTTGAACGCAGCGAAATCCGCGCACCAAGTGCCGGCACCGTCCTCGCGCGACGTGTCACGCCCGGCGCACACGTTGGTCCCGAGGTTGAAGCGCCCATCGCTCTCTACGATCCGATGCGTCTGCAACTGCGCTGCGATGTGCCTCTCAAGGATGCTGGCCGTCTCGCCGTTGGAAGCGCTGCAGAAATCCGAGTCGACGTTGCGCCGGATGCCGTTTTTCTCGGCAAACTTGCACGTATCGATCCGATCGCGGACATCCAAAAGAACACTGTTCGCTGCCGAATCGAGATCCTGACTTCAGAAGCGGATCCGCGCGAACTCCAACTGCTGCGGCCCGAAATGCTCGCGCGCGCAAGAATCTTCTCCGACGCGTCTTCTCGTTCGAGTGCACAGGCGGAAGGCGTCGCCGTTCCGATCTCCACACTTGCTTCTCGCGAGGGTTCACGTGCGACCGTTTGGATCACGCGCCCCGATGGATCGACATCGAGACTCGAGCGCCGTGAGATTGAACTCGGAATCGAACGCGCAAATGGTTGGATCGAAGTGCCCGTCGGACTCGCTGCAGGCGATCGCATCGTTCTCGATGCGCAAGACTCCACGAGCCTGACTGATGGTGCGCGTGTTCGCGTCGAGGAGGTCATGCAGGCAGCTTCGGCCTCGACCTCAACCTCGACTTCAACCTCGCCTTCAACCTCGACCTCAACCTCGAAGGAATCGGACGCATGATCCACGACCATGCAAACTCCCCATCCGTCGCCGATCACGCGTGGATTCGGGCACGAAAACTCCGCAAGGTGTATCGCAAGACACTCCGTGATGGCGTGCAAGAAATCGTGCCTCTCGCCGCGCTTGATCTTGAGATCGCGCGAGGCGACTTCGTGTCACTCATGGGTCCTTCCGGATCGGGAAAGACCACGCTGCTGAATCTTCTCGCGGGAATCGACGCTGCAACCTCAGGTGAACTGTGGATTGGCGATCACAACTTGGTGCACATGCGGCGCGATGCGCTTGCTGCGTGGCGTGCGAAGGAAGTCGGCATCATCTTCCAGTCGTACAACCTCGTTCCAGTACTGACAGCGTTTGAGAATGTGGAGCTTCCTCTGCTGCTCTCGCCACTCGGTCGTCGAGAACGCACAGAGCGCGCCATGGAGGCGCTCACCACCGTTGGGCTCGCAGATCGCGCAGGACATTTCCCATCGCAGCTTTCGGGCGGGCAAGAGCAACGCGTTGCGATTGCTCGCGCGATTGTCGCGCGTCCGCCGCTCCTTCTCGCAGACGAACCGACCGGAGACCTTGATCGCGAAAGCGCCGAACTCGTGCTTCAACTCCTCGATCAACTAAATGAGCGCGAGAAAATGACCATCGTGATGGTGACGCACGATCCGCGGGCAGCCGCACGTGCGCGCACGAGGCTCTTTCTTGAGAAGGGCGAACTCGCGCGGCGAGAGGAAGCCGTTCCATGATCGATCTCAACGTCCTCGTTCGATCTGGCGCGCTTGCCCTGCGCATGCTCATGCGGAGTCGAGTTCGTCTCGTGCTCACCGTGCTCGGTATCGCAACGGCGAGTTTCCTCTTCACAGCGGAGCGCTCCGTGCGCGACGGCGTTCGTGAAGCAACGCAAGCAAACGCGCAAGAAACTCGCCTGATCGTCTATCGCGCCAATCGGTTTTGTCCGTTTACGAGCCGTGTGCCCGAGGCGTATGTCGATGAAATCGCACGCATCGATGGCGTTGCAAGTGTGGCGCCAATGCAAATCGCGGTGTCGAATTGTCGCGCGAGTCTCGATGTCATCGTGTTTCGCGGCGTGCGCGCGATCGACGCCGAACGCATCCTCGCGAAGCGGCTCCGAATCAAAGAAGGCTCGCTCGCCGAATTTCTCGCACGCGGCGATGGCGCACTTGTCGGAAGCGCTCTTGCAGAGCGGCGCAATCTCCGCGTCGGCGATCGATTCAATTCTGCTGGAGTGACCGTCACCGTTGCGGGGATCGCTGACGCCGATGGTCCGCAAGATCGCAACGCGTGCTACGTCCAACTTCCGTTTCTACAGTCGGCACTCGGCGGCATGATCGGAGGCGAAGTCACGCAGTTTGAAGTCGAAGTGTCAGATCCGAGCGAACTCCAAGCGGTTGCTGCCGCGATTGATCGTCGATTTGCAAACGATCGCGCACCAACCTCGACGCGCAGCGAACGCGCGTTCGCCGCGCGCGCTGCTGAAGACATCGTCACCATCTCGCGATTTGCTGGGCTTCTGGCGTATGGCGCACTTGCGGCGATATTCGCGCTTGTCGCAAACGCCATCGTTCTTTCGCTGGAGGGACGCGCGCGTGAGTTCGCGATTCTCCAATCGATCGGTTTTCGTGCCCCATCCATCGCGTGGATGATCTTGGTTGAAGCTGCAGGATTGTCGCTCTGCGGCGCGCTCATCGGCGCGGGAACCGCACAACTTGTGCTGACCTTTGGTCACTTCGGACTTGGCGCCGAGGGCGTGCTCGTGGAATTCCGACCATCGCTCGCTGGCCTCACGACGAGCATGCTTGCGTCACTCTTGGTCGGCGTTGCGGCCGGTTTCGTACCTGCGATTCTCGCGTCGCGTCGTGGCATCGCAGAAGGAACGAGGCTCGCATGAAGCTCCTTCCATTCGATCACGCCATTCGAAATCTCGCACGCTCACCGCGACGACTTTTCCTCGTCGTCGGCGGAAGCACGCTTGTTTCGCTCCTCGTACTTGGAGCAGTCGCGTTTTCCCGCGGACTTGAGGCTTCACTTGGTGCAAGCGGACTCGCGACCAACGCCCTGCTCCTTGGGACAGGAAGTGAAGAGAGTGTCGAGCGCAGCGAGATTTCACCGACAACCGCCGAAGCATTGCATGCGAGCGTTGATGGAATTGCGGTGCACGCGGGTCGCCCCGCGATTGCGAGTGAGATTCACGTCGCGCTCCCTGCGTCTCTCGCGAGTCCCGAACAGGCGACGACGGATACCGCGAGCGCTACTCGCGCTACCGAAGAGTCTCCCATCATGGTGCGTGGGTACGAGACGGCGTCGTTCCTCGTACACCCTCAAGTACGACTCAAAGAAGGACGCTGGCCAAGCGGAGGCGCATCGGAGGTTGCCGCAGGCCCCGAAGCGTTGGCGCGCATCGACGGCGCGAAACTCGGTTCGACGATTCTCCTCGCAGGCGAGCCCTGCGTTGTTGTGGGCGTCTTTGAAGCACCAGGAACGACCATGCACGGCGAGTTCTGGATGCCCGTCGAACTTCTTGCGATCATCACGCAACGCTCCACGCGCTCATGCGTCATTGCAGCGCTCGGCGGAGTGGACGAAGCGGGCGAACGAATCGATCCTCAGGTTGCGTTCGATGATGTCGAAGCTTTCACCGCAATGCGCCTCGATCTCGAAACAACCGCCGTGCGTGAAAGCGAGTACTACGCGCAACTCGCAGCGTTTCTCGCTCCGATTCGCATGCTCGTCTTGATCACCGCGCTTTTGGTTGCATTCGGCGGCGCACTTGGCGGAATCAACGCGATGTATGCGGCCTTTGCGTCACGCGTCCGCGAAGCCGGCACCTTGCAAGCGATTGGATTTTCGCGCGGCGCCATCGCCATTTCACTGCTGATCGAATCACTCGTCGCCTGCGCGACCGGCGCGCTGATGGCGTGTTTGCTCGGGCGCCTCTTGCTCGACGGAATCGCCGTTCGATTCTCGATGGGAACATTCACACTTGCTGTCGATTCGGCTGCGATCGCCGCCGGACTTCTTGCTGGACTCTCACTTGGCGTCGTCGGCGGCATCGCGCCGATCGCACGATGCTTGTCACTTCCGATTCCGCTCGCACTTCGTTCGTAAAGGAAAACTCATGCAACTCACCACGATCATTCTGAGCCTCTCCTGCACGCTCTTCGCACCGCCGCCGACGAATCCGACACCCAGCGCTCCAAAGATTCCTGATTCCGTGTTCGTGGAGACAGAACCTGCCGACGCGAAGTGTGTCGCGGAGGTCAAGAAGAACGCGAAGAAAGGCGAGACGGTCGTCATCAAGGCGAAGATCGGTGGACGCTCGGAACCCTTCGTCAAGAACCGTGCGATCGTTGTGATTGCCGATCGTTGCATGAAGAGCTGCGATCAGATTCCAGGCGATACCTGCACCAAACCATGGGATTACTGCTGCGAACCGCCAGAGTCGCTGAAAGCCAACACCATGACCGTGCAGTTTGTGGATGACGCAGGAAAGGTGCTGAAAACTGGCGCACAGGGCGTGCATGGACTCGAGCCGCTTGCACTCGTTGTCTTCGAAGGCACTGTCACCGAGAAGGATGACAAGGGCACCTTTGTCGTGCGCGTGACGCGCGCGTTCGTCGAGAAACCAAAGAAGGAATCGAACTCGACGAGTGATGAGGAGCGCGAATCAGGCCGCGCAGCTGGCAGCTCCAACGGCGAGAAACCGAAGAACAGCGAGTCCGCCACACCGAAGCAGTAACGCGCGCGTGTACATTGCCACGATGCGCGCAGATTCACTGTTTCTCGGCATCGATGTCGGAACGAGCGGCACGAAAGCCGTTGTCATCGACCGCCAAGGTGCGATCGTGGGCGATGCCACGGCCGAGCATCCGGTTTCGTATCCAAAGCCGGGCTGGGCAGAGCAGAACCCCGAGGATTGGTGGCGCTCGACCATTGCTGCAGTGGCCGCCGCCACCAACGGCGACGAGGCGATTCGCGCACGTATCGAAGCCATCGGCCTCTCGGGACAAATGCACGGACTCGTTGCGCTTGATGCATCTGGCGAGGTCGTTCGCCCAGCGATTCTTTGGAACGATTCGCGCAGCGCCGCAATTTGCGAGGCTCTGCACGAACGCGAACCGGGACTCGCGCGCGTACTCGCCATGACTGGAAACCGCATTTTCCCCGGGTTTCAAGCACCGAAGTTGCTGTGGATGCGCGAGCATGAACCCGCGGCATTTGCGCGCACCGCAAAGGCACTGCTCCCCAAAGACTGGCTGCGATATCGCCTCTCCGACGCCATGATGGCGGAACCAAGCGACGCGTCGGGAACGGCAGTTTTCGATTGCGCGCGCCGAACGTGGTCGCAGCCGATGCTTGATGCCGTTGGGCTCTCGCGCACGCTCTTTCCAGATGTCGCGGAGAGCCCGATCCACTCAACGCGTCTTTCTTCCGAAGCCGCGCGTGCGCTTGGATTGCGCGCAGGAATCGGCATCGCGGGTGGCGCCGGCGATCAAGCCGCGGCCGCTGTTGGCAGCGGAATCGTGGCGGAAGGCACCGTGTCGTGCACGATTGGAACGTCGGGCGTTGTCTTCGCCGCGAGCAACGCGTGGCGTGCAACGCCAAACGGCGAACTCCACGCGTTCTGCCACGCAGTTCCGAATCGTTGGCATCTCATGGGTGTCATGCTTTCGGCGGGCGGAAGTTTGCGCTGGTTCCGCGACACACTCGCGCTCGATGCGATTCATGAAGCGAAGTCGCGCGGCGTCGATCCCTACGAAATTCTCGCAGAACGCGCAGCTCGCGCACCGCTTGGCGCCGATGGTCTCGTCTTCCTCCCCTATCTCTCGGGTGAACGTTGTCCGATTCCAGATCCGCTCATTCGCGGCGGTTTCGCAGGTCTTGATGTGGCGCACGGGCGCGATCATCTCGCGCGTGCGGCCTTCGAAGGCATTACCGCTGGTCTCGCAGGCAACGTCGATCTCCTACGCGGCCTCGGGATTGACGTGCGCGAAGTTCGACTCTCGGGCGGCGGCGCTCGCAGTGCCTTCTGGCGCACGATGTGTGCAGAGATGTTCAATGCGCGCGTTTCACTGCTTGCAAGCGATGCGAGTGGCGCGCTCGGTGTCGCACTTCTTGCTGCCGTTGGTGCTGGCGCACACGAAACGGTCGACGCGGCCTGCGCTGCAGCGGTTCGAACGCGCGACGCACTCGAACCCGATCTCGCGCGTGTACGCGCGTACGACGCAGTCAAGGCTCGCGCGGGTGAAGCAGCGCGTCGAGCGCTGAGGCTCGGTTAGTCTGAACACCACGACACAACGCAGTCAAACCATGGAAATTCTCGGCACCATTCTTCGCTACGTCTTTGCCATCGTTGGTATGGCCGCAGTCGCGTTCGTCGTGTGGAAAGTCGTCAATCGACAAGAAGCGAAAGACACAGAGTTCCAGAAGAAACTCGACGATGATGACGAACGCGCGTCGAAGGGCCGCTTCGGGCCGCCGCCGAGATGATTGCACTTGCGTGCATTTCCGCGGTGAACGCGCGCGAGGTTTCTCTCACGCGACTTCATCTATTCGCGATCGGTGAAATACGCTGGATCAAGCAAGTCGCGATCGCAGCGTTCCCATGCGACGCTGCAGATCTTTGCCCGGGCAAAGCGTTGGCGAGAGTTCTTGATGCGTGTACACACGCTTCTTCGAGATCTTGTGCTTCGCTTGCAACGACTTGAGGAACTTCTCAAGCGCCGCGAGTTGCGCCGGCGAAATTGCTTGCTCCTCGAAGTTTCCGAGACACATCACGCCGAGGTTTCCATCGTGATTGTTCCGCGTGTGACGACCTTCGTATCGCAGATCGCGCGCTTCCCACACGCGACCCGCAGGATCGATGACGTAGTGGTACGCGATGTCCTTGTGCGGCACGCGCGCGTTCATCTCGCCGTTCATCACATTGACGAGACGAGCGCGACAATCGGCAACCGAAGTCGCCGTGAACGCGCGATTCCCTTCGTGATGCACAGTGATACGCGTCACCTTCGGCATGCGATCCATGTCGGCGGCAGGCGGCCGGAAGTTGGTCCACGCCGCACGCGGAATCACCGTGCCGTCGTAGGTCGCAGGGACACGAATGCCCGAGGCGTAACCCGCATTGGGAGCCTTCGTCGAAGCGCCGGCAGAACTTCCTGCGGCTGCCTTCGTTGGTGCGGGCTTCGCGTCAGGACCGACCGTACGCGGCGACTTTCCGGCGATCGTTGGAGATCGGCCGCCCGCTCCGCCCGTGGAACCCGTGGTCCCCGTGGGCGAAACCGGCTGCGCGTAGCGCTTCGGCGGAAGCTCGCCGTCGGCGCCCCACGGCCCTGCACCCACATTGTCACCGGCCTGACCACCTGCGAGCGTCAGCCCGTTCGTGCCACGAGATGAGGTCTTCGGCGTCGAAGCACACCCAGCAAGAAACGCAAGCCCTGCGCCGAGTCCGGCGAGCACAAACCCACGGCGCGCGATCGCTGCTGCGACGGTATCCAGATTTGCGTGGAGGTCCGAAGCGACGTCTGCCGCACGGGAAACTTCCCGAACGATCGGCATCCGGCCGTTGGCGTGCGAAATCTCGTACTCCTTCATCGGATCGGTGGACATAACTCGCTCCGCTCAAAACGCCGGCAAGTACCCGCACAAGGCCGCCTCGCGTCATCACGCGATATCGACGAGATCCGTGCTCTTTCCGCAGAAAACGCGGGGTAAGGCCCGCAGGCACGAGCGTCCGCGCACTCGATTTCTCTCCATGGCGCAAGCGTTGAGCGACGCGAGCGCCGAACTACGCCAGCCGCGTGCGCAGCGACGCAACTTTCGGCTGCAGATTGCGGCCTGGACAGGCCGTCTCTGCATCGGGCCACTCGCGGTGGGTGTAGACGCGCGACTTCGACACGCGATAGGTCCGCATCAAATCGCGCAGCACGCGATCGAGCGTCTTCATCTGCGCGGCGGTCGGCTGTTGCCGCTCAAAATTGCCCATGACGAGGACACCAATGTTGCCCTCGTTGTGGTTCTTCACATGGGCACCCTGCCAGCGAATCGCGCGGCCTTGCCAAAGGGTTCCGGAGCGATCGATGACCAGGTGGTAACCAATGTCCGCCCAACCCTTGCCGCGATGCCCCATGCGGTAATGGTCGATCCGCGCAGCCATGCTCGCCGTGTCGGTTGCGTAAACGAGATCGTCAAGCCCATCGTGATGGACCGTGATCGACGTCACCGGCAACATGGGGTTCAGATTCGCGAAATCCGGCGGCGCCTTCGCCCAGAGATATCGAGGCTTCGCCCACGGAAGCGCCGCGTCGCCGACGGGATTGGTTTCACCAAGCGGCTTCGAGGTTTCGCGCGGCGGCTTCGGCGCGGGCTTGACGGCAACGACCGGCGGCTTTGATGTCGCGGGGACATCCGACCACTCTGGCGGAGGAATCCGCGCAGCACGCGTCGTAGCCGAGCACGCCGCCATGGCAAGCGCGAAAGACCCAAAGAAAGAACCAATCACCGCGGATTGCAGAAAACTGCGTCGCGAGGATGTCGTGCCGGAGTCCTCAAGCGAGAAAGCCTCGCGCGATGCGCGCAAATCACCAAAGTCGCCGCGAGCGATTGATTGTTCAAGCAACACCATGGGAGGCGTTCCCGCGTTCGACTCGAGGCTCGAACTTGGGTCGTTCGGTATTGGGTCGCGTGGCTCCATAGTTCCTTCCATGGCTCGCTTGATCGCGGAATCGCCGTGCTGTTCGCCGTTCGGTTCGCCGCGAAATGACGCGCGGAACACGCTGTAAGGAGCGTGCAACTTCACCTCAGACCGACGCACAGGGCGCGTTTCCCAGAATCCGTCCTGGGGTGCGCAGTGTAGTGGCAGACGGCGCAATACATCGGCCCGAGCAACCTCTCCACGCGCAGGCCCGAGCGACGACGGCACGCGCAGGCGCGAGCGACTTCCTACGCCACGAAACGTCTCCGGTTCGAGTTCCCGCAACGATGGTCGGCAATGCGGCAGCCGCGACCAAAGTGTGCTGCGGGAGCCCGACATCAGTCCACTGAGATTTCCGCGAAATCTCCGGGGAAATTCATGCCTTTTTCGACCCTCGCACCTTTCACGCATACCGCGACCGAGCGCCCGAAAATCGCCCACTTTTGGTAGGATCCTGAGCCCGCTGGAGCGTTCCGTTCCAACGCCTCGCTGGACGCTTTCCGGCGCGGCTTCCGGGCCCTTTCGGACGACTGAAAGATGAGCGAAACGACCCAGATTCCATCTCCATCGCCGGCGACGCTTCCCGCGGACGCCGCGAACTACACGTCGGAGTCGATTCAAGTGCTCGAAGGCCTTGAGGCGATCCGAAAGCGACCCGGCATGTATGTCGGTGGAACGGGCCTCAACGCGTTGCATCACCTCGTCTACGAGTGCGTCGACAACGCGATCGACGAAGTGATGGCGGGCTACGCGACCACCGTGACGGTTCGCATTGGCGTCGATGGTTCGTGCACCGTGATCGATGACGGCCGCGGTATGCCCGTCGATCCGATGAAGCACGAGAACCCGACGATCAACGGCCGACCGGCGGTCGAAGTCATCCTCACGGAAGTTCACGCGGGCGGAAAGTTCGGCGACAACGCGTACAAGGTCTCGGGCGGTTTGCACGGCGTCGGCGTGAAGTGCGTCAACGCACTGAGCGAATGGACCGAAGTCGAAGTCTTCAAACACGAGAAGACGTACCACATCGGTTTCGCGCGCGGCGAAGTGACGAAGCCTCTTGAACTCGTCGAAACCCTCGCAAAATCGGCGGCAACGGAAAAGCGCACCGGTTCGCGCATCTCGTTCTTACCAGATGCGCAGATCTTCCCCGACACGGAATTCCGCTACGAAACGCTGGAAAGTCGTCTGCGTGAACTCGCGTACCTGAACCCAGGCGTGCGCATTCGACTGGTCGACGAACGCGTCGACGCGAGCGGTCAACGACGTGAAGCTTCGTTCTATAGCCCCGATGGAATCGGCGGCTACGTCGCATGGCGGAACGAGCAGAAAACCACGCAAAGCCCGGTGATTTCGTTCTCTGCCGATGAGACCGAACAATCGCTGCGCCTTGATTTCGCGATGCAGTATGTCGACTCGAGCCAAGAACTCACGCTCGCGTTCGGCAACAACATCCCGAATCGCGACGGCGGCACACACGTGCAAGGTTTCAAGGCTGCGCTCACGCGCGTTGTGAACGGCTACGCACGCAAGAACAACTTCCTCAAGGATCTCGTGCCTTCGGGCGACGATTTGCGCGAAGGGCTCGTCACCGTCGTCAGCGTGAAACTGCCGAACCCGCAGTTCAATAATCAAACCAAAGAGAAACTTCTCAACCCTGAAGTCGAAGGCTTCGTTTCGAACGCGATCGCCGAGAAACTCGGCGCATGGCTTGAGGAACATCCGAAGGATGCGCGTGAGATTTGCATGCGCGCGGTGCTCGCAGCACAAGCACGTGAAGCAGCTCGCAAAGCACGCGAACTCATCAAACGGAAGGGCGCGCTCGATTCGGGCGGCATGCCGCACAAACTGAGCGACTGCTCTTCGGACGACGTCGAGAAAACCGAACTCTTCATCGTCGAAGGTGATTCTGCAGGCGGCTCGGCAAAGGGCGGCCGCGATCACGTCCATCAAGCGATTCTTCCGCTGCGTGGAAAGTTGCTCAATGTCGAAAAGGCGCGCCTCGACAAGGTGCTCGGCTTCGAAGAAATTCGAACGCTCATTCAGGCGCTTCAATGCGGCATTGGTGAAGAGTTTGATATTGCGCGACTTCGTTACGGCCGCGTCATCATCATGACCGACGCCGATGTCGACGGCTCGCACATTCGCACGCTCTTGCTCACGTTCTTCTTCCGACAAATGCCGGAACTCGTCCGACAAGGCAAGATCTTTATCGCGCAACCGCCGCTCTACCAGATTTCGCGCGGAAAGCAGGCGACGTACGTTCTCAATGACAAGCGCATGAACGAGAACCTCGTTGACCTTGCGCTTGGTCACGCAACGTTCGCGGTGCGTGATGCGCAAGGCGCGACGACACACACCGTTGCAGGCGACGAGATTCGCCGCATGGTTCGTGCACTCGAACGGCTCGATGAGCTCGTCTCGGTTTCGCAGCGCCGCGGCATTGCATTCACCAAGCTGCTCTCGATGCGCAGCGCCGACCCCACAGGGAAGAGCCGGCTCCCTTCGTGGCACCTTGCTTGGCCTGAAGGAGATCTCCTCTTCTTTGGCGAGGCTGAAGCACGCGCGGCGCTCGCTACGCAAGATCTCGTGCTCGATGACCTCGTCACGAGCGAAGTGAAAGTCGATCGCCGACGCATCGCAAGCCTCCGCGAACTCCACGAAAACCGCGAGATCGAGCGGATCATGGGGCAACTCGCACAGTGGCATATCGACATCGCCGACTGGGATCGCGTTCAAGTTGAAACCGTGACCGGCGAGAAAGAACCGACGCGCTACGCGTGGCTTGTCGAGAACGCGAAGGGCGCGAAGTCGGGCGCAGCATCGGCGACACCGAAAGGTGAGGATGCCGAAGAAGAAAGCGAACGACCCGCAGCGCGCGAAGGCGCGATTGTCGAAGCGGCAAGCGTGCCTGGCATCGTCCGTGCACTCCTTGAAGTGGGTCGACGCGGCATCGAAGTGAAGCGCTTCAAAGGTCTCGGTGAAATGGAAGCCGAGCAGCTTTGGGAAACGACGATGGACCAGTCGCGCCGCACACTTGTACGCGTCACGCTCGAAAGCGCGAGCGAAGCCGACACGCTCTTCACGCTGTTGATGGGTGAAGACGTCGAGCGACGACGTGCGTACATCGAGAAGCACGCGCTCGAAGTGAAGAATCTCGACGTGTGAATGAGAGCGCTCGCAACGTGGTTTGAGCGCTCGCAACCTGCTTCGCAACTTGCTCGCTCTGGCGTGATTCACGCCAAAGGGAGCCGCCGCAGCGGCGACCGCCAAACAACGAGCGCAAGAAACCTGCTTCGCAACTTGCTCGCTCTGGGGTGATTCACACCAGAGGGAGCCGCCGCACCAGCGACCGCAAATCGCAAACAACGCCCCGGTGCCCTGAGGATTCACTCCGAAGGGCACAACCAGAGGGAGCCGCCGCAGCGGCGACCGCAAATAAAACAAGCTGCCGAGGAACCCTGTGTGGATTCCTCGACAGCCCGTGCATTTCAACAGAGCGATCAACTCACTTCTTCGCGAGGCACTCATCGACCGCCGCGCGGATCGCTGCCTCGTCGCTCGGGTGAAGACCAGCCTTGAAGACCTTGCCTTCCTTGTCGAGCACAGCAACAAACGGGATTCCGCGGATTCCAAAGTCGTTGTTGAAGACGTCTTCAGCGGTCATCGCGACCGTCCACGTGACGCCCATGTCCTTCATGAACTCCAACGTCTCCGCGCGTTCCTTCTCGACATCGCCTTCGCACTGGACGCGCTCGCGCTTCTGATGCGCGACCATGCCTTGCACACTTGTGATCCCGACGATTTCCACGTCGGTCTCGGGGTAGTGCTTCCGCATCTCAGCGACCTGCGGGAAGCTGCCCACGCATGGTCCGCACCAGGTTGCCCAGAAGTCGAGCACAACCACCTTGCCCTTGAGATCCGCAATCGACTTCCACGGCGCACTGCCATCGGCGCGCGACACCCATTCGCACGTCAGCGTCGGGCATGCGAAACCGATGAGTTCACCGCGCCCAGCTGCGCCATTCACCGACTTGATCAAGCGCTCGAGAATTTTCTTCTCGCGACCATCAACCTTGGCTTCCTTCGCCTGAAGCGCGGCGACGACTTGGGTTCGGATGGCCGTCGCCTTGTCCTTCGGGAGTGCGGCACTGCAGGCGCGCAGGTAGCCGCCAGAAGCAGCCATGAGCGAGAGCGGCGCATCGGCGTTGAACTTCACGGCGAGAGACTCAAGCACGGCCGCGTGCGGCTTCAATGCGTCAGCCGACGCTTCACTCGCGGAGTCGAGAACGACCGACCCCTCTTCGGAACCCACCGCTTCCGCGAAGCCAGGATGCCCGAGGAGCGCCGCAAATGCCGCTGGATCCGGCGCCGTCATCGTGCGCAATTTCGCCTGCACCGTCGCACGGAATCCTGCGGCGGTTGGCTCCTTCGCGCGCTCGTTCAGCACCGCGACGTATCGCTCGGTCGCGGCCGGAGAAAGTCGCAGGACGGGTTCGATCGCCGCGAGTCGCTCCGCGTCGAGTGTCGCGAAGTCAAGTCCAGCGAGCATCGCGTCAACCTTTTCCGCCACACGAGCTTGGAACGCCACCATCTTCTCTTGGTTTGGCTCACCGAGCGCCTCGTATTCCTTCTGAAGCGTTTCGAACAGCGCGCCCACCTTCTCCTGAAGTTCAGCTGCCGTCGGCAAGCCAGCGGACTGCGTCACAGGCGCGACAGGCGTTGCTGGCGCGGCTGGTTTCGTGTCCTGCACAACGGACATCGCTGTCGTCGCAGTGCTGAGTGCGAGTGCTGTCACAAGCGGGAAAATCGCGAGATCGCGCATGAAAGGCTCCAAAAATCGAGAGGCTGAGAGAGTCGAGGGTCGACGCAACGACCAACGGTAGATCGGCAGATTCGTCCTTCGCACGAGAAGAACAGCCACAGAGACGGTATGGTCGGCGAAGACCAATGTCCGGTCGCGACTTGGATCCTTGAGAACATCACTCAGACGCCGGGGGAATCGTCGGTCCCGCGTCTTTCGATGTCGTTCCAGGTTGTTTGGCCGCGGACAGTTCCGCCTTCCGCGCGGCCGCGATTTCAGCCCAGGCCGACTGTGCCTGTGCGAAGAGCTTCACGAGCGATTCGCGCTCGACGCGTCGGCGGCACTGGTCGATCGCGTCCTCCGAAGTCCACGAGTTCGCGGCCTGATCGTCGCGCGCAGAGGCTTCGGCTGTTCCGTAGACAAAGCCCGTTCGCACATCGATGAACGCCAAACTCGCGGTCGAGTTGACGACGGCGCTCTTCGTCGGCGCGAGCCCGAGTGTCACCAAACCGAGCGCGCCCGGCGAGAAATCATCGACGCGGAATGTCGTATCGATCGTGTAGAGCGCGAGGATGTCGGCATGCAAACTTGCGGCGCCTTCGCGCAAAGCAAGCATGCTCGAGAAGGGCTCGGAATCGTTTCGGGCCTGCGGCACGAGTACGGCGGTGAGTCGCGTGATCGCGCGGATTTCCGGCCATTTCGCGATCTGCTGCGTGTCTTCAGGAAGTTCGAGATCGTCGGCGGTCACGATGGAAACGCCCCCGCGGCGAACGCCCGCGACAGAACGCGAGGAGTAGTAACCCTCTTGCACGCGAACGAGCGCAATCGTCGCGGGAATTGGACTCTCCGGCTGTGCTTTCAACTTCTCCGCGATCGTCGGCGCTGTCATCTCGCCGATCGGCGCCGGCCCGCCTGGGGTGCGGTAGTACGAAGTGCAGGCTGGGGCGGTGGCCAAGAGAAGCGACGCAACGCCGAGCCGCACCAACTTGATTCGGGTGATGGACGCGCGATGAGAAGTCAACATGCGTGCGCCGACGCGCGCGAAACATTCGGTATTCCGTCGAAAGCCTGAAACTCAGCGAAAACGCTCGATACGAACCTCGAAAGCCGTCGCATCAGTCTCACGCGCCTTGCCCGCTTAGCACCCGCACTCACCCGCCGTCGACGACGCCAGCTTCCGCGAAACCCTTGCGACGGAGAATGCACGCATCGCAGTGGCCACACGGAGTGCCATTGGGCAGCGGGTCGTAGCAGGAGAGCGTGCGACCAACAGGGACGCCGAGTTCGACGGCCAGGCGAACGATGCCCGCCTTCGACAGCATTTGGAGCGGCGTGTGGATCTTGAAGCGTGCGCCGTCTTCAGTCGCAGCGGCGGTCGCCAGATTCGCAAGACGCTCGAAGGACGCGATGAACTCAGGCCGGCAATCGGGATAGCCTGAATAGTCGATCGCGTTCACGCCGATCGCGATGTCACTCGACCGAATCGTCTCGGCGTAGGCGAGCGCAAATGCGAGGAAAATCGTGTTGCGCGCTGGAACATACGTGATCGGAACACCGCTCGAAATCTCGCCGTCTGCGCGATCTTTCGGAACATCAATATCTGCGGTGAGCGCACTTCCACCAAACGCGCGCAAGTCAATCTCTGCCACCTTGTGCTCGACCGCACCGAGCGCGTGCGCGAGTTCGGCGGCACGCGCGAGTTCGATCTCGTGACGCTGGCCATAGCGGAAGCTCAACGCATGACATGCGTAGCCTTCGCGACGCATCCACGCGAGTACCGTCGCGCTATCGAGGCCGCCAGAGAGAAGGACAACTGCGCGTTTCATGCGGAAATCCTCACGTTTTCGTCGCGCGCTCACACTGGGCTTGGCACACTCTCAAGAACGCGCTGCATGATGCGCCGCGTTGTCATCGTGTCGCCTTGATGCATGTAGGTGCGGCTAATCACGCGGTGCGCACACACGACGAGGACATTCGAAACAATGTCGTCAGGCACGCAGTAATCGCGACCCGAGATGTACGCCGTCGCGCGCGCGGCAGCTGCAAGCGCAAGCGCTCCACGGGGCGAGATTCCAACTTGGAGGTCTTCGCTGTTTCGCGTGGCCGTCGCGATCGCGATGATGTAATCGACGAGTTCCTGCGCCATCCGAACGCGATCCACTTCGAGTTGCGCGGCGACCACTTCATCTTTCGTCATCGCAGGCTTGAGATCAGGGAGCGCCGTGCGCGCGGGCTGCTTCAACAAGATGCGCGCTTCATCATCAGGCGACGGGTAGCCCAGCGAAATCCGCATCAAAAAGCGGTCAAGCTGATTCTCAGGGAGGAAGTAGGTTCCCTCGAATTCGTAGGGATTTTGCGTCGCGACGACGAGGAATGGCTGCGGGAGGTGATGGACACCACCTTCGGCAGACACCGTGCCATCCGACATCGCTTCGAGCATTGCCGCTTGCGTACGCGGCGTCGTTCGATTGATTTCGTCGGCCAACACGACGTTGGCGAAAATCGGTCCCTCGCGGAATTCAAAACTACCCGCATCTTGTCGGTAGATGCTCGTGCCTGTGACGTCCGAGGGAAGCAAGTCCGGCGTACATTGAATGCGACTAAAACTGCACCGCACCGAGCGCGCGAGCGCGTTCGCCAAGACCGTCTTTCCAACGCCCGGAACATCCTCAATCAGCGCGTGACCACGCGCGAGCAGACAGACGATCAGGCGGTCCACGGCCTGCACATTTCCCATGTAGACGGAAACAATGTTCGTCCGAAGCGCTGCAATTCTGTCTTGCATCGCAAGAGTGTAACAGGCTGCAATCTCTGAACTCGTCAGTCGTTCGGATCCGCTCGGTCGCGTGGCGCGAACATCCGCCCGCGAAGCGTGAAACCCAGTTCTCTCGCGACCGATTACGACCAGTCACCCACCGATCTTTCGCCGATTTTCGCACGTGTCACCGTCCACAATCCGCCACACCCTTTCCTGCACCAAGTGCGGCTACGACCTTGAAGGTCTTGCGGCGACGGGAAACTGCCCGGAGTGTGGAACGTCGATTGTCGACTCACTCACAGCACGCCTCGATACCGAGACGCGACAGTTCGACGACATGCCGAATCCTCGCCGCGTGGCCGCGACAGTGCTCTTCGGCGCATTCGGCGCACTCGGCGGCGCAGGCATCTTTCTCGCCATCGTGCTCGAGAGGCTTGCGGAGACCGCAGAAATCCCCACGCTCGTCACGCTTGCGCCCGTATTCCGAGCTGTCGCTTTGCTCGCGAATGTCCTGGGCTTGATCGCGTTTCTCGCAGTGCTTCCTTGGCGCCGCGAAGCTCGCTTTGTGCGGGCGAAGGCGCTGGGCGTCGCGGGATTCACAGCGTGGCTGATCGCGAGTTTTGAGAGCGAACAATCTGTCGCGACCGCGACCTACACCGCGATCCCCACGATGCTCGTGCTGTTCGCGATCGCACCGCTGTTGCGCGCGCTCGCACCTCGCTCACGGGCGTACCGAAACGCCCGCGCGACCGCACAACGGGTCGAAGGCCTTCTCCTTTCCACGGGAATCGCGGGCGGAACGAGCGCGACCGCGCTTCTCTTGCGGGAATCTCCCGGTGGCGAGAGCGCGGCGACGCTGCTGTCGCTTCTCGCGGTGGCTGCTGCAGGGCTGACGGTCGTTGGGCTCGCGTACCTCTCACTGAACGCCTTCTGGCTCGTCCGCGCGAGTTTCCAACCGTTGCTGACGGTGGAAGAGACGTTCGGAAAGAGCGTTTCGGCCTCGAACGGACAGGCAGGTCAGCCCCCAAACAGCCCCTCTGACGGCGCGACGAGCCCTGCTGCAAACCCTCGCAAGGGTCCAAGCGCTTCTGCCGACTGAAGCTGATCTGCCAATACGGCAGCACTTGGTCGCACCCCACCTGAACTGTCAGGGCGAGACCGTGCAACAGTGCTTGGGAGGTGCAACGTAAACCCCTCTCTCCAAATGTTTTAGAGCGACACCGTGCCGATGGACGGCTCCAAAATCGCCTGATCACAGCATGCGCGCCGCTGGTACGCCCTTTGTATGGTCGCCGCCCCCGCGGGCGGCACCGCGGGACGCTCGTGTCCCGTCGGCAGACGACATGCGAGGACCTCAAGATTCGGATTCCGAATCGATCCTCGCGCTCGGCCTGATCGACGCCACAACCCTCAGAGATGGAGAACGACCAAGATGGCCGTCAAAGAACTTTCGTTTGAAAATGAGGCACGCAAGAGCCTCCTCGCTGGCGTCGAGAAACTCGCCGCCGCTGTCAAGAGCACCCTCGGTCCGCGCGGCCGCAACGCCGTCCTCGACAAGAGCTGGGGCGGCCCCACTGTCACCAAGGACGGTGTCTCGGTTGCAGAGGAGATCGAACTCCGCTGCAAGGTCGAGAACATGGGCGCGAAGCTCGTGAAGGAAGCCGCGTCCAAGACGTCGGATGACGCGGGCGACGGCACCACCACCGCGACGGTCCTCGCAGAGGCGCTCGTGAAGGCTGGATTCCGTCAGATCGCCGCTGGCGCCGACCCGAACTCCGTCGTCCGCGGCATGAAGAAGGCCGTCACCGCGGTCGCCACCAAGATTGGCGAAAGCGCGCGTCCGGTTGAGAAGATCTCCGGCGGCATCGCCGCAGTCGCATCGATCAGCGCGAACAACGATGTGTCGATCGGCAAGATCATGGCCGAGGCGTTTGAGAAGGTCGGCAAGGACGGCGTCATCACCGTCGAAGAAGGCAAGTCGCGCGAAACAACCATCGACGTCGTCGAAGGTATGCAGTTCGATCGCGGCTACCTCAGCGCGAATTTCGTCACCAACACCGACGAAATGACCTGCGAGTTCTCGAAGGCACTCGTCCTCATCTACGAAGACAAGATCGACAGCCTCGCGAAGTTCGTGCCCTTCCTCGAGAAGGTCATGGAGTCGAAGAAGCCGCTCCTCATCATCGCGGAAGATGTCACGGGTGAAGCGCTCAGCGCGCTCGTCATCAACAAGCTCCGCGGCGTGCTCAACGTCTGCGCCGTCAAGGCGCCAGGCTACGGCGATCGTCGCAAGGCCATGCTCGAGGACATCGCCACGCTCACGGGCGGCAAGGCGATCATGAAGGACCTCGGCATCGAACTCGACAAGGTCACCATCAAGGACCTCGGCCAAGCGAAGAAGCTCATCATCGACGGCGACAAGACGACGGTCGTCGAAGGTGCAGGCAGCACCACCGCGATCAAGGGTCGCTGCGATCAGATCCGCGCCGAAATCGAGCGCACCGACTCTGACTACGACCGTGAGAAGTTGCAAGAGCGTCTCGCGAAGCTCGCAGGCGGCGTTGCGCAGATCAACGTCGGCGCATCGAGCGAAGCCGAACTCAAGGAGAAGAAGGCTCGCGTCGAAGACGCGCTCCACGCAACGCGCGCGGCAGTCGCCGAGGGCGTTGTGGCTGGCGGCGGAACGAGCTTTATTCGCGCGATTCCATCGCTCGAGAAGGTTCGCAAGGATTGCGTCGGCGACGAAATCGCAGGCGTCGAAGCCGTTGCCGAAGCGCTCTGCGTGCCGCTCCGCACGATCGCTGAAAACGCGGGCGAAAAGGGCACCGTCGTTGTCGCGAAGGTCAAGGAAATGAAGGGCGACGAAGGCTTCAACGCGCTCTCGCTTGAGTACGGCGACCTCGTCAAGCAAGGCGTCATCACGCCAGCGAAGGTTGATCGCACGGCTTTGCAAAACGCCGCGAGCGTCGCAGGTCTCATCCTGACTTGCGACTGCGCGATCAGCGAGAAGCCGCAACCGAAGGAAGCTGCTGGCGGCCACGGCCACGACCATGACCACGGCATGGGTGGAATGGGCGGCATGGGTGGTATGGGCGGAATGGGTGGCATGGGCGGCATGGGCTTCTAAGCCACGCCGCAAGCCATCACAGTTCCACTTCTCCGCAATCTCAATCACACGAATTCACACGCAAATACACGCGCGACGCAGCAAGCGAACCGCGCTCGACACACGAAAGACGAGCACAACATGTCGAACGTTCGACCTCTCGAAGATCGCATTCTCATCAAGCCCATCGACCCAGAGACCAAGACCGCCAGCGGCCTTTTCCTTCCTGAAACCGCGAAGGAACGTCCCATGCAGGGCACCGTCATCTCGACGGGTCCGGGCCTCCTGCTCGACAACGGCGACCGCGCTCCGGTTGCGGTGAAGAAGGGCGACACCGTGGTGTACGGCAAGTACGCCGGCACTGAAATCGAAATCAAGAACGTCAAGCACGTGATCATGCGCGAGAGCGAACTGCTCGGCGTCATGACCAAGTGATTCGCACGCACCGAGCAAACGAAAGAGAGACCACTCATGGCTCAAAAGCAAATGAAGTTCGATGCGGCGGCGCGCGCGGAACTGAAGCGTGGCGTTGACCAACTCGTGCAAGCAGTCGCGGTGACGATGGGCCCAGTTGGGCACAACGTGCTCTTCGCGAAGAGTTACGGCGGACCGCAGATCACCAAGGACGGCGTCACCGTCGCCAAGGAGATCGAGCTCCCGGGTCCATTTGAAAATATGGGCGCCAAGATGGTGCAACAGGTTGCGAAGAAGACCGCAGATGTCGCCGGCGACGGCACCACCTGCGCAACCGTCCTCGCGGGCGCGATCTTCAACGGCGGCCTCAAGTACATCGCGTCCGGCGCGAATGCCGTCGCGATCCAGCGCGGCATCAACGCTGCGGCGGTTGCTGGCGCGGACGCTGTCACGGCGATGGCGCAGAAGTGCAAGGGCAAGGGCGATCTTGAGAAGGTCGCCACGGTTTCTGCAAACCACGATGCGTCGATCGGTCGTTTGATCGCGGAAGCGATTGACAAGGTCGGCGCCGACGGCGTCTGCGAAATCGAAGAAGGCAAGACGGCCGACACGACCCTCGATTACGTCGAAGGCATGTCGTTCGACAAGGGCTATCTCTCGCCGTACTTCATGACCGATCCGAAGCGCGCCGAGTGCGTGCTCGAGAACGCGATCATCCTGATCCACGAGAAGAAGATCTCGAATCTCGCGGAACTCTTGCCGATCCTCAACAAGGTCGCGAGCGCGGGTAAGCCGCTTGTCATCATCGCGGAAGAAGTTGAGAACGAAGCGCTCGCTGCGCTCGTCGTCAATCGACTTCGCGGCGTGCTGCAAGTGTGCGCCGTCAAGGCGCCTGGCTTTGGCGATCGTCGCAAGGCGATGCTCGGCGATATCGCCGTGCAGACCGGCGGTACGTTCTTCGCGGAAGACATCGGTCGCGGACTTGAAGACGTTGAACTCAAGGAACTCGGCACCGCGAAGAAGATCGTCGTCACCAAGGACGAAACCACGATCGTCCAAGGCGGCGGCAAGTCGAAGGACGTCGAAGCTCGCGCAGATCAGATCCGCGCGCAAATCGAGCGTACGACGAGCGACTACGACCGCGAGAAGCTCCAAGAGCGCCTTGCGAAGTTGACCTCGGGCGTCGCGATCATCTCGGTCGGCGGAGCCACCGAACTCGCGATGAAGGAAGCGAAGGATCGCGTTGATGACGCGCTCCACGCGACCCGCGCTGCGGCGAAGGAAGGCTACGTTCCGGGCGGCGGCGTTGCGCTCGTGCGCGCGATGGACGCTGTCCTTGAAGCGAAGAAGAAGGCGAAGGGCGATGAGAAGTTCGGCTTCGACATCGTCGCCGAGGCGATGTCGCATCCGTGCGCGCAAATCGCGGAAAACGCTGGTTTCGACGGCGATCTCGTCGTCGCGAAGGTGCGCGAAGCGAAGACGAACGCTGGCTTCAACGCTGCGACGGGCGAGTACGAAGACCTCGTCAAGAGCGGCATCATCGATCCAGCACTCGTCGTGAAGACGGCGCTCATCAACGCTGCAAGCGTTGCGGGCCTCATGCTCACGACCGACGTGATCGTGACGGAACTCAAGGAAGAAACCGCGCCTGTTGAGGGCGCGATCAGCTGAGAGTTGATGTGTGAAAATCCACGCCTGCACGCGGGAAACCGCGTGCAGGCGCTTCCCGCGCCGCGCGTTGTGCTGCAGCGCTTCCCCCGCTTCCGCGGGCTGACCGAGGCCGGACGCCATGCCGCAAACGCGTTGCTACTACGAGATCCTTTCCGTCGAAAAGACGGCCTCGCAGGATGACATCAAGCGCTCGTATCGGCGCCTCGCGATGAAGTGGCATCCCGATCGCAATCCGGACAATCCCGAGGCGGAGACAGAGTTCAAAGCCTGCGCCGAGGCGTACGAGGTGTTGAGCGATCCCGAGCGACGCCAACTCTACGATCGCCACGGGCACGCGGGCCTTCGACAGAATCCCGTGCACGACTTCCGCACGCGCGATGTCGCCGACATCTTCTCGATGTTCAACGACATCTTCGGCCAGCAGGCTGGCGGCGGCGGACGTCGCGGCTCCGCGCGCGGCTTCGATCTCGAAACCGAAGTTGAGATCGAATTGGAAGAAGCCTTCACAGGCTGCGAGCGCGAAGTCGAGTTCAAGCGTCTCGATGTCTGCGAACCGTGCAGCGGAAGCGGCGCAAAGCCCGGATCAAAACCAACGCAGTGCCCCACCTGTGGCGGACAAGGTCAAGTCGCGCAGACTGGTTTCGGCGGCATGTTCCGCATGGTGACCACGTGCCCTGAGTGCCGCGGCCGTCGCAACATCGTGAAGGACAAGTGCGAGAAATGCCGCGGACAAGGCCGCGTTTCCACGAAGCGCAAACTTGGAGTGCGCATTCCCGCCGGCATCTCGGATGGCCAAGTCATTCGATTGTCTGGTGAAGGCGAACCGACGCCGCCCGAAGTGAGCCCCGAAGGCAAGGGTCCGCGCGGCGACCTCCACGTAGTGGTGCGTGTCACAGAACACGAGCGATTCGTCGAGCGCCGCGGCGCAGATCTTGTCGCTGTGCAGCCGATGGCATTCGCGCAAGCGGCACTCGGCGCAAAGGTCACGCTCGAAGGAATCGACGGAAAGCCCGTCGAATTCGAGATCCCCGCAGGAAGTCAGCACGGTGAAGTTGTGGTCATCGAACGCGCAGGCATGACGGAGCTTCAATCGAAAGATCGAGGAGATCTCCACGTGGTGCTGCAACTCGTCGTGCCGAAGAAACTCACCGATGAACAGCGCAAACTTCTCGCGGAATACGCGCAAACAGAGAAGGTTGATGTTCGTGCGGGCGAGTCAAGTTTCTGGAAGAAGATCAATCCCTTCGGCAATTGACGCTGAAGAAGTCGCGAGGCGTGTCATGACTGACGAAAATCTCAACGAATCCGATCTGACTGACGATGCTGGCGTCGACGCTGGTGATGACTTCACGCAAGTTGTCGAGAAGTTGATGGCTGAGCGCGATGAAGCGGTCGCTGCGAAGTTGCGCGCGCAAGCAGACTTCGCGAACTTCCAGCGTCGATCGATTGAAAACGAAGCGCGAGCTCGCACAGGCGGACTTGTGCAAATGACGCGCGCGCTCATGCCTGTGCTCGACCACTTCGACCTCGCGCTCGCGCAAGATCACTCGAAACTCACGGTCGAGCAGATGGCAAAGTCGATCGAAATGACGCGCACCGAATTGCAGAAAGTGCTCGAGCAAAACGGCATCGCGCGCATCGATCCCACGCCTGGAACGCCGTTCGACCCAATGCAACACGACGCCGTCATGCGTCAGCCCGCAGAGGGCATCGCACCCGGCTGCGTCAGCATGCGCTTCCAAACTGGATGGCGTCTTGGCGAGAGCGTCTTGCGACCTGCGAAGGTCGCCGTCGCGCCCGATGCGTAAAGCGAGCGAGCGCGCATATGCCCACATACGAATATGTTTGCCGTGCTTGCGGGCACGAATTCGAAGAGTTTCAGTCGATCAAGGCTGATCCGATTGCCGTTTGCCCAAAGTGCCGCAAGAAGAAGGTCGAACGCAAGATTGGCCTCGGCGGCGCTGTGATTTTCAAAGGCGGCGGTTTCTACGAGACCGACTACCGAAGCGAGAGTTACAAGTCGGGCGAAGAAGCTGCAAAGAAGGCAAACGAGCCTGCGAAGGAAGCGGCGAGTGCGGGGAGCGACAAGCGCGGCGACGCGCAAACCAATACGAAGACTGACGCGAGGACTGACGCGAGGACTGACGCGAAGTCTGAGGCAAACGGCGGCGCAAAGCCACGCGCGACGACCGATGGCGGCACTGGCGCGAGTCGCGGCGATTCGAGTGGGTCGGCCGAGACGAAATCAAACACTGCGAGCGACGCCTCGGCAGCCGCTGCGGAAAAGAAGCGCATTGAAGATCGCGCCACGCATCACTCGCGTATTGGCCGCGGTATCGGCAACGTTGTGAAGAAGACTTCGGACACATCGCGCGGGAAGAACCCGACAGCGGCGAAGGGCAATTCATCGGCACGTGCCGCGAAACCCACGAAGAAGTCCTCGCGAAAGTGATCAACTTCGCAGGGCGTGCGTGCTGCGCGCATCGGAAATTCTGCGCCGCCCGCGTACACTGCCGCCGTGTCACTTCGATTCAAGAGCCGCATTCTCGACCATCTCGCACACAGGAACTACCTGCCGATCTACATGAACGAGGTGGCGCGGCAGTTGCGCGTCGCTGAAGAGGACGAAGCGGAGTTCACGGACACCGTGCGCGAACTCGCCGAAGCGGGCCTGCTCGACATCGGAAACGACGACAAACTACGACTCCCGCGGATGGGAGAAGAAGTCGAAGGTGTCATCAAGCTGACGCCGCGCGGTATTGGGTTTTTGAAGACTGCGATCGACTACCGCGAGGGCGACCTTTTCATTCCAGAAGGTGAAACGAAAGACGCGGTGAGCGGCGATCGCGTGCGCGTGCGTGTTGTCCGTCGCGGGGATCGTTGGAATCGCGGCTTCGGCTCGACGCCAACGGGCGCGCGCGACGATCTCTTTGGCCGCGTGATCGAAGTCCTTGAGCGCGGGCAGTCGCGTTTTGCGGGCGAACTTGTGCAACGAGGACGCGAGTGGATCGTCGAGCCCGATGGCCGCGCAATTCGCGAACCGATCGTCGTACGCGATCCTGGCGCGAAGAATGCGAAGGCCGGCGACAAGGTTGTCGTTGACATCATTTTGTGGCCAGAAGGCGGCGCGCTCGCGGAAGGCGTCATCGTCGAAGTGCTCGGCGAAGCGGGACGCCCTGATGTCGAAACGCAAGCGACAATCGCAACGTATCTCATTCGCGAAGTGTTTCCACCTGAGGCGCTTGAACAAGCGCGCGCCGCAGCGGCTCAGTTCGCGCTTGCCACGCGTGAAGCCGAATCGCGCGCGGCGAATGCAGCTGGCGCAACCCAACGTGCGTCATCCACCGCGCCAATTTCCGCATGGGGTGACCGCGAAGACCTGACAAATGAGTTCATCTTCACGATCGATCCGCCAGACGCGAAAGACTTCGACGACGCGATCTCGATCAAACAAGATCCGATCACGGGCAATTTCGAACTCGGCGTCCACATCGCCGATGTCGCGCATTTCGTCCCGCAGGATTCGCCACTCGATGAAGAAGCGAGCGCGCGCGGAACAAGCGTGTACCTCCCGCGCTACACCGTTCCGATGCTGCCAGAAACGCTGTCGAACGGCGTTTGCTCGCTGCAGGAAGGCGTTGCGCGCTTCACGCTGAGCGCGTTCATCTTGCTCGACTCGGATGCAAAGGTCGTCGGGCAGCGACTCGCGCGCACAGTGATTCGTTCGCGCAAGCGCCTCACGTACATCGAGGCGCAGCGACTCATCGAAGGGAAGCCCGACGAGGCGCGCAAGCATGCGAAGACGACGCCTGAGTATTCGGACGAGCTCCTTGCAACACTCGCGCTTGCCGACACACTCGCGAAAGCGATTCGTCGTCGCCGTCAAGCGGCGGGCATGATCCATCTCGATCTCCCCGTGGTCGAACTTGTCTATGACAAGGATGGCCATGTCATCGACGCAGTTCCTGAAGACGATTCGTTCACGCATACGCTGATCGAGATGTTCATGGTCGAAGCGAACGAAGCGGTCGCACGCACGTTCGCCGGACTCGACACGCCGCTTCTTCGCCGCATTCACCCTGATCCGACGTTTGGCGATATCGAAGAAGTCCGCACGTTTGCGCGCCTCGCGAAGTGGCGACTTCCGGATGAGCCGACGCGCAAGGATTTGCAGGCATTGCTCGATGCAACGCGCAATTCGCCGGCGTCGCGCGCGATTCACTTCTCAGTGTTGCGTTGCATGTCGAAGGCGGTGTACTCGCCTGCGCTGATCGGACACTACGCACTCGCGAGCGAGCATTACGCGCACTTCACGAGTCCGATTCGCCGCTACCCCGATCTCACCGTGCATCGCGTGACGCATGCGTTCCTTGATATCACCGACAACGGCCGCGATTCCATCGGCGGCAAAAAGCGGCGCGCACTCGCGCGACAACTCGGTGAAGATCCGCGCGTGACCGACGAAGCGCGTTTGATTGAAGTTGGTCATCACTCAAGCGATCGCGAAGTTGCCGCGGAAAACGCTGAGAAAGATCTGCGCACGTTCCTAGTCTTGCAACTCCTGCACGAGAAGCATCTCGGTGATGAATTCGATGGCACCGTGACGGGCATCATGCCGAACGGAACTGTCTTCGTTTCGATCGATCGATATCTCGTCGATGGCGCGATTCCGAGCCGCGATATGAAGGGCGGCGATGGACGCATCGATCGCTGGACGCGCGATCAGCGGAGTGGTCGATTGCTTGCGGGACGCAGCGGTGCTTCGATCGGACTTGGTGATCGCATTCGCGTGCGCATCTCATCGATCGATCTTCGTGGGCGCCAGTTGTCGCTCGAAATCGTGAAGTTCGGCCGCGCGGCGATTGAGTTGGAAGGCGAACTCGCGCGCTCCGGCGACGCTGGCGCGCGACGCGTCAACGAAGACGAAGGCCGACACTTTGAACCGCGCCCGCGCGACGGCCGCAAGGGTAAGACTGGCCGCGACAAGTTCGGTCACAAGCCAGGCTTCAAGAAGGGTCGCCGCGGCCGCAAGGGTTGAGGCGGGACGGCGTGATGCTGCGAGCTTTCCGCGAGAGCGCACGATTTATACGTGTCTCGCCGCAAAAACCGCCGCGGAGCGACGCACGATGCGACGCCCCGCGGACGGACAGGGGTTTGAGTTGTGCGACCTGACGGCCGACTTGCGGGCGGTTTCGCGCGCCGCGTGCTGAGCTTCGTCACCGTGCGTTGCAGCAAGGATGAAGGCACACGCTCAGCACTCCCCAGATGAGTTCAACTGCATGAAAGAGGTCACATGCGTGCAGAACTCAACCACCGGAAGAGCTCGGCTTCAGCGCCAGTTTGCGAGAAGGAGCGACATGTCGCCTGCGTCGACTTGACCGCTGCGATCGAAGTCCATCGGCGGGTTGATCGCGCCCCACGCGTCGAGCAGTTGTGAAAGATCCGCTGCCGTGATCACGCCGTCGCCATCAATGTCGCCAACGATGCCGTTGATTGGAGCCGTCGCGAAGCGGAACCCGCCGCCCGAGGCTGCAGTTGCATCGACAAAGAAGTCGACTTCGATGAGGTCTGCCGTGACGAGCCCGATCTTCCAGAAGAGTTCGGTACCGGTCTTCTCGGTTTCCACTTCGAACTCCACTTCGTTCACACCGCACGCGGGATATTCCGCTTCGGCGGCACCAAGCGCCGCTGAAAGTCCTGTCTGCACGTCGGCCCAGTTTGCCTGCATGGCAGCGACCTTTTCGGCTTGCGTACCGAGCGGCTCGAACTCGGTGACGGTCGTCACCGCGCCGCCAACGACATCGGCTGCTGCGAGCATGCCAGACTTGACGTTGAAGAGGAGAACCTGGACGACCGCCCCGGCGTCCTCTTGCTCTGCCTCGACTTTGAACGAGTTCCAGCCTGCGCCAAGCGCTGCTTCCGCGAGCGCCACGCCTGCTTGCAACGAAGTCGTGGAAGCCGTGGCTTCAATGTCGTCGCCGGCGCCGTGGTGCGGAATCACGCCGCCGGTCACGCTGTCGACGTAGATTTTTGTGACTTCGTCGAAGTACTCAACTTGAAACGCGAGAATGCCCGCTTCGAGATCGAACGCGATCTTCAGAACGTCCTCGCGTCCAGCGGCTTCATTCGCGATCGGAAGTGCGTCGCTGAAATCGAGCACTGCTTCGCTCAAGCGCGCGAAAATCGCCTCAAGGTTCGGGAGATCGCTCTCGTCTGGCGCATCGACATCGATACCGCGCGATGCACCGGTTTCGCGATTGAAGCGCGGACCCCAGTTGGTCGTCAGCGCCGCGTCGTACATGTCGCCTTCGTAAACCCAAACGTTGTTGCGTTCACGCTGCTCGATACCCAAGAGCGTGCCCTGCGGAACCGCGCCGCGGCAGAGGCTGATGGCCTTCGTGTAACCGATGTCGGCCGAAGCGCCCGAGGCGGTGGCGAGGAGAGAAGTCAGCGTGAAGAGTGAAACAGTGCGCATATGTGCTCCTTCAGTCGGGCGCTGCGGACCTCGTCCGAGCGCGGTTGCGTGCCCCTGCGAATCCAATGGCCTCCGGCGAACCGGTCGACCACCCCTGGCCGCACCGCGGGAGAGACGGGCACCGCACGCGAAATACATCGCGGCGACAAAATCGCGCACCTTTTCAGCCCCGAACGGCTTGCGCTTTCCATGTGACGACTCTGTCGGCACTTCCGCGACGCGAAACGTGGGGTACGGTTCCGCGCGACGCGTGGCCATATCGGCAGCCGCCACGGATTCCGGCACCGATCTCGTTCTTACGCGATCGCGCCTTCGATCAACTTGCCGTGGACATCGGTCAATCGGTGGTCGCGACCGCCGGAACGGAACGTCAGGCGACGGTGATCGACACCCATCAAATGCAGCATCGTCGCGTGGAGATCGTGGATTTCGTAGGGCTTCTCGACCGCGCGATACCCGAAGTCATCCGTTGCGCCGATCACGGTGCCACCCTTGACGCCGCCACCAGCCATCCAAATCGAATAACCGAAGGGATTGTGGTCACGGCCATCGGAACCTTGCGCGAATGGCGTTCGACCAAACTCCGCGGCCCACACCACGAGTGTCGACTCCAACAACCCGCGTCGCTTGAGATCCATCAAGAGCGCCGCAATCGGCTGATCCACCGCTCGCGCGTTGCCCTCATGCCCTGCGCGCAAATCGTTGTGCTGATCCCACCGATCGCCATTCGTACGCGGGCACGTCACCTCAACAAAACGAACGCCGCGCTCGACCAGTCGACGCGCCAGGCAGCACTCACGCGCGTACACGCGCGTCGCTGCGTCGGGCGCATCAAAGCCGTACAGCGCCTTGGTTTCTTCACTCTCGCCATCGAGTGACGCGAGTTCGGGAACCGCTGCCTGCATGCGATACGCGAGTTCGTGGTTTGCAATCGCACTCTCGATCGCTTCCGCTTGTGCTTCGTGCGCAAACGCTGAGTCGAGACGCGCGATGAGTTGTCGCTTGCGTGTCTGCGCATCCGCCGCGTCACTCGGCGATGCATCTGCGATCGCTTCACCCGTCGGACGCATCACGGTTCCCTGATGTCGCGCTGGAAGAAAACCCGCAGAAAAGCAGTCAAGACCGCCCGGCGGAATGAGCCCGCCTTCGAGCACCACGAATCCTGGAAGATCATCGTTCTCGTTCCCGAGCCCATACGAAGCCCACGCGCCCATCGACGGACGACCAGGAATTCCAAGGCCCGTGTGTAGGAAGTAGTTCGCGTTGGTGTGCTCGCTGAACGTACTTGTCATCGAGCGCACAACGCACAATTCATCGGCCATCTTCGCGACATTTGGAAAGAGGTCGGAGACTGGAAGGCCCGACTCGCCGTACTGCCGAAACTTCCACGGCGATGCGAGCGTGTTGCCGTTGTTGTTGAACTGTGTGGGCGCCGTTTTCATCGGAAACGGCTTGCCGTTGTACTCCGCAAGTTTCGGCTTTGGATCGAATGTGTCGACTTGCGATGGACCGCCGTCCATGTAGAGAAAGATCACACTGCGCGCGCGCGGACGAACATGACCCGCCGACAACGCACGCGCGTCGAGCAACCGCTGCGCATCATCAGCGCTCGCATTCCGCGCAAAAAGACCAGCAAACGCAAGCATTCCAAAGCCACCACCCAACGTGCGCAACATGTCGCGGCGCGTTGGACCTGTCGCATGAAATCGACCGCAGTGATGTTGTGGAGCAGGGTGCATCGCAGGTGACTCAACAAAGACAGGTAGCCAAACACGCGAAATCCGCGTGTTGCAGAGAGAAACTCATCGGAGGAAGACAAACTCCTTCGTCGAGAAGAGCGCGTGCGCGAGCGCGCCAAATGCTTCCGCGTCACGGCGTGAAGCGTCGGTTGCTGCAGCACGTTCGGCTTCGAGGAAGGCGCGTGCCGTTATGCGCTCTTCTTCGCGCGGAAGACGGGCAAATGCCGCGAGCCACATCGATTCGACACGCGCATCGTCGGTACGCGCTGCATCCTGCGCGAGTCGCTCGCCCCAAACGCGCGCAAACTCGCGCACCATGTCGTTGTTGAGAAGCGCAAGCGCTTGCGCTGGAACGTTCGACGTATGTCGCTTTCCACACGTCGTCGCCGGCGGAGGTTGATCAAACGCCTGTAAGAACGGATCGAGGAAATTGCGATTGATCGAGATGTAGACGCTTCGACGGCCGCTTCCATCAATCGGCCCCGAAACGCCCGGACGGCCGCGCCCTTGCATGTGCTCCGTGAGATGCACGGGAACACTCGGGCCCCCGATCGTTGTGTCGAGTCGGCCAGATGCAACAAGCATCGCATCGCGAATCGCCTCTGCATCGAGCCGCCGCACCGCAACAGGCGCCCACGCTGCAGGCGGAAGTTCCTCATCACAAGGCATCGCGCGATACGCGCGGGAGAGCACGATTTCTCGAATGAATGGCTTCAATCGGCCATCGCGCGCAAGTTTCAATGCAAGTTGATCGAGTAACTCGATCGACCATGGCGACGCGCCGAGTTGTCCGAAATCGTCAGGCGTCTCAACGATGCCGCGCCCGAAGAGCTTGAGCCAGACGCGATTCGCCATCGTGCGCCAAAGGAACGGCTGCTCTGGATCGACGATCGTCTGCGCCAACGTCATACGACCACTGCCTTCGATCGCACTCGTTGATGGAAGAAACGAGAGCTGCGCACGCGCCGTACTTTCACCGTAGTTTCGCGGGACGCCGCGCACATGCAGCGGCTCGTCAAACGAGCCTGAATCCTCCGCGACGATTGCGCGGATGTGATCCTGAGTACCGAC
>JAIXVI010000144.1 GCA_027483065.1 Planctomycetaceae bacterium
AGCGGTTCTCTTCCTCCTTCAATCGCGAAGTTGCCCGCCGACCGCAGATCGCCATGAACCGCGACCGCGCTTCCTCCTGCTCGACCGACACTCGAATCAAACGGCCCCTGCCACGAAAGAAAGATCCCGACGATTGTTGGGTCCTTCGGAGACATCACAAGCTTCGCAGGCTTTCCCTCGATTTCACCAGACCAGACAACACGTTCGTCGCGCTCGCCTGTACTCACCGAGGTGGTCGCTGAAGACATCGGATCTTCGGCGGACTCGGTTGCGTCGCTCTGCGCAAAGAGGGGTCGAGCGGTCGCGCCAACAAGACATGCAGCAAAAAGCAGGCTGCACAGCATGTGCCTGCACAGTCTTTGCATACAGAGGCTTTGCATACAAAGTCTTTGCATACAAAGGCTTTGCCTGCATAGGCGCAAAGTTCCACCAATCAAAATGGAGCAGGTGCCGATCATGTTGCGCAGTATGACTTCCGCGAGCAGCCAACGCGCGCGTCAACCCCACTGCGCAAGCAGAATTCCAAGATCCGTCGCGTTGACCTCGCCGTCGCCATCAAAGTCGGCAGCGCCGCGCGTGCCCGCTGGCACAGCGCCCCACGTCGCCAACAGCCGCGCGAGATCCGTGCCGCTCACGAGACCGTCGCCGTCGGTATCGCCGGGCTCCAAGCGCACCAGCGTGTACGGCGCCAACGACGCGCCCGCATTCACGAGAATCGTGCCGGACGCGTTCGCGGCGACCACTTCGACCGACGCCAATGTCGACACGTTGAGGTTGACGATCGAGCGATCCAACCGCCGCAATGCATCACCGAGCGTCCACACGAACGGAACGCGCTGGTAGAGCGGCGTCAACGCGTGCGCGAGCATGAGATCGGGCTGCGGCGCGGCGACCACTTCGAAGTTCGCAAACTGCGCCGACGCGTCGACTGGTCCGAGGTCGACCCACGACGATGGCCCGTTCGCACGGAAGAGCCGCGTCTTGTTGGCATGCGTGCCAAAGATCGCAATTCCAAGGGGATTTCCCGTCATGGAGTTGCCAGCGATCGCGGTCGCTTCGCTCTGACTTGCTGCGGGTAGAAGCGGCGTGATCGTGCCGTTCGCAAACCACCACACAGCGCGCCCACCCGACACGCCCGCCACGGTGCCATCGAGGCCGACTGCGAATGCTTGCGTCGGCAGCCCCGCTTTCAACGGCGGCAAGACTGTTCCAACACCCGTCGCGTTCCACCGCACCGCTTGCAACGCGCCCGCGACGTACGCGCTTCCAACAGCGACTCCTGTTCGTGAGACGGCGCATGCGTCGATGCCGCCTCCGCCTGCGAGCGCCAGCGATTCGAAAGTGCCATCGGGCCGAACGCGCCACGCGCCAGTCACACTCGTCTCGCCCCAACCGACGGCCCAACCCGTCTCTTCGGCATCGTTGACGATGCTCGTGGTCACGTCACTTGATGCAAGCACGTGGACGCTGCCCGATGGCAGCGCCGTCGTCGTGGCCACCACGGTCGTACAGGCGCCCGTCACAGGCGGGCACCAATCGCCGAGCAAGAGCAATTCGTTGTTGGGTCGGAAGCCGGCAGGAGTTGCGAAGGTGAACGTGCCGAACGCGTAGGCGACGACCTCGCCCGTCGGTGCGACGACGAACGGCCGCGCGCCGCCGGTGGTCGATCCACATTGCGCCACGCACGCGACGCGGCCATCGTTCGCGATCGCGACACCATGGAACGGCGCGACCGATGCGGGGTTCGTTGGTTGGCAGAGATGGACCACGCCTTCCACTGGCCGCGCGAAGAAGCGCGGAGGCGCGGCGTTGGCCGTCGCGGTCCACATGGACGAGATTGCGAGCGCGATCGCCGCCGCGGACGAAACCGCGCCGGAACTGGCGAAGCGTTCAATCGTGTGACACGGAAGTGACATCGCGGCAGTATCGCCTCGGATTTGGGCCCAGACAATCGACGCGTGAGCGCTTCCGCGCGAGCGGCCGACGATCTCGCGCGCCGAGCACTTCGCGGACTATCAAAGCCTCGTGTTCGAGGCCGCCGTCTCGAGAACGCGCTTCGACTTGGCCAATTGAGGTCTCTTTTTCGTCTCCGCTCAGGCGAACTTCACCGGATCCTGTGTTCTCATTTTGGAGGCGCACATGGCCGTCGTACATTCTCGATCTGTGGCCGTCCCACTCACCCAGCACACCCTCATCGCACGACTGCGCGATCCAAACGACGAGATCGCGTGGACGCGCTTTGAGCAGGGTTATCGCGAACTCGTGGTCCGCTTCGCGATGAAGCAGGGCCTGCAGCCCTCCGACGCAGAGGACGTTGCGCAGGCCGTCTTCCAGTCGCTACTCTCGGCCATGCAGGGTTTTACGCTCGATCGTTCGAAAGGACGCTTTCGCGATTACCTCTTCCGAGCGGTCCGCAATGAAGTTTCCCGACAAGCTGGAAAACGGCGTCCAATCTCCGCGTCGGAGTGCCTAATCGAAGTGAAGGACGGGTTTGTTTCGACACCGGTCGAGCAAGCTGCCGATCCGACAACAGAAGTTGAGGCGCAGCGCGCGTTCGAGAACGAATGGATCGACCACCACTTCAGAATGGCCTTCACGGAGATCCGGCGGACATTTTCGCCGGACAGCGTGGCCATTTTCGAGAGGCTCCTCGCGGGGACGTCGATCGAGA
>JAIXVI010000139.1 GCA_027483065.1 Planctomycetaceae bacterium
CTTGCGGATGGCCTCCGAGTGCTGAAGCGCGAGTTTGCCTGACGTAGGGACGTCGCCGCACGTTCTCGGGCGACGGACCGCGCATGAGTCTTGGCAATCCGATGCCGATTTCAGAGCAACGGTTCGCCTTCATGCCGAACCGCGCTACCTTCGCTGTTCGCTGCGGAGGGCGGCGTGACCTTTGATGCTTTCGCCCGGTTCCAATCGGGCGACAAGTTGCGAGGTTCAGATCGAGGGTCGAGAAGTCATCCGAATGTCCATCGGGAGACATCGATCCGAGTGCGGTTGGGCGCGGTCGAAGGCCTCTTTGAGAGGGGCTCCTCCCCGTGTCCGCTCGCAAGGATCCGTCGGAACTGGGGCACGGTCGTTCGACCGTGTGTGAGGTCGAAACCGCCACTCGGTTGGCGCGTGTGTGTGCTTGTGTGTACTCGTGTCCCGACTTGTCTCTGTCCTTCGTTTGTCCTGATCTACACAATCTGCGTTCACCCGTGCCGACTTCGGGTCGTGAGGAGCCGACAGCGATCTTTAGTCTTGATCGCGGCTGCCTCTCGCGTTCAAAGTGCGTCTGTGGTGATCAGAAGCCGAGAGGTTTGGCTTGCTGCTCCTTTCCACGTCCCTCCTTCGCGCACGATCGCGTGCCGGTGTGAAGTTCCCGCCGTCTGCGCGGCCGGTCTTTGGGTCGAAGAAAGTCGACAATTCTGAAAGAAACCGGGACTGGTCGCGCAGAAACCGCCTGCGGGCCGCTCTTCCCTCTTGCGCGGTTCTTTTCGCGCCCGTTCAGCCCCCGGATGAGGCTGCGTGGACTGGGTTCACGCCTCTGCAGCGCCGACGCACCCGATGGTGCGTTGGGTTCGCGGCGAGGTGTTGGGGCAGCCATGCCGGAGATGAGGGTGGGTCTGGGCTTCCTTCATGTGTGTCTCCGGGTGAGTACGCGTCGGCTCTTTGGCTTGGCCAAGGTTCTGTCGTGTGGTTCCGGCCGTTCGGAGCGCCGTTCAGGTGCCCCGAGGTGCTCGGAGATGTATGGCGGGAGGTGTTCGTTCGGAACACTTCTCGGGTCGCGCGATCGTTCTGAGCGCGCGATCACCGGCATCTGCGGTTCGTCGGCGTGAGCCGGCGGACGCCAGGCGCCGAGTTTGGATCGACGGGTCTCGAGTCGACTGAACCAGGTAGGGCGTGTCTTTCTTCCGGGTGTGCAGATTTTCTGGCCTGTTGGCCATCGGAGTTTCGGTGAAGCAGTTCCAACTTTCCCTTCCACTCGTGTTCTCGCTTGTGTTCTCGCTCGGCCTCGCGTCCGCGGCTTCAGCTGGTGGTATCTCTGGCACGTATCTCGGTTACGGCGCCAACGAGCAGTGGGGCTGCGCCTACAAGTCGAGCCTCGTGTGGGACTCCACCGCGAGCGTGAGCTACGCGAATCTGAAACTCTCAGAGCGACTCTGGGAGCTTGGCGATGGGTCCACCACCGTGACCTGGTGCGCGCAGGTCTACCAGGGCGTCACGGTCGGAAACTTCTACACCTTCGACGTGGTCGCGATGGACATGGTTCCGCAGACGCCGCCGGCGCCGGGACCAATGGGCTTCGCGAAAGCCGCGGTCATGAGTGATGTGATGTCGCGTTGGCTCGGGGCGGATAGCCGCGTCATCGCCGCCGCGGGCAGCGCAAATGCAAGCGCGGCAGCGTTCAATGCCATCGTCTGGGAGATCGTCAACGAGAACTTCGCGACGGCTGATCTTGCCACCATTGTGAGCCGTATGTCGCTCACCACGGGTGCCTTCCGCTCGACCCTGAGCGGTGAAGGGCTTGCGATCTACAACGCCATGGTCGCCTCGATCGGGCAGGGTGGATTCCAAACGGCGAGCACCGAAGGTTGGCTCAGCGTGACCGCGCAGGATCAAATCCGCATGGTTCCGGCGCCAGGTGCCATCGGATTGGTGCTCCTCGGCGGACTTCTGTCCCGCCGTCGCCGCTGAACGCGCCCGTTTCGAGGGTCGCTCGTACGACCGAAACCAAACTGATCGCAGAGCCCCGGGATATCTCGGGGCTCTGTCGCTTTTGAGAGCATCACCGTCTCACACATCACAACCGTGTGCGTTCTGTTTGTTGTTGATGGGCGCTCCGTTACGCATGGAATTGTTCCCTTGCGCTCCGATATCTGCTCAGGACAATGCGTCCATGGCGAATTCCCCGAGTCGGTGGGCACCGATCGAACTTCCACGACCACGAACTGCGTGGGTTCGCTCGCTCGTCGATCGACCACTTCGTATGGTCGAGCATCTCTTCGGGCTCGATGAGATTGATCGGATGACGCGAGAGGTGGAGTTCGGCGATGCGAGCGTTCCGTACATGCGTCGAGTACTCGCCGCCACACGAACCGAGCCGCGCGCGGATCCGACGGAAGTCGCCCGTGTGCCCGCGAAGGGTTCCACGCTTGTGGTGTGTAACCATCCGCTCGGGGGAGCTGACAGCATCGCGCTCCTCGCACTGATGCTTGAGCGTCGCCCCGACACGCGCATCCTGGCGAACTCCATGCTCGCGTGCTTTCCCTTCGCGCGCGAGTCGATGATTCTGGTTGACCCTTTCGGTGGTCGCGATGCGGCGCGGCGCAACGCTGCGGCGATTCGTCAAGCGATTGAATGGTTGCGTGAGGGGCACTTGCTCATCGCATTTCCCGCAGGTGAAGTCAGCGCTGTCCATTGGGGCAAGTGGAGTCCGTGTGATCCGCCTTGGTCGACGATTCCCGCTCGTATGGCGATCGCCGCTGGCGCATCGATTGTTCCCGCGTGGTGCGAGGGAACGAATCGTCCGCTCTTTCACGCTGCAGGCCTCGTTCATCCGCGCTTGCGAACAGCGCTGCTTCCAAACGAATTCCTCGCGCGGCGAGGCACGCCAGTTGAGTTCCGATTCGGGCGTCCGGTGCGTGCATCCGAAACTGCGGGACTCGATGCCGAAGGCCTCACGCGGCTCATGCGCGGCCGCAGTGAACTCTTGCGGAAGTCGGAAGTCGCAGCGCGTCCTTCGACCGACGTTGCTCAAGCGCCTATCGCACCAATGGCCGCAACCGCCGACGAGTTCGCGGCGGAATTCGCCGCGCTCCCGAAGGAAGACTTGCTCTTCAACGAGGGTTCCTACGCCGTCTACGCGACAAAGGCGGCGCGCGTCCCAAAGGTGATGTACGAGATCGGGCGTCTGCGCGAGATCGCATTCCGCGCGGTTGGGGAAGGATCAGGCAAACCCTGCGATACCGATCGCTTCGACGAGACGTACACGCAGATCATTGTGTGGAACAAAGATGCTCGTGAGATCGTGGGCGGCTATCGCGCGGGGCCGGTTTCCGAAGTGACGCGCGACGTCGGCATCGCTGGCCTTTACACCAGCACGCTCTTCGATTTCTCGCCGCGCATCGTGTCGGAACTCTCGAATGCGGTCGAACTCGGTCGCTCGTTCGTGCGCGTCGAGTATCAACGTCAAGCGCTGCCGCTCTCGCTCCTTTGGAAGGGGATCGGCGTCTTCATGTTCACCCGCGGATATCAGCAGATGTTCGGTCCGGTGAGCATTTCGAACGACTACACCTCGATGTCGAAGGAGCTCATCATGGAGTTCCTCGAACGACACCGACTCGCGAAGCCGTTCGCGCCACTGGTGCGGCCGAAGCATCCGCCGGAGCGGCGGCCAATTGAATCGTGGTCGGATACCGAACGCACGCTTGCGACAGCAGACCTGACGAACGTCGATCGGCTGGTCGATGAAATCGAGCGTGGACAGCGCGCAATTCCGGTCCTACTTCGGCAGTACCTTCGCTTGAACGCGCGGCTGTTGGCGTTCAACGTTGATGCAGAATTCGGCGACGTCGTCGACGCACTGATGATTGTCGATTTGCTCCAGATCGACGAGCGCATCGTGCGGCATTACGTCGGCGACGACGGGCCCGCGATGCTGCGCACGCGTTTCAATACGTCTACGACCGCAAGTTAGTCGCGACCGCCGGCTCATCACGCCCGCATGCGAATCACGACTGCATGCTGATCGTCGGCTGTTGGAATTGTCCAAGCATCGACAACATCGAAACGCGTTGAGCGACGGCCTTCGCAACGCCGTCCAACTCTGCGCCGAGGCGTGCGTCGTTCCAATTTGCCAGCGGTGTGCCGCGGTCGCTGTGGACGCGGAGCGCGGTGCGAATCGCGACCGAGCCGAGGAAATGTAGACCCATCGAGTGGGCCATGATTTCCGCGCCGCCCTTGCCGAAGATGTCGTGCTCGCGGCCGGTGTCGTCGACGAACGAACTCATGTTCTCAACGACGCCGAGTACGGGCACTCCGAGTTGCTCGAACATCTTCGCCGCGCGGCGTGCGTCGTCTTGTGCGACCTGCTGTGGCGTACACACGATGACCGCGCCAGAGAGTGGCAGCAGTTGTGAGAGCGTCAGCGGAACGTCGCCCGTTCCTGGCGGAAGATCGACGATCAGATAGTCGAGTTCGCCCCATTCGGTCTGCGTCGCGAGTTGCTTGAACGCGCCGTGCGCCATGGGCCCACGCCAAATGAGCGGCTTGTCAGCGTCGACGAGCTTGCCGATCGTCATTGCCTTGATCCCATGCACTTCGAAGGGGAGCAGCATGTTGCCGCGCGCTTGCGTCTGCTCGTCCTCAAGGCCAAGCATGGTTGGCGCGCTCGGACCGTAGATGTCGCCGTCGAGCAGCCCCGTCTTCGCACCCATGCGAGCAAGCGCAACCGCGAGGTTCACCGCCACGGTCGACTTGCCGACGCCGCCCTTACCCGCACCCACCGCGATAACTTGCCGAACGCCCGGAAGCGGATTTGCGCCGTCGCGGGTTCGCTCATTTGCGCGTCGCACATCGGCGGTGAAGGTCACGTCGACGCCGTCGTACGGCGCACCGACTTCCGTCGCTTTCGCCGCGATTGCCGCCTCGATATCACCACGAATCTTGTCCTTCATGGGGCACGCGGGGGTCGTGAGTTCGACCGTGACCGCCGCTCGGCGGCCGTGGACTTGCGTTTCTTTCACCATGCCAAGAGTCACGAGATCCTTGCGGATGTCAGGGTCGAGGACGGTGCGGAGGGCTGCGACGAGGTGTTCAGGGGTGAGTTGCATGAGATGTGCAGGGGAAAGCGGGCAATCGTAGCGAGTCTCTGGCTTCTTCCCTCGAAGAATGTGCCACCGAGCGTCCGGCTGCCGAAAGAATGGGGACGCGCCTCCTCGGAGGCGAGCTCCTCAGGAGGAACCGCAATGACGACCGCTCGAATTTCAATGCTGCGACCGCTTCCCATCCACGCAGTCATGACCGCCGCCATCACGACGGTGGCACTGACTTCAACATCGTGGGGCGTAAGCACGACACACATCGCAGCCCCCGGACTGCTGCGCGCGGGAGCCACGGTCGCCGTGCTCCAAAACGAAGCGGCCCCAACGCCTCCCTCGAAGGAAGCGCCCGCCGCCAACCCCGCCCCGCCGAAGGCACCAGAAGATGTGCTGCGCGGACCGAAGGTTCCCGATGTCGACGTGAAGAGCAACAGGCCTTTCGTCGAGGGCGCGAAAGACGGCGAGAAATTGTCGAAGCCTGTCCTTGAGCAGCGCGTCTATTTCCGTGCGATTGATCTCATGGGTTTCGAGGGCGAAACCAAGGAGAAGCTCGACGGGATGCGAAGTGCGTTCGTTGATCGGGTTGCAGCCTACAACAAGGTCGCGCAGGCGAAGCGCGCAGAACTCGAAGCCGCGCGCAAGAGAGCCGATCCGACGCAGCCACCGAGCGACGAGTTCAAGCGCGAAATGAACAAGCTTGAAGCGGAGCGCCCGAAGCTCGCGGAGTTGCAGAAGGAAGTGAAAGTGCTGCTCGGCGACGAGAAGGCTGCGCTGCTCGAGAAGAAATTCGCTGAGGAATTGAAGCGCGTTCGCGCGGAGCAAACCAAGCAGACCGACGAGGCGCGCAAGAAGAAGCGCGCCGAACTCGAAGAGCAGAAGAAGCAAGCAGCGGAAGGGAAGTCGAAAGACGGAACGCCGTCGGATCAGAACGGTGACGGTGATATGAAGCCGAACGCGTGAAGTCGGTACTGTGCTGCGCTGCACGTACTGAAAGCGAACGAAATCACGCAGAAACAAAGAAGCCCCGCACGCGCGGGGCTTCTTTCATTTCATGTGACGTTGTGCTGCTCGGAGCGACGCGATCAACCGCCGCCGAAGACGCGCACGTCGTCGTACTCCGCGACAACGTAGGGGCCGGTTGGGTTTGAACCGCCGCTGACGAGATCAAACTTCGGCAAAGTCTGCGTGCCAAGTCCGTCGTATTGCGAGAAGAAGATGCCGTCTCGGCCCGCCGAGATAATCGCGAATGCCCCGCGAGGCGCGGAGTTCGCGAGAATCTGCGCGGTGGTACCCGTCGGTGCGCCGAAACTTGGGTTGCGAAGAATCTGCGCAAGCGTTGCGCTGCGATTCGCCTGTGTTGTCAGGCGGAAAACGCTCACATCTTGATTGCGACCAAGTTCGCCCAACTCGCCCGACATGAGATAGGGGTTTGCGCCCTGATACGCAAACACCGCGTCCGCCAGACTCTCGGATGGTGCGCCACCAGCGACAAACACCGCGCCCTGCGGGCGAAGCTGACGGTAGTAGAGGACCGGTTGGCCCCATGCATCGAGAAGATCAGGGAGTCTCAACAGGTCGCTGACGTACGGGTCCGGGTTGCCCGCGCTCGTCAAGAATTGCCCCTTCGCAGGCAACAGATCGCTTGCCTTTGGCGAGAAGAATGACTTGTACTGCGTGCCACGGATACGCGGCCCTTCGCCGAGTTTCGCAGCGTTGACGCGAATCCTGAACTGACCGGTCGTCGCGTTTCCGAACGTCAACTCGGTCCAACTGCTGTACGGCGCTTGGTTGTAAAGCGGATCGTCTTCGGGAATTCCGCCACCGCAAAGATGGAGGAGCGCATTCTCGGTGCCTGAAATCTGCGGCGTATCGGTCGAGTTCAGGATCGCTTCCGGAACGATGCCTGGGTAGAAGCCGAACTGCTGATAGAAGGTCTCACAGGCCTTCGAGAACTCCTGCAGGAGATTCTCGGTTTGCGTCTTGCGAGCGCGATCTTGCACGCGGCTGAGTGCGGGCAGCAGGATGCCAATCAAGAGCGCGATGATGCCGATGACGACGAGCATCTCAGTGAGCGAGAAGCCGCTGGGGCGTCGCACAGACACCGCACGCGAGGAACGCGGCGCGTGGTTGGAAAGCGAGTGGTTCCGAAGCCGTGAGTTTCGAAGCATGGTGGGATCCTAACCGAAGGACTTCGCGGATCGCAGCCAGATTTGAGGCTCGACGTGCGGTCACGCAGCGCAGAGTGTCGGGCGAATGAGTCCAGCGGTCACGCGCGAGCGCGGTTTTGAGACGCAATTCGATCAATAGACACGTTGACGGGCTCTGCCGCGTGAGCGACTCTGCAATCGGTCGGGGGCGGGCCGCGGCAGGTGATTAGCCGCGCAACGGCCCGATTTGCCGCAGCGCTTCAAAGCCCGCAATAGCGGCCGCCGTCGCGAGGTTGAGGCTTCGAACCCCGTCGCCACCGGGCATCGGAATGGAAACGAGGCGATCTGCTCCGTGCGTGGAGGCAACCCACGAGGAGATCTCCGGCCCGAAGCCCGCAGATTCCTTCCCAAAGAGGAGGTAGTCGCCGTGCTGAAACGTCGCGTCGAAGTGGGTCTTCGGAACCCGCGCGGAGAATCCCCACAAGCGGCCTTTCGCGGGATTTTCCTGCGCGAGAAATGCACTCCACGAGGGGTGCTCTACGCAATCGACGAGATGCCAATAGTCGAGCCCAGCGCGACGACGCGCTTTCTCGTCCATGTCGAAACCAATCGGATGGATGATGTGGAGACGCGCGCCAAGCGCGGCGGCGGTGCGCCCGATGTTCCCCGTGTTATTCGGGATTTCGGGGTTTAAGAGAACGATGTGCAGAAGGGGCCGCAGCGGTCACCACCACAGTTCATGCGGGCGAAGTTCATGCGGGCACAGTTCAGCAGGGCGCAGGTTTGCGCTCAGCGATCGAGTTCATCCTTCGAAAGCGGGCGCTGGAAGCCCGTTCCGGACGCGCGATCCTTCTTCGCCTGACCAACGCAGAGGAGGCACCACACGACGCAGACGATGATCCAGAGAGCGTTGGAGAAGAGGACGGGAATCATGGACGGTTACCTCGAAGCGTTCGTACAGAGCAAATAGGTCGGTGAAGCGGTCAGGCAGATTGCTGGCGAAGCGGTAGGGCGAAACTCCAACCGGATCGAATCCAACTTCCGTGTGTTCTCTATCGGCCGACCGGGAACGCCCCCTGCGGGATTCGAACCTGCGACCTGCGCTTTAGGAAAGCGCTGCTCTATCCAGCTGAGCTAAGAGGGCACCGGAAGCCCGAGTATAGCGGAAGCTCGATCTGGCCCGCGGCTCACCGCAACTCGGCGAGCCCGTCGCGGATCGCGGTCAAGGCGCAGTAACCGTTCCAAACGACAAGGACGAGCAGGATGACCGGGTGTACCGCGAGGCTGTCGGGCGACATGGTGTCCCAAAGGAAGACCGCCGCGAGGCCCGCCGTCGCAAGCGCAACGGAGATCCCGTAGGCAAGCATGCTCCGCGGGGCGTTTCGGATCGCGAGGACCGTGGAGAGGGCGAGCAGGACGGTCGCGCCTCGCAGGGTCCAGACGAAGGTGATCCAAAGTGCGACGGGGTTTCCATCGCTGCCGTGGGTGTCGAGTCCCGCAAGAAAACCGTAGTACCCGAAGAGCACGGTTCCGATCAGCGGTCCGAAGATGTCGGGAGCAGGGGCCTTTCGGGCCGGTTGCGTGCTTGGCGTGTTCGACATGTGGGTAGCCTACCGGAACGCCGCCGCGCGCACGGAAACCATGCTGCCAATCATTCGCCAGATCTTCAATGAATGGGCCTGGATGACACCGCTGTTGTTGGTGGTCACCATCCTGATGTCGGTCGCCACCGTGGCGGCGGTGCTGCTTGATCGCCGATCGCGCTCACAGAGTGCGATGTCGTGGGTCTTACTCGTGGTGGTGGCGCCGTTCGTCGGGCCGATTGTCTATCTCTTCGTTGGGCGCGCGTGGCTTTCGGGGAAGCGGTCGCGCTCGTATGCACGAGTCGCGCAAGAGCGGGCGGAGTTTCGCCGCCGCGACGAAGCTTCCGGTGCGGCGGCGGATCGTCGTGCGGCGCGCGAGCGTGTGCAGTCGGCGCTTGCGATTGAACAGCGACGACTCGCGGTGCAAGCCGCATCAATCTCAGGTGACTTTCCGATCGGTGGAAACGACATCGAGATCTTCGACGAGGCAGAGGCGCTCTTTGAGCGGATGGCCGAGGACATCGATCGCGCGGAGCGGCATGTGCACGTCGAGTTCTACATCGCGCTCGACGATGCAACGAGTTGCCATGTCTTCTCAGCGCTCGAAGCGGCTGCGCGGCGTGGTATCCCTTGTCGATTGTTGCTCGACGGGCTCGGGTCGCGCGCGTTCCTCAAGAGCCAACGACATCGTGAACTCCTCGCCGCAGGCGTGCAGGTGGTCGAAGCGTTGCCGGTTGGCTTCCTTCGCCGGCGCTTCGGCCGCGTCGATCTGCGGAATCACCGCAAGATCGTCGTGATCGACGGCGCGGTTGGTTACATCGGAAGTCACAATCTCGCATCGAAGGATTTCAAAGTGAAGGAGCGATACGCGCCTTGGATCGATGCCACGATGCGTGTGCGCGGGCCGGTCGCGAATGATCTCCAGAAGATCTTCGTGGAAGATTGGTACTTGGAGACCGACGAAGAACTCGTGAACTTGATCGCGCTTGGTGTGCGCGACGGAACCGATCCCGCGATCGCGCAGGTCCTCGGAACGGGGCCCGCGACGTACGAGAGCGCGATGCCTCAGTTGATTCTGTCGCTCGTGCATTTGGCCGAAGAGGAAGTGATCCTCACGACGCCGTACTTTGTGCCGGATGAGCCCGCGCTCGCGTCGCTTTTGACGACCGCGCGTCGCGGAGTACGCACTGTCCTCGTCGTGCCGGAACACAACGATTCGATGCTCGTCAAGCTCGCGAGCCGCAAGTTCTATCAACGCCTCCTCGAAGCAGGTGTTGAGATTTGGCAGTACCGCGGTGGGTTGTTGCATGCGAAGACGATCGTGGTGGATGGACGTACGTCGTTGATGACGAGCGCGAATCTGGATCGACGCAGTTTCGAGTTGAACCTCGAAGCGAGCCTTGTGGTGTACGACGCCGAAGTCACGCGTCGGTTGCGCGCGGTGCAGGAGGGGTATCTGCGCAAGTCGAAGCGGGTTGAACCAAGCGAGTGGTACGCGCGGCCCGCGTGGAAGCGGCTGATCGAGAATGCGGTGGGCTTGATGTCGCCGCTGCTGTGAGGGCGGGTGCGGCGAGCGTTCGCGTCTGCGCGAGCCTTTGGCTTACCACAACGCCAAGTCAAGCAACGGCCAAAGGGAGCAAAGAGAAACCGCGCCGCCAAACTTTGAAGGTAAGTGGCAGCGCGGTTTCGTTGAATGTCGGGAGTTGTTCGAC
>JAIXVI010000174.1 GCA_027483065.1 Planctomycetaceae bacterium
CTGCGAGCCACGCGATGTAACCCTCCGCGATGAAGCTCTAGGGCATCCTGCGCTCCTGCCGCGCTGAGAGGCGCGCCCGCTCCTCTGCACCGTGCCACAAGACGCGCGCGGATGGCGCACCGCAAGTGCGTGGGAAGAGCGGCCCCACGACCTTCCTGTCCGGCGACACGATCGTCGCCCAGATCCGCGCCGCATTCGCCTCGAACCACTTCGTCGGCGAAGGCCACCGAAAGGCCTGGGCGCGGCTAACCCATCAGCGCGGTAACAGTACCTCGATGCGCCGCGTGTTCCGAATCATGCACGGGAAACGGGATCCTTGCGTGCGATCGCCCGACCGGCTTGCGTAGGCCAGACACGCACGACCGCACGACCACCACCAAGAAGCCCGACGAGACGTGGGCCTCCGACGCCACTGGCTGTCTCACCGCCGAGAACGGCGCCGTCGAGATGGTTCCCCAGGCCCACCGTGCCCATGTGAACATCACTTACGGCCTCCGGCGCATCATCGAGCGGGCTGGCCTGAAGCCCTGGCCACGACTGCTCCAAAACCTGCGGGCTTCCTGCGCCACCGACTGGGCCGGCGAGTACCCGATGCACGAGAGTGCGAAGTGGCTCGGTCACAGCCCGACCGTGGCCGCCAAGCACTACCTGCAGTCGAAGGACCTGCACTTCAAGGCGGTGACGGGAACGGGACCGTGGCTGGGATCCGTGCCTGGCAAGGGCGCCGCCCCAAGCGGCGCAGAAAGCGGCGCACAGGTGGCGCAGAATGCGGCGCAGCAGGATGCCGCATCAAGTTGCACCGAGCGGAAGTAACCCTCGCTAACTCCAGAAACGCAGCGAGGTTGCGCGAGTCCTTGCGAGACCCTGCAACCTCGTGCAAGTCGAATCAGTGGGCGGAGAGGGATTCGAACCCCCGTAGACATAGTCAGCAGATTTACAGTCTGCCCTCGTTGGCCGCTTGAGTATCCGCCCTTGGATGTTTCCCGCCGCGAGACGGGGCAGGGATAGTACAGGCCAAAGGGAGTGTCCGCAAACGAATCGCGGCGTGAATCAGGCAACTCTCTCGAGCAAACGTCGGTCTGTGCGGGCTGGTGCGAAGTCGGTCAAAACTGGGTCCGAAGGTGGTCAAACAGTAATCCGACGCAAGTCCGACGTCGGTCCGACACGGGGCCGACGCGGGCCCGACGCGGGCCCGACACGGGGCCGACACTGATCCAACTCGATCCCGCCGCCGCAGCAACCTCGGCCGCCCGAACGGTTCGCGACGCCATCCCGCCGCGCCCCCGCTCACGCCGGCAAGAACGCCGGCGGCGGCACCGCAGGGCCGATGTCGTTTGGCGCTTGATAGAGCCGCAAGCCGAAGCGTTCCGCGGCGAGCGTCATGCGATCGACGATCGCGCCCTCAACACTCGCGAGATCGGGCGCCGCACTTGGCTTGATGAAGCAGAGCACCTCAACAGGCACGCCAGTCGCGGAGGCCTCTTGCTGCGTCACCACCATCGGAAGCGACGCATCGATCGCGTCGTTCGCCGCGAGGAATCGCTCGACGAACGCGCGGAACACGCAGAGATTCGTCACCGCCCCCGCTGCGCCCGCGGCTTGGCGCGCGCGCTCTGCCACGCCCTTCATCTCAGGCGACGTCGCGAGATTGTCACGTTCGAGCCGCGCGAGATCTTGCGCATCGAGTGCGCGCACGCTGCGCACATCCACGCGCACACTGCGCCGCACGCGCCGACCGGGCGAGCCGTACTTCGAGCGATAGTTGAGATACGGCTCCTGCACGAAGCGCGAAATTGGAATCGCGTGCACCGTGCCATCGGCATTCTGAACGCGCACGGCGGTCGTCTTGATCTCCGCGATTCGCCCGTCGATTCCGTGCTGCTTCATCTCGACCCAGTCGCCCTGCCGAATCGCGTCGTTCGCAGTCAACATGAGGTTCGCGACAAGCGAGAAAAGCACATCTTTGAACACCACGCCGAGAATCGCGCCCGCCGCGCCGAGTGCAGCGAGGAACACCACCGGGCTCTTTCCAACCGCGATCGCTGCCGCCGAAATGCCACCAACAAGCGCGAGCGCGACCATCGCAACCTGTCGATATCCACGCAGCGCGCCTGGGCGATTCACTTCCGGTCGCGAGGAGTAGAGTTCATCGGCCACGGCGAGGAATCGCGAAACCGCGCCCATTCCGCGCAGAATCGCGATCGCGACGAGCACGTTCGAAACATTGAACGCGAGCAACGCGTTGATCGCGCCCGCAGTTCCCAACACCCCAACAAGACGCGAGACCAAGAGCAGCGGCGCGATCGCTGCGATCGGTACGAGTAACTTCGAAGACACAATCGCGGCCGCAAGTCGCTCACGCTTCGCCTTCGCAAGCGCGCGCGCAACGATTGTTGAGAGCACACGACGAAGCACAAGATTGAGCACAAATCCAAGCGCGATCAGACTTCCGATCGCGATGAGATTCCACAGCACTTCGTGCTCGCGCAGCCACTGGCCAAACGCGGTGTCTTCCAGCGCGCGCACGATGCGCAACATCGCTTCTTGCGCTGGATCTGGCGGCGCGGCAACCGCAGGCGCGACGGTTGGCGAAGTCGTTGTCGCAGCAACTTGCGCTGTTTCGGTTGCCGCGTTGATGGAGGCTTGGGTCGCCGCTTGCGACGCGCCGGCAGACGACGACGCGCTCTCTGCTTGCGCGAGTGCGATCGATGAAGCGACAAAAGACGGAAGAACGCTGGCGGCGGAAACGAGCGTGAGCATGTTCAGTGGGGCACCGGGAACATGCCGCGCGCAGTTTGCGCGCATGCACGTTCACCACGCCTCGCGAAAGCCGCCAACCGGAGTTGAACCGGTAACCTCCAGATTACAAATCAGGTGCTCTGCCAATTGAGCTATGGCGGCGAGGGGCGAGAGTGTAACGCCTCCCCCGCTACCATTGCGCCCCCGCGAACATTTCGCACCGTCAAATGCGCATCGAATCGGCACCAAATCCGCTTCACACCGACCACTACGACGTCATCGTCGTGGGCGGCGGCCATGCGGGCACCGAAGCGGCGCGCGCGGCCGCGGCGGCGCTCGGCACGGGCGCACGCGTCGCGCTCATTTCGATGGAGCCCGCGCGACTTGGGCAAATGAGTTGTAACCCCGCGATCGGCGGACTCGCGAAGGGCCAGATGGTGCGCGAAATCGACGCACTCGGCGGCTTGATGGGGCTTGCGGCCGACGGCTCGGGCATCCAATTCAAAGTGCTGAATGGTTCGAAGGGCCCAGCGGTCCGCGGACCACGCGCGCAGTGCGACAAGTACGCGTATCGCGCGGAAGTCCAACGACTGATCGCGGCTCTCAGTAGTGAGGGCAACTATGAAGGCGCCGATGAAGGCGACACGGCGTACGCCGCGATCGACGTGTTCGCCGCGACGGTCGACGCGATTCTCACCGATGCCGATGGTGCTGCGTGTGGCGTGCTTCTGCCCGAAGGTTCGCAGCGTATCGGTGCAGATCAATCGGCCATCGCCGCAAACACGCGCGGCGACACACTGGCTGAGTGCGTCTACACCGTTCCACTCGAAGCGGCACACACAACGCCACGCACGCTTCCCGCACGCGCAGTCGTGCTCACGACCGGCACGTTCATGCGCGCCCTCATGCACACGGGCGAAGAGAAAAACGAAGGCGGACGCATCGGCGAAGGCAGCGCGCGCGGCATCAGCGCAGCGCTGAAATCGCTTGGCTTCGAACTTGGACGCTTGAAGACCGGAACACCTCCACGCGTTGCGCGCGGCTCGATCGATTGGCAGGCGCTGAAGCCTGCTCCCGGCGACGACATTCCAACGCCGTTCAGCGATCGCTCACCGCGCGCGCTTGCGGCGGGCCGTTTCCCGCACCTCGCGCAAATCGAATGCCGCGAAACCGAAACGACGCCTGCGATTCACGCGCTGATTCGCGACAATCTTTCGCGCGCGCCGATGTATTCAGGGCAAATCGACGCCGAGTGCGGCCCGCGCTATTGCCCTTCGATTGAAGACAAAATCGTGCGCTTCGCCGATCGCGATGCCCATCACGTGTTCCTCGAGCCAGAGTCGCTTTTCACCGACGAGGTCTATCTCAACGGTGTTTCAACATCACTTCCGGCCGACGTGCAGCTGCCGCTCGTGCGCGGCCTTCGCGGCCTCGAAAACGCGGTGATTCAGAAGTTTGGCTACGCCGTTGAATACGACATGGTGTGGCCACATCAGATCGATGCAACGACGGAAACAAAGCGCGTTCCGCGACTTTTCCTCGCAGGACAGATCAACGGCACAAGCGGTTATGAAGAAGCTGGCGCACAAGGTTTGATGGCTGGCGTGAATGCCGCGCGCCGCGCACGCGGACTTGAACTCGTGCGACTCGCGCGACACGAGGCGTACACGGGCGTGATGCTCGACGATCTTGTCACACGCACGCCGCGTGAGCCGTATCGCATGTTCACATCACGCGCGGAGCATCGCCTACTTCTGCGCGCCGACAACGCTGACGAACGACTCACGCCGCTCGGTCTTTCGTGGGGCATCATCGGACGCGCGCAACGCGCAGAGTTTGAAGCGCGCATGCAGATGAAAGACGCGATTTTGCGCGCCTTTGGCGAGATGCGCGAAGGAAACGCGCGACTTGCGGACCTCGTGAAGCGACCGGAAGTTGAAGTGTCGTGGGTTGCGGAACGTGTTGCGCGCGTCGTCAACGGCGCGCCCGGTACCCTTGTCGAACGCGCGATGAACGACCTTCGCTACGAAGGCTACGTCTTGCGTCAACACGCCGAAGTTCGACGTCAATCGGAGTACGACTCTGTGTCGATTCCCGAGTCGCTGAATCCGCGCGAAATTCGCGGCCTGCGCAACGAAGCGGTCGAAACACTCGCGCGCTTCCGACCGCGCACACTCGGGCAAGCGAGCCGACTCGCAGGCATTTCGCCGGCGGATGTCACGGTTGTTGCGATGTGGGTGCGACGAATCAAGCGCGCGTGAAACAACTTCCTCGCTGCGGCAGCGATGTAGATTTTGAAGCGCGCATCACGTCTATCCGTGCGCCTGCACGAAAGAGCGGAGACCTTTGCAGCATGCTTTCACAGATCCCCGAATCGACGCGCGAAGAGATTGAGCGCGCAATTTTCGAACACGAAAAAATCAAGGCGATCAAGCTCTACCGTCATTCAACCGGCGCAAGTTTGATGGACTCGAAACGCACCATCGAGGAATTCGCCGACGAACTTCGCAGCGCGCATCCAGAGCGATTTCTCGCTGAACCGGTGCGAAGTGGGTGTCTTGGCGTGATCGGCGTCTCCTTCGCGTTGCTCGGAGCGCTGCTGTGGAGAGTCACAGGTTGAGTCTGCTCTCTCATCGCGCGCTTGATTCTTGATGCGCTCGACGCTGAAGCGACTTCCTCTGATGCAAACATCACCGCAGCGAACAGCGCGGCAGACACGGCGAAGCCGCTCTGCCGCGAGTTGCGATCGCTCACACAAACGAATTCAGCACATGCCTTCGACGAGGTCAACCAGCAGCCGCACGCCGTAGCCCGTCGGGCCCGCGACGCAAAGATCGCTCGCGGCTTCGCTGTTGGCGACGCCTGCGATATCGATGTGCGCAAACGGGACGTTCTTATCGACGAAGAAGTCAAGGAACGCGGCACCCTGAATGGGGTGCGCGAGGCGCGACGGATTCGAATTGATGATGTCAGCGTGCTGACTCTTCATGTGATCCTTGTGCTCCTTCCAGAGCGGCAAGCGCCACACTTTTTCACCCGTGCGCTCAGAACTCGATTCGATCGCGTCGCGCAGTTTCGTGTCGTCGCAGAAGTAGCCCGCGCTCCACGAGCCAAGCGCCGTCACCACGCCGCCGGTCAACGTCGACAACTCGACCATCGCCGTCGGCTTGTATTTCTCGCAGCCATACGAAATCGCATCGGCAAGCACAAGACGCCCTTCCGCGTCGGTGTTCGTCACTTCGACCGTCGTTCCGTTGTACATCGTGATGATGTCATCGGGGCGATACGCGTTCGAACTCACCATGTTCTCCGCAGCTGGGAAGAGCGCAACGACATGGATCGGCAGCTTCGCATGCGCGATCGCGTGCATCGCGCCGAACACCGCAGCGCCGCCGCACTTGTCGTACTTCATGCCCTTCATGCCGTTGTTCACCTTGAGCGAGTAGCCGCCGGTGTCATACGTCAGCGTCTTGCCAACGAGCGCGAGGGTTTGACCGCGCGCCTTCGCACTCACGCGCTTCGGCTTGTACTCAAGAATCGCGATGAGGCTCTTCTCGTCGCTGCCTTGACCAACAGCAACGATGCCGCCCATGCCGAGTTTCTTCGCGTCGGCGAACGAAATCACCTTGAACGAAAGCCCGGCGGCGCGCGCGAGTTTCTTCGCTTCGCCCGCGAACCACGTGGGCGTGCAGATGTTTGGTGGCGTTGCCGCGATGCGACGCGCTTCGTTCACGCTTGCCGCAATTTCAAGGCCGCGCGCGAAACCTTCGCCGAACTTGCCGTCGCCCGCATCGATCGCAAGCGAACCCGCGCGGGGCGCACGCTGCGTGGCCTTGCCATCGAACATGTCGACGCGCCAATTCGCCAGCCCCATGCCTTCGCCGATCGCTTGCGCGAACTCTTGTGTTTCACGCGCGCCGAAAAGCGAGCCAAATGCAAGATGCGCCTTCGCGACCTTCATGCGCTCAAGCCCGCGCACCAATCGCGCACCCACCGTGCGCGCCGATTTCGCGTTGAAATCGGCCCTTTTTCCGAGTCCGACGATGATCGACCCGTCGCTTGCGGCTGTGGTTTCGCCGAGCTCAGCGCGGAAACTCGCGGCCGATACCGCGGCGTCACGCGATGCGTTGCGATCGCTCTTCGCGAGCGCGCGATCATCGGAAAATGCTGCGAAAATGGCTGGCGCCTTCGGCGCACGCGAGATCGTGATGCGGTCGTACATGCAAACTCCAAAACCGAGCGTTGATGCTGCATTCACGCAGCGGAACGATATTCAGGCGCGAAGCGATGACGGATCTTCGCCGCGTTCGATCGCTTCAATCTTGTGCAAGCGGCGCAGGTGGCGGCCGCCATCAAACGGCGTATGCACCCACGTGTCGACGATGCGCTTGACCAACGTGTGACCAAGCAAATCTGCCGACAAACAAAGCACATTCGCGTCGTTGTGTGTGCGCGAGAGTTGCGCGGAAAGTTCGTCTTGCGCGAGCGCTGCGCGAATGCCGCGAATCTTGTTCGCAGCGATGCACATCCCGATGCCCGTTCCGCAGATGAGAATTGCGCGCTCGACTTCGCCACGCGACACCTTGCTGCACGCGGCGTACGCGCTGTCGGGATAGTCGGTCATCGCACCAGACATCTCGCTGATCGGCTCCACTTCATGGCCATCTGCCTTGAGGTGCGCGATGAGAGCTTGTGTCGCGACAGCGCCGCGATGGTCGCATCCGAGAGCGATTTTCATGACTGGAGCATCCCCTTGAGGCGGGCAGGAATCAACTCGAGGAAATACGCGCCGAGTTCGTCGTAGGCACGTTGACCGAGGCCGATCGGATCATCAACGTCGCCATCTGGATCAAGCAATTGAATCTTCGCTTGCGCGGTTGGATCGTTCGCGACAAGTGTGCGCGCCCGAGCGACATGGCCAGCGGTCATCGCGAGCACGAGATCGGCTTTGCGGATCATCTCCGCCGTCAGACGCTTCGAATGCTCAGGAACCGGTGCCTTCATGCGCTCGAGCACTTCAACGGTTTCACCACTCGTCGACGCGCCATCAAACGCGTTGACTCCGGCGGAAGCGAAAAACAACTGTCCGAGTTCGCCAAACATGCCCGCGTCTTGGAGTTTCTGCGCGATCCCCTCCGCCATCGGTGAACGGCAGGTGTTGCCCGTGCAGATGAAAAGGACCGTGCGCATGCGAAGGGGCGAATCCTACCGAACGCGCGGGTCCGTCGCATTGGGAGCGCCGTCATCCTCATCGGGATCGTCACCCTCCGGATCCTCTCCCTCTCGATCCTCTCCCTCTCGATCCTCTCCCTCTGGCTCCTCTCCCTCTCGATCCGCGGCTTCCGCTTCGTCTTCCCATCCAGGCGGCGGCGCGCGCTCGGCGAGAAGCCGTTCCGCACGCACGAGATCGCCACGTCGAACAAGCACAGAAACAAGCCCGGGCGCCTCGGCGCGCAACTGCGCAGTCAACCCACCAAGGACGGTCGCGGGAATCCCCTCGGCCTCGAGGTCACCCACGAGCAGCAGCGCAGAAAGTTCGTCGGGAAATCGAGCGATGACGACGGTATCGCGAGGATCGGCCACGTCAGACGCCCCCGGATCCATCGGCGACGACGCGGGCAACGTCAGGGCTCGCATGCTCGAGGCTCACGGGCTTGTCCGCGTCCTCCACGCGCTCCTGCGGGACGTACGGCGCACCAACTTCGTCGAAAATCCGGCGGCACGCGGGGCATTCCTGCACGCGGCTCTCGCCGACACGCAGAACATCGCACGCCGTCGCGCACGCTGGGCACTTCCCATTTCGAAGCGACGCGAGCGCGATACCGCGCTCAAAGTGCCGCAACACGAGGAAGGTCACACGCGCAATCACGACCAAGAACACCGACGAGATGATGAGGATGATCGGGACGAGCGGATAAATCACGGTGAACGCGAACGCGACGAAAAACGCCGCGATAAACGCGAACAGCACAGCGACTGGGTAGATCTCGTTGAAGCCTCGGAGGAAGCGGTAAATCATCGGGGTCGGAGCGTATTCGGGCATACAAGCCCGACGGACGCGCCTCGGCGCGATTCCCGACGAATTCAAGCCGAATTCGGGAAGCGTGCTTCGTTCTCACCACCCACCCCAACGGGCGGTACACTGCCGCGCCCGTGACCCAATGGGCGGTAGAACCCGTTGGGTGCCGCTCGCACGGGGTGCAGATGAAACTTTGTGTGTGGTTGTGTGATTTGAAGATGAGTGTCGCGTTGAGGCACGCGAACCTGCGGCTCGCCGCGTCTAGGCGCGAGGCATGCTCGATTGCGCACGACGCAAATGCACGATCGACAAGCGTTGCATTCAACACGGCTGTTGTGGGCCTCGGCCCAATGAAGGGGATGCCATGAAACTCGTTTGCGACCGCCTTTCACTCTCCGACGCTCTCACGATGGCGAGCGGCGTTGTCGCCGCGCGCACGCCGCGGCCCGTTCTGCTCTGCCTCAAGCTCGTCGCCAAGAAATCGGGGAGCGACAACGTCCTCCAGATCAGCGCGACCGACGGCGAGATCGGCTTGGTGATCTCCGTTCCGAACGTCGACATCAAGGAAGAGGGCGAAGCACTCATCCCCGCGGACAAGTTGAATCAGATCGTGCGCGCTTGTGATGACTCGACCGTTTCTATCTCGGTCGACCGCACGCTCGCAACGATTTCGACCGAGAGCTCGACCTTCAAGGTGTTCGGCTACGAGCCGCGCGAGTTCCCCGGAGTCCGTCGCGCCGGCGACCGCACCGATTTCGAAGTCGATGCGGGAACCCTGCGCCGACTCGTCAACCGCACCATTTTCGCGACCGCGCGCGAAGACACGCGCTACGCCTTCAACGGCGTTTTGGTCGAGCGCAAGAAGTCGCAACTGCAACTCGTCGCGACCGATGCACGACGCTTGGCGCTCGCACGCGGCAGCTGCAAGGGTGGCGAGGGTGACGGCGCGAAGGATTTGAGTTTCATCGTGCCGACGAAGGCGCTCAACGCGTTGATGCGCCTCTTGACCGACCCCGATGCGGCCGTGCGTGTTTCGCGCGACGGAACGCAGGTCACCTTCGTTGTCGGCGATGCGGCGTCGGGCGCAACGCTCGTTGCCAACGTCGACGAACGCAATTTCCCGCCCTTCAACGACGCGATTCCCAAGGATCACGACCGTCGCGCAACCTGCGATGCGGGTGAACTTGGTGGCGCGATCCGCCGCGCGAGCCTTCTGACGAATGAAGAGTCGAAGGGTGTGCGCATGAGTTTCAACGGGAAGCAACTCACCCTCACGAGCCGCGCGCCTGAGATGGGCGAGTCGGAGGTGCGCATCGATGGCGTCGCGTACCAAGGCGAACCGATCGACATCGCGTTCAACCCGACGTACATCCTCGATGTACTCAAGGTGATCGACAGCGAGCAGGTCGTGATCGAGATGAAGGGCCCGAATCTCCCAGGCGCGATCAAGGTTGGCGCTGACTTCACCTACGTCGTGATGCCGGTGAGCCTGCGGTAAGGCGCGCTTCCTGGCGTGCATCACGCGCATGGCGCCGCCGCAACGGCACCAAAGCAGCCGTAAAACAACCGCCGCCCGCATGACGCGGGCGGCGGATTCGAGCAATCTGAGCAATCATCGACGCGACGTGGAACGCGTGAACGCGTTCACCCGCGCGTTCAGTTCTTCTTGTACTTGACCGAGCAGCCGTATGGCTTCGTCTCGCTTGGCGAAACCTTCTCGCCAGCCTTGATCTGCTTGACGGCGTTGACGACGTAGTTCATCTTCGCGCCACCCGATGGGCTGTCGTCGATGGCGCCTTGGTAGACAAGCACGCCGTTCTGATCGATCAC
>JAIXVI010000075.1 GCA_027483065.1 Planctomycetaceae bacterium
CGACACTTCAGCCGACACTTCAGCCGACATTTCGGTCGACAACACTGCCGCCAATCGCGCTGTCGCGCGGTTGAGGTCGGTTCTTCGGATGTCGCGGCCGTGATGCACGCGAGAACTCCGGATCGGTGAACGGAGGATCGAAGAGAAGGCCCGTCGAAGGACACGAATCGAGGACGGGTGCCCGGCTTGAAGAGGCTATACGAGCCGGAACTAGGACAAAGTACCCCAGGTTCTTGGCAAGCGAAACCGGATCTCAGTGGAAACGACACAGAATGCTTGTCTGTTCTTTGAAGGTCCTTCTCGCGAAGCGACGCCCGCACAGATGGAACTGAGTTGCACGGAAGTTTGCTGCTGCGGTCGCAAGGCCGTGAGATGCGTGCATACTTCGCGAGGAGCGAGCGTTCGCGGTAGAGTGAAGACCGCGAAATGCGGCCGACGTTGGAATGGGCCGGAAGACGTGTTTTTGCGGGGTTGATCCGCGTTGCGGCGATGCGAGACGTGTCGGATTCGAGCTTGGGCGAAATTCGGGCTTGGGTGGGGTTTGCGGTGCGGGTGTGCCGGAGACAGCGGAAGTCCTCAACGAAACCATGGACGTACAAGAGCACAACGACTGGGAACTCATGCAGCGGGTTGCCGCCTCGGACGAGGCCGCGATCGATGAGCTGTACCGTCGATTTGGTGCGCTTGTCTATCAATCAGCCCGTCAAGTCTTGCGATCTCGGGCGGAAACCGAGGATGCGGTTCAGGAGGTCTTTGTCCGTCTGTGGAAGACGGCTGACCGCTTCGACCCTCACCGCGCCAAGCTCGTGACCTGGGTCATGCTCATCTCGCGGCGCCATTTGATTGACCGTCTGCGTCGGCAGTCCGCGCGGCCGGATCGGGCGGAACTTGACACTTCTCGGACGGATGCCGGTGGCGCGATTGCTCGTCCGGAAGCGGAGGGACGCGTGGAGGGCGAGGAGGGCCGGGAACGGCTTCGGCGCCAACTCGCCCGCCTCCCGGAGCTGCAGCGCTCGGTCATCGAGCGTGCGTACCTCCAGGGTTTTAGTCTGCGCGAAATTGCGGAACAGTTGAACTCGCCGCTCGGCACCGTCAAAAGCGCATTAAGCCGCGGGCTCACTCGGCTCCGTGAACTCGAGGGCGCTCGGGAGGAGCGGGGATGAGGTGCCACGCGCGTCCACTCTCAGCGTTCTTCCACGCCGTTCGTTTACACACGTTTCATGACGCCCGACGTGTTCGAAACCTCGGCGAGGAGCACGGCGGAAGCCACGGTGTTTCCGGCCTTTGCGTGGAATGTGCAGATTGGCTTGCAACCGATTCTGTGCGGGTTTCGTATGTTGGGCTCGGCCAAAGTTTCATCGTGAGGGTTTCCTTACAAAGTGTGTGAGTTCGGCACCGACCTCACGCACGACGAATACCAAGTGTTTCATTGATCTAGGTGTTTCATTAATCTAGGTGTTTCATTGATCTAGGTGTTTCATTGATCTAGAACCGCCGCGTGGGTGGCTAGCTTTGAGGCGAGGTTTCCACTTTCAGGTTAGGGTTTCACCCCGAAGTAAGGGTTTCTTCAGGAATGTCGGACGTCGAAGGCACCAATTTCTCTCGCGAAGAACTGCTCGAACTCGCGCAGTTTGAGATGCTTGGTGTGCTCGATCCGGTCGACACCGCGCACTTTGAGCGCGCATTCGCGCTCGCGACGCCGTCGCTGCAAGCTGAAATCATCGCCGTCCAAGCGCGTGTCGCCGAAGATCCAATCTTTCGCGTGGCGGGCGAGCAACCATCCGTGGCGCTTTCGCTGCGCACGATGGCGCGGGTTGTGGATGCGATGGATGCCGAAAGCCGAAGCGCACAGCCGATTGCAACAATCGGACCGCGCACGTTGAGCCGTCGTCAAGGCGCCACGGCCGGGGCTTCGCGCGGCGGCGCGGACGATGGTCACTCAAGCTCTGCGCAGATGACCGAAGCGTCGATGCGCGAAATCATTGCAGAAGTCGCGGCACGAAACGCAACCGCTCGCCCACAGAAGCAACTGTTCTGGCGTGCTGCGTCGTTCTTCTTGTTCGCCGGGCTCTGTGTTGCGCTCTACTTCAATCAGCAGGTGTCGCGCACCGCGATGCAACTCGCGGCGAGCGTGAATGAGCGTGCGCTGAGCCCAGAGTCGCTTGCTGCTGCGCGTGAGATTGCGCCATTCGACATTACCACTGCGCAGCACGTTGATTTGGCGCTGGTGGTCGGTGAGTCGCGCGGGCACGCGCACGCATTCCTTCATCGCGTCGAAGGCAGCGCGGGCGGTCGTATTCTCGTGCAAGGGATCGGTGCGAATCGACGTGAGGTGATTCGCGTGGTCGTGAAGGATCGCGACGGCAAGTTGCTGACAACGCGCCAGTCCAACGCGACCGAAGGTGGTCTCTTCGCGGCCTATCTCGAGATCGACACGCTGCCCACCGCAGTGACGATCGAGGTTGAGTTCGAAGGCGGCGCGACATTCCGCGCGAGCTCCGCGGCATAAGTCGAACGTTGCGGCGCGATGTTTTAGCCCAAGTTTTAGCCCAAGTTTTAGCCCAAGTTTTAGCCCAAGTTTTAGCCCAAGGTTTAGCCCGAACTTCGGCCACGTCTCAGCCGCGTTTCAGCGAAACGAGCGGCGCTTTCTCAAAATCGTGCAGGCTGTCGCAGCCCGAAGCAGTCGGTCGATGCGCTCGTGCCGTGCGCAGATCTGGGTCGGTGTGCAGTTTCTCGCCGCGGCGTTACCCGCTCTTGCGCATCCACTCTTCTTCAAGATCGGATTGCTCGCGACCGAGTTCATCGCGGCGGTTCAGCAACTTCTTCGTCTTCTCTGCGTCGCTCGCCGTCTTCGGATCGGCGAACTCGAAGTCGACTTGCATCAACTCGCGGCCGATCTCCGAGATGCGCGCTTCGATCTTCTCAAGCGCGAGATTCGAGTATTTGCTTCGCTGCTTGTTGCCGCTCGGCTTGGAGTTGGACGGCGTTGTGGGCGCGGGCTTCATCGCCGCAGTTGCGCCGGAATGCTCTGAAGGCGACTTGGTGGGCGTCGACTGCTTGGTCGCAGGCTTGGGCGCTGCCTTCGACTCAGGCTTTTTCGCACGGGCCGCGGCATCGGCGGCCTCGGCCTTTTGCTTCGCTTCCCAATCGCGGTACGAGCCATCAAAGACGCGCGTGTTGCCGTCGCCATCGAGCACGACCAGCTTGTCGCACACATCGTCAAGGAGCGCGCGGTCGTGCGAAATCAACAACAGCACGCCGCCGTGTCCGCCCTTACCGCCGACCTTCGTGCGATCGACATCACCAAACTTGTCGAGCGCTTCTTCGAGTCGCTCGGCGCTTGGAATGTCCAAGTGATTCGTCGGTTCGTCGAGGACGAGCAAGTTCTTCGCGCTCGCGATGAGCGACGCGAGCACGAGGCGTCCGCGCTCGCCGCCCGAGAGATCGCCAATCGCTTTGTCTTGCTCTTCACCGGTGAAAAGGAACGCCCCTGCGAGATTGCGCGCTTCTTGTTCGCTTGCGCGGGGTGCCCCTTCAAGCGAACGGATCGTGTTCTGCAAGAATTCCCACGCGAGCACACTGCGATCGATGTGATCCTGCGTCTGGCGGAACCAACCGATCGAGAGGCGCGGTGAACGCTTGATTTCGCCCGAATCAGTCTCGAGGTCACCGAGCAACGTGCGGACGAGCGTCGTCTTTCCAGCGCCATTGGGGCCGATGATGCCGATGCGATCACCGGGCCGCGCGGAGAGCGAAAGGTTGCGGAAGCACACGCGATCACCGAAGGATTTCGAGATGTTCTCGGCGACGAACGCGAAGTCGCCCATCGTGGGCGGATCGGGCAGATCGAGATTCATCACGCCCATTTCGGCGTGCTTCTCGACGAGGGCTTCTTCCTTGAAGCGCTCGAGCCGCGTCTCGCGTCCGCGCGCTTGCTTCGCGCGTTGACCTGCGCGGTAGCGATCGATGAACGCTTGTTCTTGGCGAATGCGATCTTGCTGCTTCTCGTGTTGGCGTTCGACGGTCAGCATGCGCTCGGCGCGCAGTGCGCGGAATGCCGCGTAATTTCCAGGGTATTCGCGCAAAACGCCGCGATCGATTTCGATGATGCGATTCGTCACCCGGTCGAGCAACCATCGGTCGTGCGAGATCAAGACGACCGAACCCTTGAACTCGTCGGCGAGAAATTCTTCGAGCCAGCGACGACCTTCGATGTCGAGGTGGTTCGTTGGTTCGTCGAGGAGCAGGAGATCGGGGCTTGAAAGCAGGAGCCGCGCGAGACCGAGGCGAGCCTTCTGTCCGCCGGAAAGACCTTTCACAGGCAGCTCGAAGTCGGCGTCGCTGAAGCCAAGGCCATGGAGTGCCGCGTCGATTTTGTGATCGACTGCGTAGCCACCGGCAGCGTCAATCCGCTCCTCGATCGCGACCTGACGATTCATCAGTTTTTCGAGTTCATCAGGCTCTGCCGTCGCCATGCGGTCGTAGACCGACTCGAGCTCTGCCTTGAGCGCCTCGATCGCGGCAAACGCTTCGGCCGCCGCGCCGCGCAGGGTTTTGTCTTGCGGAAGTTTTGGATCCTGCTCGAGGTACCCGATGCGCACCGTGCGCGCGATCTGCACTTCGCCATCATCGGGCTTCAAGAGCCCCGCAATCAACTTGAAGAGCGTGCTCTTCCCGCAACCGTTGCGACCGACGAGACCGATGCGCTCACCTTCGTGAATCGAACCGCTGACGCCATCGAGAAGGAGTCGCGTGCCGTGACCGAAGCGAAGATTGGCAAGTGTGACGAGGGACATTCGTGAGGGATCGCGGGTTGATCGCGGGTTGATCGCGGGCTGATCGTGGGCTGTTCGTCGACTGTTCGGGGGCGAGAAGAGTAGCAGCGCGCGCAAAGCGTGCTGCGCCGCCAGCGAATTCCCAGATTTGCGGCGTGTTAGTCGCGCGGAACAGGTTTCCCGCGCCATTCCCAAATCCACGCGACGAGGCGGCGGTCGCGCGGTGGCAGAATCGCGCGAAAGACGACCGACGCGACTGAAGGCGCGATGAGCGCACACAGCGCGCACAATCCGCAAAACATGAGCCCGCCCAAATACGCAAAGTGGAGGTAGTTCGCTTCGAGCACCGTATCGCGCCAATTCGCTTGGAAACGGCCAGATGCGGCGAGCAGGCGCGCTGGGCCCACAACAAGGATCCACCCAATTCCCGCGGTGAGAACGACAAGTAGCACGCGACGCGTCGCTGCCCAACGCATGCATGCCACGCCGATGAGAAGGGCGAACGGCACGGCGGCGATCCCGCCTAGCGCGAGGATGGTTGTGAACGGAAGAAGAGCATCCGCCGACCACCGACTCTGCGCGATCGCCTCGGCGCCCGCAGGGGAGTCAAGCCACGCGGTGTTTGCGGGGTCCCATGTTCCTGCACTTTTGTCGTCAGCGCTCGGCGGGTTTTGCAGCGTGAACGTGTCGTACACATCCTGCGCCGACAGCGAGGCTCCAGACATCGCGGCACCCGTTGTGAAGCCACCGACGATTGCGGCGAGTACAAGCAGCATCGCGATTGCCGTCGCAACGAGACCAGTCGCAACCACGGACTTCATCCGCTGCACCCATGGCGTTGCCACGGGGTACTCCATCAACGCGCTTGCGGCCCCACATTCCACGCAGCGAACGTACAGCAATCCGGTCGTCGGCTCGCGCTCGATCGCGGCGCCCATGAGCGGGTGCATGCAATGGGCGCACGCACGGTCGCCGATGAGCGTTTCGCGCGGAGTAGATTTCGGAGTAGAAACGTCGTCGTTCATAAGGTTTCGTTCACGTGCTTTCTGCACGTGGCTTTGTTCGCGGTTCACTCGTGGTGGGGAGTGGTCTGGAGTGAAGCGCGACGTGGTACTGCATACCCATGCGTTTCAACTCCGCGGAGCCGATCCGCATTTTGGCGATGAAAACGTCGAAAGACATATCGCATCACCGCACGTTGGATCGGGCTGACCAACCAAAGAAAAACACCGCTCATCACCACCGGAATCGCGAGATACCCGAGGTACAGAGCGAAGCCCATGTTGGTTTGGACTTCGCGGATGAAGTGTGGAATCTCCATCGGTTGCGGAATCATGCCGATGACGAGCAGTCCCATCGGAATCGGAAGTGCGCCGAGAAGCCACGCGCAACTGAGTTGCGCGAGTTTCCCGCGGTGTGGTGCGAAGTTCAACGCAGAAACGCTCGCCGCCAGCGCCATGATTCCGCCGAGAATCCCGACGAGCGCCATGAGTTCCGCGAGCGAACTTCCACGAAGTTCGGTGGGACGCGCGTAAAACCGCGCTTCATTTCCGAGTACCGTCGCGTAGATACTCGCAAGTAAACCAGCAAATTGGCCTGCGCCGAGCGCGATACCGAGGCGAAGATTCAGTGCGCGCGTTCGTGCCCACAGTCGAAATGGCTCGCGCGCCCGGCGGATGTTCCAGCGCACTGCCGTCGCGCACCGCGGGCAACGGGCAACCCACATCGCAATCGACGGCGCGAATGAGCGCGACGTCGCGTCGAGCGGTTTTCCGCAGCAGGCGCAGGCATGCGAGAGCATTCGCGCAGGATAGCCGAGGATTTCCGCGATCCGCGACGATGTCGCGTGGGCGTACACTGCGCGCCCGCTTTCGACAGGCTTTCGCACATTGGTCAGAGCGATTGCCCGCGATTTTCTATGAACGATCCCGCGCTCCGCCGTCGCCGCTTCGCCTACCCCATCGTCACGCTGTGCGTGGCAGGGCTCATTTGGCTCTTCTCGACAGGTCGGATTTCTGTCGAGCCGCAAGTTGAACCTGAGATCTACGAGAAGTTTGTGGAAGAAGTCGTGACATCGGCGCGTGAGGGTGCAGGACCGCTCGCCGAAAGCGATGACTTGATTGCAAAGAGCTGGCGCACCCTTGCGCCGGAGGCGTTGCGAGCGAAGGACGGCGGATCATTCCAAGTGCGATTTGTGCCGGCGGAAGAGGCGAACGACGAGGTTGTTCGAGATGCACTCGCGGGCTCGCCTGTTGAAGTGCGATTGGCAGGCGGTGCAACGGCAGGGCGCGGCGTCTATCTCTACGTGCGATTTATGGATGGCAAAGCCCGTGTTGTCGGAGTCGGTGCGCTCACTACTGCAACAGACGACGCGGAGAGTCGGTAAGGATTCTGCGATGAAGATCTGGATCAACGGGAAGTTTGTCGAACCTCAAGATGCGCGCGTCGGCTATTTCGACGGCGGTTTTCAGCATGGAATTGGGCTTTTCGAAACGATGATGGCGCGCGGCGGCGCGGTGTTGCGCCTCGAAGAGCATCTGACTCGACTCGAAGAAAGTGCGCGCACGCTCAAGTTGTTCGATCAATTGCGCGTCGAAGCGCTCGGCGAAGCGGTGCAGTATTGCGTGCAGGCATTCGCGAAAGAAAGTGGAAGTGGCGACGCGCGCATTCGACTGACGGTGACTGGCGGCGATCTCGGAAAGCCGTTCGCTGGCGCGAATGCCGCGGGCGGCGCTGCGAGTGTTCCAGATCCGACGGTTGCGATTCACGTACAACCACCAACGCGCTATCCCGAAGAGTTTTTCTCGAAGGGCGTTGCGGTGAGCGTGGCTGAATCGCGGGCAAATCCGTTTGATCCTTTTGCCGCGCATAAGACGCTCGCGTATTGGCCACGCATTCAAGCGCTGCGCGCTGCGTCGGCTGTCGGCTGTGCAGAAGCGCTGTGGTTTTCGGTGACGAATCACTTGGCGAGCGGGAGTGTCTCGAGCGTGTTTCTCGCAAAGCGCGGGCGACTACTCGTGCCGTTTGCGCGCGGTGAAGAACTCGCGGGTGCGCGCCCTTCGGCGGTGCTCCCGGGTTGTACGCGCGCGGCGGTGATTCTCTGGGCCGAGGGCTCAGGTGTCGGGGGTTTAGGCATTGAGGTCGAGCGAAGAGATCTCACGATTGACGATGTGCTCGGTGCCGACGAGATTTTCTTGACCAACGCGAGCTGGGGCGTTCTGCCTGTCGTGCGCGTTGAGCAACACGAAGTCGGCGGTGGTGTTCCTGGAAATCTTGCGCGCGCGATGCGGGAGAAATGGCTCGCATGAACGGGGCATCGAACGGGGCATCGAACGGGGCATCGAATGGAGCGTCAAGCGGCGGACCGAGCGGCTTTCCTGGTGGATTCCCAAATGGATTCCCTGGCGGTTTCCGCGTCTTCACCGTCGGTCGCGATACCGCGAGCCGATTTCGTGTGAAGCCGCCGTGGCGTGCACGACCGAATGCAGGCCCGATCGAGCGCGCACTCGTCGCATTGTTGACGTTTGTGCTCGCGTTGCCGGTCGCGATACTTCTTCTCGCACTCGGCCTCGCA
>JAIXVI010000248.1 GCA_027483065.1 Planctomycetaceae bacterium
CGTGCGAATTCCTTCCTGATCCGAGTTGATGCTCCCGCATTCGAAGCGGTGCGCTCGACTTTGTACGTAGCCACTCTAGTGTGCATGCGCTGTCATCTGCACGCGCAGAAGCTCAAAGGAGGGCGCCATGGCAACAATGCAAATGCCGCGTTTCGTGAGTTTCGTGGACTTCGTGGAGTTCGCGCAAGGCGCGTTGGCGTTCGCGCAGAATGCATCGGTCGTTGATGAGACGACCGCGACCGTGGAGAAGACCTCGGTCGACGCAGTGGGCGAAGATGCAGTCGGCTCATCTGTCGGCTCGGCATTCGGCACCACATTCGACTCGATGACGCGCGAGCAACTCGTCGAGTGGATTTTGGCTGCGGCGCTCGTCGTTGTTGGGTTGAGCCTTCTGTTGCGATCGCGTGCGTGGATCGATGCCTTCTCGACCGCGGCCGCGCATCCGTTCGCGCCATTTCTCACGGGGCTTTACGGGCTACTCTCGGGGCTCTTCATCGTCACGCTGCACAACGTGTGGGTGACCGATGCGCGCGTCGTCGTCACGCTCATCGGTTGGTTCGCGCTTGCGGGAGGCGTGCTCTTCCTGCTCATTCCCGAGACCTATCGCTGGCTTCTCCGCCGCGTGCCAATGACGCCGCAACTTGTTGCGCTGCGCGGGCTGATTCGCATCGCGCTTGGTGGAACGATCGTCGGATACTTGATCTCGCATGGTTGATGCGCGGCTTGACGGGTGAGTTGAAATCAAGACATCGCGGAAGCGGACGCGCCTCGACCGCCTGGTCAGGCATGTGCGAACGCGTCGCAACGGGCAGCGCTCCCCCTCGGAGCGCGGCGGGGGGCGAAACGCCCTCTGCACAGGCTGGGCGGCGGGGGCCGATGCATCGGTTCTCCGCCGCCCGCCGCATTTTTCGGACCTGCGCGTCAACCACGCACGGCGCCCGAATCGCGGACAAACGTATCCGCAATAGCATTCTCCCCGCGGAGATTTGGCTACTCTTGCCGATATCCCGGCTCTCGTTGCGCCGACGCGCATGGACCCTTTGCACGGGTCGCGTCTCGGCGCGAGCGAGCTGAACCTCAGGAAGCGCCATGACCACTTTCGCCACTGGCACCACACTCGTCGACAAGGTCGCCCTGCAGAACCGCCTCTTCGCAGCGCTCTCCGCGATGTTCGCAAAGGAAGTGCCGCTTTACGACAAGTCGCTTCTCGTCAATCACGCGACGAATCGCGCGATTTGCACGCTGCTTTCGAAGCTCTATCCAGGCTTCACGATGAGCGACGAAGACCTCGAGCGCACGTCCGGTGAACGCCACGGCGCGATCCGCATCGGACGCCCCGACGAATACCGCTGGATTGGTCGTCTCTTCGCGTGCTTTGCGATGGAGCCGCACAACTTCTACGACATGACGTGCGTCGGTTCGAAGAGTCAGCCGATCATCGCAACGGCGTTTCGCTCGATCGTGCGTCCCGAGCATCGCGTCTTTACGTCGCTTTTGATGACCGACTACTTCGACCCCGAAACGCGCGTGCGCATCGAAGAGGTTCTCGCGAAGCGCACGGTTTTCTCGGCGCGCGCGAAGGAGTTGATTGAGAAGAGTGAGCGCCAAGGCGGGCTCGCCGCGGCGGATGCGGATGATCTCATTCGCGAGTGCACGGAGCGCATCTTCAAGTGGACGGGCGCTGCGCGCGGGCATCAACTCTATAAGGATCTTTCGGCCTCGGGCTTCAAGATCGCAGCCGACATCTCGTGCTTCCAGTCGCATCACCTCAATCACTTGACGCCGAACACGTTCTCGATCGACCTCTACACCGCAGCGATGAAGCACTGCCTCGGCGAGCAAGACGCCACGTGGTTCGCAGCGCGCGCAGAAACCGTGCTCGGCCGCATCGCTGCGGAAACCGCGGCAGACACGCATCGCGATTCGATGAAGTTGCACTTCAAGCACATTCCGCTGGATGAGATCGCGAAGTGGAGCCGCGCGTCGATGTCTCCCGCTGAATTGACATCACTCCTCAAGACACTCGCCGCGCAACTCACAGCGGAATTCGCGAAGCCGGAATACGCGCTCTCGAAGTTGAAGCACGCGGGATTCAAGGATTTCACCGAAGGACCAAGCGAAGATACGCCGGTGCTTCTGCGTCAAGACGCCTACAAGGCACTCACCGAGGCCGTGCGCTTTACGGAAGAGGATGGCACGGTGGCCGAGACGACGCACACCGCGCGATTCGGCGAAATCGAAGAGCGTTTCTACGCGTGCACACCAACCGGTCGTGCGCTTTACGACACGTGCCTTGCTGAAGCCGATGCGGGCCGCGAGAAGGACCCGAGTCTTCCGAAGCGCGACATGGCTGCGTACGAAGCGGCATATCGCGCGCCCTTTGCGCCCTTTGCGAAGACGCTGCCTGGATTGATCGGGCAGGGTTATGTCTACGCGCGGTACGCACCAACGGCGCACGGCATCGCTGCTGCGAACGCTGGCCGCGCGTTGCCGACCGACCTCATGAAACTCGTCGAACTCGGCTTCGTCGAGTACGAAGGCCAGCGCTACGAAGACTTCCTCCCCGTGAGTGCCGCGGGCATCTTCGCTTCGAACTTGCAGCAGTACGGCACGAAGTCGACGGCGCACGTCCGCCCGACGTACTCGCAAGCGCAACTCGAGGAAATCCTCGGGAAGCGCATCATCGATTCGACCACGGTGTACGCAGGCATCGACGCCGAGTCGAAGCTCGACACATGGAAGAAGTTGGGCCTTCTTGCGCAAGTTCCTCCGGCAGAGCGCAGTGCGTTGGAATCGGCCGTTTCCGCGTACCGAGCGGCGGTCGGCTTCGAACGGTGATTCGGAGCACCTGCCCATCGTGCGCATCGCACTTGTGACATGTCGTGAACTTCCACGCCCCGATTGGGATCTTGAGATCCTCGTCGGGGCGTTCGCGTCGCGCGGTGTCACCGCGGAAATCGTCGCGTGGGAAGACGTATCGATTGAGTGGCGCGAGTATGACGCGGCGATCGTGCGTTCGACGTGGAACTACCTCGCGCATCTCGAGGCATTTCGCGCGTGGATCGATCGCGTGTCCGCTGCGACACGTTTGATCAACAGCCCCGCGGTGCTTCGTTGGAACTTGCACAAGTCGTATCTCGTCGAGTTCGCGCAGGCGGGAATTGATGTCGTTCCAACAGTGCTTCATCGCGCGGGAGACACGATTGATTGGTCCGCGCACTTCGCGCAGTTTGGTGAACTCGTCGTGAAGCCAGCGGTTTCTGCAGGAAGCTTCGCAACGATTCGCGTGGCGCGCGGGGATTTCCGATCGGTTGAAGTCCATCATCTCGAACACGCAGAGCGCGATCTTCTCGTCCAACCCTGCCTCGCGTCGGTGGTCGTGCACGGCGAGTCCAACCTCGTGTTTTTCGCCGGCAAGTTTTCGCACGCAGTCCACAAAGGTGCGCGGTGGAAGAATGATGCGGAGCAGTCGCGCGGACTGGTGGAACCAGCGGCCGACGAACGCGCGCTTGCTGATCGGATTCTCGCACATGTCGACTCGCTGCAACTCGGGGAGATTGCGTATGCGCGGGTCGATCTCGCGCGCGGTGCGGACGGGCGACCGCTCTTGATGGAGCTCGAAGTTCTCGAGCCGTCGCTCTTCCTCGATCGCATTCCCGCGCGTGCAGCGATGCTCGTGGACGCGGTTTGCGGCGCGAATTGCGGCTGATGCGGCACGGAGCGTTGAATCAATCGCATGGAGCGTGGTGCACGGGTGCGCCTTTCCGTGTTGCGTTCACGGGATGCAGGCGATGCAAACCGCTGCGGACGACCGAAAATCACGCGCTCTCCGCAACGACTCGACCAATTTCCGACCTCATCGGTGGGATTGCTTGCCTCGTCGCGCGTTGAGGGCTACGTTCAGAGCCCGCGGGGTTGTTCTCGAGGCGCTTGGGAGGCGCCGCAACAACTCGGCCAAATGAAAAGGGATGGACTTCATGCAGGTTGGATTGTTCACCGCTGGTGCGGCTGTCGTTGTTGGTTGTGTCGCGGCATCTTCGTCGGCGGCGATCACGGATTTCACCGAGAACTTCGCTGCCGGCCCACAGAACTGGCGCAACTCGAATGGTGCGTCGGTGCTGAATTGGTCTGCCACGGGCGGCCCTGATGGCGGCGCCTACGTCACGAGCATCTTCAACCTGAGTTCAACCACCGTTGGCGGTTTCCCGCCGACGGTCATTCGCGCGCAGCAGTCGTACGGGTCGTCCGGCGGCGCGTATGTCGGTAATTGGATTGCCGCTGGCGTGACGGGTGTTTCCTTCTCGTTCCGCCACAATCTTTCGGAGTCGGTCACGGTCACTGGCCGCTTTGCGACGCCCGTGAACACGCCAGGCGCATCGACGATTTCGTCGGTCGCAGTCCTCCCGAACACGTGGACCACGATTTCCTTCGACCTTCGTGAAGGTAGCAGCGACATCATCTCGCTCGGTGGCGGAACGTACGCGGCGATCTTCTCGAACATCGGCAACATGCAGTTCGGCTTCACGGTTCCTGCGGCACTCGCAGGCCAGAACATCGACGGCAGCTTCGACCTCACGAACTTCGCGATCGTTCCGGCACCCGGTGTGCTCGCGTTGCTTGGTTTGGCGGGGCTCGCAGGCAACAGCCGTCGTCGCCGCTGACGTTGCTGCGAGTCTCTCACGTCGTCGCGAGTCGGCCCTAGGTGCCGCTCGCGTATCTTGCGCTTCCGATGAAGCCCAGCCCGAAGCCCAGCCTGACGCCCGGTCGTCCTACGCCACCAACGCCAGCCGAACTTGAACGCCTCATCAAAGCAGGCGACATGGATGGCGCCGTGCGCGTTGCCGATGCGCTCATTGCGCAGAGTCGGCGTTCACTTCCCGGTTGGATTGGGCGCGGTTATGCGCATCTCAACCTCGGGCGGCTTGTGGACGCGGATCGAGATCTGGCGATGGCGCTCGAACTCGCGCCGCTCGACCCGCAGGCGAATCTCTGGCGCGCGCTGGTCGAGCAACGGCTTGGGCGTATCGACGATGCCATCGCGCGACTGACGCGCTTGGTCGAGAGTCGCGCACCGCAGGCCGGTGAGGCCGCAGTGGCGCTCGCTGAGGTCTATTGGTTTGCGCATCGCCGCGATGCACTCGCAGCGTTCCTCGCGAAACCGACCGCCGCGGATTCCGATCCACGCCTTGCACTCGCGCGTCTTCGACTTCGAAGTTTGCAGGACGTTGAAGGTGCGCTTCCAGAGTTCGTCGCAATCGCAACGTCCTCGCGCAATCACGTCCTTCGCCGAGTGGCCGGATTCGACGCCGTCGGGCTTCTCGATCGTATGGGGCGTTACCAAGAAGCGTTCGATCTTGCGACGCGGCTTCACGCCGAAAACACGCCGCGTTTCGATCTCGAGGGCCTGCTCATCGAAACGCGAGCGCAGACGGAGCTGGTGGCGAAAGCGACGAATTGGATCACTCCGCGCGTGGAACGCGTCGAGAACACGGCGCTTGTCGTCGGGCTTCCACGCTCAGGCACGACGCTTCTCGAGCAAATGCTCGACAGACATTCGGAAGTTGCGGGTATCGGCGAGTACGAAGGAATCGATCGGATCGTCGGTGATCTCGTTTCGGTCGGTGCATGGCCGCGAAGAGTGAGCGTGCTCGCACGCGAAGCGGCGAGCAAGATTCAATCGCGATACATCGACGGTGCTCGCGCAGTTGCGCGAACCAACGCGCGCGTGACATTCGACAAGACATTGCGTGCGTGGCACGCGCTTCCGGCGGTCGCGGCGATTTTGCCAGGCGCGACGTGCCTTTCCGTCGCGCGCGATCCACGCGACGCAGCGATCAGTACGTTTCTCTCGTACTTTCATCCGATCACGGATGGATGGACCGCCAGCCTCACGTCGATTCGGCGCGTCCATGAGGCCGAGCGAGCACTTGTGCCGCGCGCGCTTGAAGTGCTTTCGATTCCGCATGAGCGGCTTGTCTACGAGCGGTTCATCGACGACCCGCGCGGGAACATGGAGCGTGTGCTCGCGCGGCTCGGGCTTCCGCTCGAGGAGGCAGTGCTGCAGCCCGAAGCGAATCGCCGCGCGGTCTTCACGCTGAGCCATGAACAAGTGCGCCGCCCGATTCATCGTGGCTCGGTCGGGCGATGGAAGAACTACGCGTTTGCCTTCGATACCTCGTGGGATGCGCTTGCGGCAGCGCATGAGAGTGAAATCGCGCGAGTGCACTGAGCCTACGGTGCGGACGACCCTGCGCCGCGCATGAATGCCATGCGCGAGTCGGAAGCGAAGGCTCGACAAGAACACAGCACGTGCTTTCGAAAAACGACAGGGAGGCCCGCGAAGGCCTCCCTGTTGTCTCGTAGAGGAGTTGTCTTGGGAAATCTGTCTCGAGATCAATCGATCAGTTGATCGTGACCTGTGCCCAACTCGACCACGCCGACGCGCCGCTCGCGTTGACGGAGCGGACTGAGTAGCGCCAGCGTCCAGCGCCTGGAACGTTCGTGAACTGCGTCACGTTCGCGCCCACCGAACCAACGACGGTCTCATTGATCCACGTGCCACCGACGCGCTGCTGTCGCTTGATCTCGAACGAGGTTTCGTTCGACGAATTATCCGTCCAGCGCACCGTGATCGTGCCCGAAGCATTCGTTGCAGTGATGCCCGAAGGTGCGGTCGGCGGCGTCGACGCGCTCGTCACAGTGACAGTGACGGTCGACGACGACGTGAGGCTTCCGCTGTCGACCGCGCTCGCGGTGATCGTGTGGGTTCCGACGACGAGGTTGTTGCGCGTGAAGGTACCGCCCGTCCCGAGCGCGCCTTGGAGGTTCGAGGTCCACGTCATCGACGCGGTGAGCGAACCATCCTGCGTGTCATTCGCCGAACCTGTGAACGTGATCGTCGCACCAGAGACGAACGACGAGCCGCTTCCTGGCGAGGTGATCGCGACGGTCGGTGCTGTGTTGCTTCCGCCGCCTCCGCCACCACCGAGCGCCGCCGCGACGTCGAGCACGCCGCCCGTCACGCAGCGACCAGAGAGCGACGCAACCGGACGTGCGGTCGACATGATGCGGTTCTTGACCTGCGTGTAGGTGTACGTCGGGTTGGCCGCGTAGATCAGCGCTGCAGCGCCCGCGACGTGCGGTCCGGCCATCGACGTTCCGTTGAGATACGAGTAGCCATTCGTACCGTAGGTCGAAAGGATGTTGACGCCTGGTGCGCCGATGTCCACGCTCGTCGCGCCGTAGTTCGAGAACGACGCGCGGCCGTCGTTGTTGTCGGTGGCCGCGACGTTGATGATGTTGTCGAGGTTGTACGCGCCGGGGTACGCGGGCGACGTATCACTGTTGGCGCCGCTGTTACCTGCAGAAGCGACGAAGACGTGACCGTTGGACTTGCTCGCGTTGATGGCGTCGTAAAGTGCTTGCGAGAATCCGCCGCCGCCCCACGAGTTGTTCGAAACCTTGACGCGCTTCTGGTTCATGTACTGCACCGAAAGCACCGCGTCCGACGTGAGGCCGCCGTTTGGTCCGATGAATCGAAGCGCCATCAACTTGCAGCTCCACGCGACGCCCGCAACGCCGACACCGTTGTTACCAACGGCGCCCACGGTGCCTGCGGTGTGCGTTCCGTGCGCCGTATTCGATGGGTTGCTGTCGCGCTGGTAGAAGTCGTAGCCGAACGTGTCATCGATGTAACCGTTCGCGTCGTCGTCGATACCGTTTCCAGCGATTTCGCCGGGGTTCGACCACATGTTTGCCGCGAGATCGGGGTGCGTGTTGTTCGTACCATCGTCGATGATCGCGACGACGAAGTTGGCATCACCCGTGAAGGTGTCCCACGCTTGGTACGCGCGGCAATCGGCGCCCGAGGCACCTGGATCACCGTTCACGGTCTGGCCAATGTTGCGCATACCCCAGAGGTTGCCGAAGTTTGGATCGTTTGGAATCGCCGTCGTGCGCATGACCCAGTTCGGCTCGGCGTATGCGACCGCCTTCGACGCGAGGAGCTTCGCGATCGCGACTTCGACCGACTCATCGATCTCCACGAGGCAGAGCCCCGGGACAACGTCGTAGGACTCGCGAATTTCGCCACCAACCGTGCGCAGCGCGGCATCGCGCGCGCCCTCATCGGAGAGAGGCTTGAAGCGCACGAGCACCGACGTTGGGTCGTAGAGCAACTTGGGATTCGCTTCGAGCAATTGCTTCGAAAGCGGCAGTTCTTCGATCGACTGCTGCGCGTTCGCATCCATCGCGATGCTCGAAGCGCCGAGGCAAGCGGCGAGTACGGCTGTCGCCGAACTGAACTTCGAAAGCAGGGTGGGGAGGAAACGATTCGTGCTGGCAAAGACGTTTCGGATCATGCTGTGCTGACCTCCGGATAAACGCCGGCGGGCGACTCCACGTGGAGCGCACCGTCACGTAGAGCGCGACGCTATCACTCGATGCGAAGACTTCAAGTAGGAAGTGTGAAGAAGCCAAGTGATCACAGGATGAGCCACATGGTTGGATAGGTCGGAATGAGAGGCTTTTTTTGAATAGGTTGGCGCCGTCGTGACGAGCAAAGACGAAGTTCCCGTAGCGATCGGCCGATACGAGAATCTCCTGCGCACGCTGCGCGGCATGCCACGCGGATCTTCTCGTGAAAGTCCTCCTCCTCGCACACTACTTTCCTCCCGATGGAGGTCCCGGCGCACAGCGTCCTGCGTCGTTCGCGCGATACTTGCCGCAGCTTGGTTGTGAAGTCGTCGTGGTCACGCGCGCACTCGCGCGGGAACGTGATCGCAACGCCGTCTACGACCCGCATGACGCATCGCTTCTCGCGTGGCTCGGCGACGTGCGCGTCGAGCGCGCGACATGCGACGGTGCACCGACGCTCGCCGCGTGGACCGCAGCGCTCACCGCGCGTGCAGTGGAGGTTGCGCAAGCGTGGCGCCCCGATGTGGTGCTCGCGACCCTGAGCCCATTTGAACTCGCGGAGGCGGCGTTCGCCGTACGCGCCCAATGCGGAGCGAAAGCCGTGATCGACTTGCGCGATCCGTGGGCACTCGACGGGTGGTTCGTCTCGCGCCACTGGTTGGAGCATCGGCAGTCCGTTGCGAAAATGGCTGCAGCACTCGCTTCGGCGGACGGCGTCGTCGCGAATGTGCCGGGCGCACGTGTGGCATTTGAATCGCTCGAGCCGCGCAAGGGTCGTGTGCCGTATGGCGTCGTGACCAACGGTTGGGAAGAGAGTGATTTCGCGGAGTTGAACGATGTTCCGCAGGGCGCGACGTGGCGACTGCGCGTTGCGGGGAACTTCCTCTCGACGAATTTTCAGCGGTTTTCCGCCGCGAAACGCGCCTGGCGACTACTCCGCGTTGCTGGTGAACGGATCGACGGTCGCGGTCGTTCGCCGTACTTTCTGCTCGGTGCGCTCGCGTCACTTCGCGAAGACGCACATCCCGCGGGGCGTGACGCAGTACTTGAGATCGCAGGAAATGTCGATCCCATTACGCGCAGTGTCATCGAAGACTCAGGCTTCGCCGATCGCGTGCAGATGCCGGGATTTCTGCCGCACGACGCATGTGTGCGGTTTACGGCCGGCGCGGACGTGCTCGTTCTCCCGATGCACGGATTGCCAAGTGGAGCGCGTGCACGCATGGTGCCGGGGAAGTTCTACGAGTATCTCGCAGCGGGCCGCCCGATCCTCGGGCTCGTGCCCGAGGGCGATGCGCGCGATTGGCTCCGTGAGGATGCGCGTTCGCGTGTTGCCGACCCGTGCTCTGCCGCCGCGATTCGCGAAGTGCTTGTTTCGATGCACGACGCGTGGCGACGCGGTGAGTCGGTTTCGACGCAGCGGATTCCGCTCGCGAAGCGATTCACGCGCCGCGCGCAAGCGAAAGAACTCGAGTTGTATCTCCGCACGGTCTGCAGTTGACGCGCGATGATCAGCGGGTGAGGAGTCCGAGGAATTCCTTCGCCCAATCGCCAGCAGCGCGGCGCGCAGTGCCAGTCTCGCTCAGCTTTTCTTCGCTGAAACGCGACGTATCCGACGTCTGCATGAATGCCGCGACGACGGGGCCACCATCGCCGTTGGTCGCGTAGATCTCGCACGACGCGTAGCCGTAGCCGCGCTTCATGATTTGCGATTGCGGCGCCACGTTGAGCAGCGGCTTGTTTGGCTTGATCGCCGTAATCGCAGTGCGCACGACGAGCGTGCGTCCACCCGAACCCGTACCAAATGGCTTCGCGAAATCGTTCCGGAGCGCTTCTTCGAGCGCCTCGCGGCAGATGCGGAGTTGATCTGCATCGAGATTGCCGTACTCGTCCGGCTCGGGCATTGCGACAGGCGCGATGACCACTTGCGAGTACTGCGAGCGATCAAACGTGCTTGCGCGCCACGATTGCGTGAGGTCGTCGGATTCGGTGAGGCGCACATTCGACGGAATAAATCCGGTACGTGCGCGAGCGCTCGTTCCGCAGGCGGTGAGGCTCAGCCCCGTTGCGCCGGTGAGCGCACAAATGAGGGCAGAAAGGGCAAGACGCGACGAGAAAGAGTTGGAACGAAGCATCGTTGCAGCATACTGCGGATGGAGCGGCGTTTCAGCGTCGGCGCGACGCTCTCGCGCAATCACCGGTTCGGCGTCGCACGATCAGGTGACCGTCCGAAAAGCGTCGTGTAGATCGCGCGGTAGATCGCCGTGTTGTCGATCGAACCTCGGAGGAGCGCGCTGTTTGGTCCAACCGCGCGCACGACCACCGGGTCGCCGCCATCTTCAAACGATGCCCACGCGACTGCGAACGGCAAAACGCGGCCTGTGCGATCGGGTTTCGCGAGGAACGGCACGGTGTTGCGTCCGTCCACGCCATCGAGCGGCGCGGGATCGTTCGGAATCGTGGTCGGCAGCGGTTTGCCCGCGACAATCACGCCTTCTTTTTCCGGCATTGCGACAAGTTGCGCACCGGAGGCGCTCGAGTCGGCGGCGACGAGTACGAGCGTGTTGGGTGCGTTCACGCGGAACTCCTCCGCGACCGCGATCGCTTCGTCTGCGCGACGCATTGCCTCGATCAAACCAGCGGCGTTGTGGCAGTTTGAGAAGTTGTCGCTGCCTTCTTCTTCCACCGCGAGGAAGAACCCGTTCGGCTGACGAGCGAGAATGCGCAGTGCTGCGCGTTCCATTTCGGCGACGGTCGGAGCATTCGGCGCGTAGATCGGCGACTTCGCGGCGCGCAACGTTTCTTCGTTGCGATCGTCGTAGGTATTGAGTGCCGCGAAAAGGCCGAGGAGATGCGTTGTTTCCGCAGGAACTGCCGCGAGTTCTTCGCGCGTGAAAACAACGGTGTAGCCCGCGGTGCGCGCTTCTTCGATGAGATTGCGACCATCTTCGCGCAGTCCTGCACCGTGGCGACCCGTCACGCCCTTCGGAAGGAAATACGCTTCGCCGCCGCCGAGGATGACGTTTGGTCGATCGATGAGGAGTTTCGCGCAGATACCTGTGTAGTCCGTGCGCTTTGGCGAACTCGCGAGAAACACGGCGGTTCCTGGCTCCGCGATGTGACCTGAATTGACGATACCCACGGCGAGGCCTGCGCGCATCGCTTCACGCATCACGCTGATACGTTCGCCGCCAGCGCTGACAGGAATTTCGGCGCCGTCCATGCCGAAGCTGTCTTGCGGGACTTTGACGCCATACGCGTGTACGGTCGCGCCAGAATGGCTCGATGGCGCGAGGCTGTCGCGCATGTGCGGGCGGTAAATGCCAATCTCAGGCAAGCGATCCCACGCGAGTTCGCCGTCGGGCCCGACGTGTGCCACGCGCGCGAGACCCCAGTGTGCAAGCCCTGTGCCGTCTGGGTGAATGAAGATCACGGAACCACGTGATGGGCCGCGCCCTGCACCATTTGAGGGCGCGGTGTCTTGGCGGCCAAGCGCGGGCGCGGTGCAGGCGAGAAACGCCAACGCGGAAGAAAGATGAAGCAGCGATTTCATGATGATTCGATGAGTGCTGCGCATTGAATCGCAAGACGTCCGACTCAACACGCCGGTCTGTTGAAGTTCCCGTGAATTCCGTATGCCGACATCACGGGCCGATCAACGTTGGTCAATCACCTCGCGGAAGGAGGCGAAGTCGGTCGTTCGAAGTGAACGCGCCTTCGCCAAACTCAGGCGTGAGTTCGATGCGACCGTCGAGCGTCGCGGTGCGCGCGGTCCACGAGGGCGGATGGATCGCCGAGCCGAACGCAACGACAAGGAGCGCGACGGCGACGAGCGGCGCGAGAATCGCGAAGGCGAGACGCCCGATACACGCCGTGCCGAACGGCAATACGCGCAGAAATCCGGCCAACAGCGCATCGATACCAAGCGCAGCGAGCGCAGCGAGAATCGGCGCAATCGACACGGCATGACGCGCGTAACCGTAGAACGCCGCGACGATGACGATGCGATAGAGAAGGGCGAGCAGGAGGAGCCATCCGCCGCGACGGAAGCCCGCGACAATCGCACCGAGTGTGATCGCGCACAAGACGACCGAACTCCAAATCGGCGCACTCCAACGTGCAGGAACCGCGAGATCGACGGGTTGTCGAATGAGTTCGTCGCTCGCGTTGTATGGCCAATTCGACGCGAAAAGGCCGAGCGTGGTGCCATCGGTGAATCGCAGCAGCTTCTCCGCGATGAGCCCGCGCGTACGCGCCGGATCTTCGGTGAGATGTTTCCAACCGATCGCGTAACCCTGTTCGACCATTTGCGCGTGACTTGGCCGCGCGAATGAGAAGGGCGGGTTCTGGTCGTAGCGGTCGGTGAGTGGCGCACGAGAAAACCCGCCGTCCGAGCGCGGATCATTCGCGAGCGCGAAATCGAGTCCACCTTTGAAACTCACGATCGACCACGCGGGAAGCGCCGAAGGCGTGAAACCCCATGTTTCATCGAAGTAGCGCTTCACCGCCGCTGCGTCGACTTCTTGCAATTGATTGCGTCGCACGAAGGTATTGAGCGTTGCGAAGTTTCCGGTGCGCACGAACGCGGGAAGCGACTCGTACTCCGCAATGGCGTCTTCGCGCCACTCGGGCCACATCGAGTCGTACGGAATCGGCGCGCACTCGTTGTTGTAGCGGACGACTGCGGCATGTGAGCGAAGCGTCCAAGGGAGCAAGACCACGACGCCCGCGGCGATGATCCACGCGGATTGCCGCACGATGTGCGGCCACGATTGAGGTTTCGTTTGCGGCGTGGTCGGAGATCGATGCGCCGCGAGAAGCATGCCGATCGCAGCGAATGCGATGAAAAGTGTGTGTTCTGCCCGCAAAAGCAGCGCGAGTGCGTGCATCACGCCGAGCGTGATGGACATCGTGATCGTCGCGCGTTCACACCAGCGCAACGTCGCGCCGACAATCAAGATGAGGAGCAGGGCGTAGGGCGTTTCGTTGTTGAGGCTCGTCGCCGCAACTCCGACGGCGAAGGAGAGCGCGAGCAACATCGCGGCGATCAGGCCAGCACAGCGCGTGAAGAAGCGCGCGAGGACGAGATAGGTCGCCGCTGCGGTGGCGGCCGACATCGCGCACCAGAGTGCTTTGGCGGCAGTGAACGGTGTCGCAGTCGCGCCGATCCACGCAAGGAGAAACGCAACGCCTGGCGTGCGAAAGGGGAGGTTTTCTTCGAAGGGTTCGCCGGCGACGATCTGCTGCGCCCACGTCGCCCAAACGGGCGCATCGCCTTCATAGAGCATCGAGTGCGGCCAAGATGCATCGGGTGTGTTTGCGAGGAGCGCCAATCGCAATGCCAGAACCACCAAGAAAACTGCGGTCGCCACAAGAACGTCGCGAAGGCCGATGCGGCCTTGCTCGCGCGGCGTGGACGCTCCGCGATTCGGCTCTCTGGTCGACGAGACAGTTTCGCTCATACGTCCATCGTACGGCCGCGCGCGTTCTCTCGAACGCCTGCGCGTTACACTCGCGCGCATGCCGGTCTCACGCGAACTCCGCATGATGTTCGTCCATATTCCGAAGTGCGGCGGTTCCAGTATCGAGCGCGCGTTCGGCATGCACGGCGACTATCGCGTCGAGGATCGCGAGCATCTGTACGGGCGCGCCATGAGCGAAGACCTCCGCTCGATCGCTGGTTCAACGAACTATTTGCAGCATCTCGATGTCGTGCGCCTGCGCCGCGCGCTCGTCGTCAGTGGGATCTCGCAATCGGATCTCGCCCGCTTTCGGACCTTTGCCTTCGTACGGAATCCGTTCGATCGCCTCGTTTCGGCATGGGCCGGCGGCGATCCTGATCTTCGCGCTTGTGCGCTCGAAGCAGGTATCGACCTGCGCGGGCTTTCTTTCAGCCGATTCGTTGACGCGACGATCTCACTCGACCATCCTCACGTTGCGCCGCAGACACCGTTCATCTGTGCGCCTGATGGCGCGCTGCGCGTGGACTTCGTTGGCCGCTTCGAGCGGCTCGCGGACGATTTTGGCCGACTCTGCGACCAGTTTGGTCTCGCGCTTGCGGCGCGACCGAAGCTCCCGCACGCGCATCGGTCGCATCATCCGCGATATCAGGAGTTGTTCGATGTTCGGTCGCGTACGCTCGCCATGCGGCGCTACCGCGAGGACCTTGCTGTCCTCGGTTATGACTACTAATGCGTCTGAATCGGGCGTTTTGAGTCTCAAAGCGCGGTTCACTTTGCCGCGCGCAGAATCAGGTTGGGGCAAAGTCTCCATGAGTCACTCCTTGTGACGTATGTTGAACACACCGAAGATTCCACCTCGCGTCGGCAAACGCATCGTGGGCGGCCATGGAGAAAAGATGTCCACCGGAACTCCTCTCAATCTCGAACTTCTGCACGGATCGCAAGCCACCGATGCGGCGTGTCCCATTCAACGCGCCTTGGTAGACCAGATCGCATTTGCAGCGACTCCGATCTCGATGGTCGACACGCAGATGCGCTACATCGCAGCGAGTCCTGCGTGGTGCGCGGAGTACAAACTCGACGTGACAGCGATTCTTGGGAAGAGTCACTACGAGGTTTTCCCCGAGATTCCCGAGCGGTGGCGCGAACTCCATCGCCGTTCGCTTGCCGGCGAGCCGCTCTCTTCCGATCTCGATCTCTTCGCCCGCGCACGTGGCGCGGTGCAATGGCTTCGTTGGTCGACGCGGCCATGGCGCACGTTGACCGGTGAAATCGGCGGCATGGTGATGGTTGTGAACGGCGTGAACGAAATCCATCGACTGCGCGCGGCGGCCGATGAAGCACACGAAGAGTTTGAAGTGCTCTTCGAGAATAAAGCGATTGGCGTGGTCCTCGCTGAATGGAACGGTCGAATCCTCCGTGCAAACGCATCGTTCGCCGCGCTTACCGGTCGGGATCCTGCAGAAATCACGGGACTTGAGGTCGAATCCTTCTTTCAACGTGCTCCAGAGCACGCGAAAGTGGAGGGCGAACCGTTGACAGCGCTTCTTCGCCCACTGCGCGAAGGAAGAGTGACTTCTGTCGCCGAGCGTCTCGTTCTCCACGCAGTGAGTGGCCGAACAACGTGGGTGCATTGCACTGCAACGCGAGTCCGCGGATCTCATGGTGCCGCGCCGCGCATCGCCCTCTTTGTGCACGACGAGAGTGCGCGCATTGAACTTGAACAGCGCATGCGCGTTGCCGACCGACTCGCATCGATCGGAATGCTCGGTGCAGGGCTCGGGCATGATCTCCAGAACGTGTTGCTGCCAATTCAAGCGCATCTCAACGCGCTCACGGCGCTTCGCAACGATTTCACCACGGTCGCTGCTCGGGAGCGTTACGAACAACACACCGATGCGATGCGCAGTTGCGTGGCGTATCTGCGGCAACTCGCGGATGGAATGCACTTTCTCTCGCGAGCGTCCTCGTCGAGTTCGGAAGAATCGACCGTCGCGGAAATCACAGCACTGCGTTCGTGGTGGAGCACTGTGGAGCCGCTCTTTACAGCGGCATTGCCACGCGAGATTCGATTCGAAGAGACGTTCAAGGCTCGGTGTGGCGATGTTCAAATCGATCCGAGCGTGCTCACACAAGTCGTTTTGAATCTAGTGGTGAACGCACGCGACGCCGTCGTACAACGTCACGGAACGCGCGGTCAAGGAGGGGAGATTCGGGTTGCATTTGGCCCCGCACGTCTTGAGAAGCGTCGTGCGGTGCGAATCGCGGTTTCGGACAACGGCATTGGCATGAGCGCGGAGACGCGAGCGCGCGCCTGCGAAGTTTTCTTCACGACGAAACCATCGGGCCGTGGAACTGGGCTTGGACTCGCAATGGTCACAAAAGCAGTCGAAGAAGCTCGAGGAAAAATCGAGATCACATCCACGCTCGGCGTTGGAACGACGATTGAAATCGTGCTGCCCGCCGCGCGTGACGCCATCGCCGCGCGTGAAGCCATCGCCGCGCGTGACGCTATCGCCGCGCGGGACGCCATCGCCGCGCGTGACGCCATCGCCGCGCGGGACGTCAGCGCTTCGCGAGATGCTTCTTCGTCTCGGCGCGCGAAGCCTTGATGATCGCTGCGGCGGCCTTTGGATTTGCCTTCGCTTCGAGGAGCGCGTCAAGCATGAGCGGCGCGACGATGGTTGCATCGCTTTCGACGACGAACATCGGCGTATCTTCGGTGAGCTTGTCC
>JAIXVI010000091.1 GCA_027483065.1 Planctomycetaceae bacterium
AACTTCGACGCGCCATGGGTGAGGTGCAGTGTGAGGGGCAGCGTGAGGGTGACGGCGATGCCAAGTTCGCCGCCGCGCTCGCCTCCGCTGCGCTTGCCTCTGCCGCTTTTGAACTCGTCGAAGGTCGCCGTCGCGCGGCACGGAAGTTTGGGCCTGAAGTCGCGACGCGCCTTTGGTGCGATGTCGCGGGGATCGAGCAAGCGTCAGGCATGGCAGTCGCGCGTTGGAAGGCGCGGCGAATGGTCGAGAGTCTTGGGCCGAGCGCCGCGATCTTCGACATCTGCTCTGGGATCGGCGGCGACGCCATGGCACTCGCCGAAGCGGGGCTCTCGGTCGAAGCGATTGATCTCGACCCGCGGCGTGCGTGGATGACCGCGCACAACGCGCGCTGCGTGACGCGTGTGACGGACGCTGAAGCGATCGACCTCGCAGGCGTTGCGCTTCACGCCGACCCTGCGCGGCGCGATGAATCGGCGGGTCGTCGCTCTTGGAATCTCGACGATCACCAGCCGGGCCGCGCGTGGATCGAGCGCGCGCTGACACTTGCGCACGCGGCGGCGATCAAGTTCTCGCCAGGTGTCGATCGCGCGGCGTTTGGGCCTCTCAACCGCGGTCTCGCGTGGGAGTGGATTGCGGAGGAGAATCGGCTCGTGCAGGCGGTCGCGTGGTCGGGTGCCTACGCCCGCGAAGACGGCGCCGCGGGGCGTACGCGCGCGACGCTTCTCGCCGAAAAGAGCCACACCATCGTGAGCCACACCATCGCGGGGATTCCCGATGGCGCGCGAGCAGATCGTTTGCGCGTTGCGGATGCGATCACGCGTGGGAGGTTCATCTCTGAACCAATTGCGGCGAGCGAGCGCGCCGAACTCTTGACCGAGGCGGCAGGAGCGAACGATGCCGCGCAAGAAATTGCGCGTGGTCTCGGCCTCGTTGTCTCTCACGCGCCGCTCGCAACGCCATGGTTTGAGAGCTTTGAGATCATCGACGAATGCGCCGCACGCGAAGACGCAGTGCTTGCCACGCTGAAGCGTCACGCGCTTGTCGCGCGCAGTGTCCGCGTGCGTGGGCGCGCAGCCGATGCCGACGCATTCACGCGCGCGCTCTCGGCGCGCCCCGACGGTCAAGCGGTGGTCTTCCTCTTCCGCGAAGGAAAACGCGCCCGGGGGTTGATCGCAAGGGCGTTGGTCGCGCGGGCGCGTTAGAGGTTCACAAGACCGGTTCTTGTCGACTCAGCCGTCGCAGCCGCAGAACGCTTGTGCGAGCTTCACGCACGTCGTGTCCCAACCCGAGATGCAGCAGGATTCGTCGAACGAGCAGACGAAGCCGCAGCAGACTTCGTCGCTGCAGAACGGCACCGTCTCGTGTTCGTTGCAGCAGCTTCCAGCGTCTGGATCGCCGCAGAATGAACCATCTCCGCACACCGAGCAAACGTCGTTCGCGATCGCTGCGCAGATCTGGTCCCACACTGCGTCGCAGCAGGTGGAGTCGATATCGCAAACTTCATCACAGCAATCTTGATCGTTGCAGTTCGCGTTGTCGTGTGGGAAGCAGCAGTTGCCCGCCTCGGGCGTACCGCAGTCGGGCGGCGGGCATGCGTCGCGGCAATTCTTGTTGATACGGGCTTGCGACGCGCAGAACTCGTCCCACTGCGTCGAGCAGCAGAAGATGTCGATCAAGCAAATTGCGTCGCAGCATGCTTCGTCGTTGCACCATGGGCCGAGATGCGGCTCACAGCACGTGCCCGCGCAGCGACCACCACACTCAGCTTGGTAGCGCTCGCAACCCTCAGTGCCGTAGATGCGCTCGACGCACGACGCGTCCCACTCGTTCTCGCAGCAATACGTGTCGATGTTGCAAATCGCTTCGCAGCAATCTTCATCGCTGCACGACGGGCTGTTGTGCGGCAGATTGCAGCCAGGCAAGCCGACGCGGCCGCACTCGGGGACCTCGTCTTCGCAGAGCTTCCGTGCGCGATCGACGCAGTCCTGATCCCAACTCACTTGGCAGCAGTACTCGTACTCTTCCGCCGCGCAGACTGAGACGCAGCAATCGCCACGATTGCAGCCTGGCTGGTTGTGCACCGCGAAGCAGTTGCCGCTCACGGGCAGACCGCAACCGCCGATGCACGTGCGGCGCGCTTCGAGGACGCACGACGAGTCCCAACGGACGTCGCAGCAATAGGGCTCGTAACGGCAGACCGCTTCGCAGCACGAAGCGTCGTCGCAGTACGGCGTTTGGTGCGGAACAAGGCAGCTGCCCGTGCAGATGTCACCGCAGCCTGGATAGGTGCAGCAGGTGATGCGCGCGATCGACACGCAACCCGCGTCCCAGCTTTCGGTGCAGCACGATGGGTCGATGTTGCAGACGCCTGCGCAGCAGACTTCGTCTTCGCAACCACCGGATTCGGGGTGCGCTTCGAAGCAACTTCCAACGCAGGGGCAAGGCCAAGAGTTGCGCGGTACGCACAGGGCGCGCGCGGCTTGCACGCAACTTGAGGACCAACTGACTTCACAGCAGACTGGGTCGTTCTGGCAGACGATCGTGCAGCAGGTCGCGTCTTCGCAACCAGGGGTCGCGTGCGTCGAATCGCAGGCGCCTTCGCCCGGGCAATCGCCGAACGTCACGCAGATACCCTTTGCGACCGCCACGCATTCCGCGCTCCAGCCGAAGCTGCAGCAAAGCGGGTCGACCGAGCACACCGCCGCACAGCAGAGTTCGTCGGAGCAACCAGGGTTCCCGTGCACGACGAGTGGCGAACCGGCAGCGGGGCAGTTGTTGATGCCGAGGTCGCAGCCGAAGACAGCGTTCGCGGCGCAGGTTTCGTCCCATGCGCGCGAGCAGCAGGTCGGATCGAGCACGTTGCAGACGTACGCGCAGCACTCTTCGTCTTCGCAGCTTGGGAGGAAGCTCGGGACGGCGCAAGGACGCGTGCGCGGATCGCCGCATGCAACGGCGCTATCGAGGCAGTACGTGCCCGCGTTGATGACGCAGAAGATGTCCCACTCGATCTCGCAGCACGAGGGATCGATGATGCAGACGTTGTCGCAGCACTCGCGATCGAGGCAGCCGGGAGTTTCATGCGGGTAGAAGCAACTGCCAGCATCGATCGAGCCGCATTCGTTGCAGTTGACGATCGCGAGATCAGCGCACGCTTGGTCCCAACCGCCGAGCGTCGTGTCACAGCACGACGGGTCGATCAGGCAGATCTTGCCGCAGCACGCGGGTTGCGAGCAACCTTCGCCGCCGTGCGGGAAGTAGCAACTGCCTGTGGAGCTATCGCAGGTGTCATTGATGTCGGGGTTTGGCGTGAGCGCGCACTGGGCGAGTGCGGATTGCACGCAGGTGAAGTCCCATTCCACTTCGCAGCAGAACGAATCGAAGTAGCAGACGGCATCGCAGCAATTTGCGTCGTCGCAGCCAGGAATCTCGTGGACAGCGCGGCAACTTGCGGTCTGGAACGGCGACGGGGTTTCGCCGCAGGTGCAGCGCGGAATGTTGCAGTTGTCGGTCGCCAACTGCGCGCAGAACGCATCCCAACGCGCTTCGCAGCAGAAGGCATCGATGTCACAGACCGCTTCACAGCAAATCGCGTCGTTGCAGTAAGGCGTTGGTTGCGAATAGCAGCAGCTGCCCGCACGCGGGTTGCCGCAGCCACGGCAGAAGCGCTCGGCCCAATTCACGCACGCTTCGTCCCACGTCTCTTCACAGCAACGCGGGTCGATGCCGCAAACGGTGTTGCAGCATTCTGGATCGCGGCAATTCGGGTTTTCGTGCACGACCAAGCACGAACCCGCGGCAGGCTCGCCGCATTCGTCGGTGAGTTCGATCGCTTGTTGGACGCAGCCTTCATCCCAACGCACCGAGCAGCAGTACTCAAAGCCAACCGAAACGCAAACAGCTTCGCAAATCGCGCCGTTGTTGCACGACGGCGTCCCGTGTGGTTCGAAGCAAGAATCCTTCACAAGTCCGCAGTCGGAGCAGTACTTCTCCGCGATCGCCACGCAAACGTCGTCCCACGCGACGTCGCAGCACGATGGCTCGGCCGTGCAAACGAGTCCGCAGCACACAGGGTTGCTGCAACCGCCGGCAAAGAGATTGGTCGTGAAGCAGTCGTTGGTCGCGTCGCCGCAGGCGTCTTGGGCAGAGGCGCGCGAAGTCGTTGTGAGCAGAGCCCACGCGGCTACGGCGAGCAGCATCAGACAGCGGAACGGAGCGAGTGGAGCAAAGGTAGATCGCATGGGCGGATCGAGAGTTTCGGTTGCGCGAGGCGAGCGGCGGTCGTGAGGGGTTCGAATCGGTTTCGAGTGGAGGTCGAGACGTTTGAAGATTCGCCGATCGCTCGGTTATGGAAGAGTGATGAACTTCGCGGCACCTGAGTTGAGGCCGCCTGAATCTTTGAACGGAGCTCCGATGAGACCGAAGCCCTGCACGGCGGAGGTCGAGTAACCGAACTCATCGCCGGACGATGGTGTGTTGGAAACGCGCATGCCCTGATAGATCGGGGCACTCGTGCCGAGCGTCTTCTCGTAGATGAAGGCCGCACCGGCATCGACGCGAATCGTGGAACCCGCGGCGATATCCGCCTTCGAAGCGCCAACGATGATTTGGTAGACGTTGGGATCGGCTGTTCGCGCGATGGAAACAGCGCTTCCGAATCCACGGACGAGCGGATCATCCGACGCAAACCAGCCGCGGAACGCCCACGATCCTGCGAGTGACGTGTTGCGCTCGTAGATGTAGAAGCGTCCCTTGCCGTCGCTAGCACCTGGTGCGCCGACGACCGCCAAGCGGCCTTCGATCGCGACCGCCTCGCCGAAGCGATAGCCCGGTTGCGGCGGCGCGCCCGGGCCAACAGGCGAGCTCAGGTCGAACTGATAGGTGCTCGTCGCGGGCCAGCTCGTGGCGAAGCCGCTGGTGCTTGTCGCACGCTCGCGGATGACGGCGTACCCGCGACTTTCATCGCGGCCTGGCGCGCCGATGATGATCGCAACGCGCGGCGTCGTCGCCGAGGTTTGGATCTGATCTTCGATCGCGATCGCGGCGCCGAACAGGTCGTTCGGTTGCGGAGTTGGGTGCGTGAGCGGCGTGAGTTGCGTGCGGCGATCGGGGCGGCGCACGCCGACGGTCACCGAGTCGTTGCTCCACATGTACACGGCCCCGCGGCCTTCGTTCTGGCCTGGCGCGCCGGCTGCGATGAGTTCAGCGATTTCATTCGGCGCGTGACCAATCGCGGTCGAGTAACCGACAAGCGCGTAGGCATTCGCGGCGTAGGGGCCAGTCCCCGCTGCTGGCGTAACTTGCCACGGCGTTGTGCCGCCCGTCGGCAGCGGCGATTGCACTTGTTGCCATGCGCCCGTGCCCGTTTGTTCGAAGAGGTAGCACGCACCCTTCGATGGATAGTTGCCTTGAGGCGATTCTTGGAGCCAACGGAACGCGCTCACGAGCGCGAGTTTGCGCGCGGGGAAGTTGTAGGTCGCACTCGAATTTGTGCGTGCCGGTCGGCGCAGCACGCTGATCGAGCGACCGAAGAACGCGTTGACCTTCGGATCGTGCGGACGAAGCGTGGCAATACTGAGCGGATCGATCGCGCCCGCAGTCGCTTCGAGGATGAACGCTTCGCCGCCATTCATAACGAGCGTGTCGTCGCCTGGCGCGCCCGCGCCCATAAGGACGGTCGGATCGAGCGGGCGAATCGACATCGACACACTCGTTCCCAACGTGTCGAGTTGCACAGCACCTTGCAGTGTGAACTCGAGGTCTGACAGCGGGCATTCGTCAGGAACGCCGTCATTGTCTGCGTCTTCGCTGATACCGAAGGCGATGTCGCACTCGTCGGGGAAACCCGTGCTGTTGCAATCCTGTGCGCTGCCGTTTGCGATCTCTTCCGAGTCGACGATGCCGTTGTTGTTGCAATCCTGATCGATGGTCGTCGAGCAGCGGAACTTCGCGACGGTGTTCGCGGTCAAGCTCAGGGTGCGTGCGTTGTTGGCGGCAACATCACCTGTCGCCGAGCCACCCACCTCAACATAAATGTTCGAGTAGATCGGATAGAGGACGGGCACGCCGGCAGCCATGATGGTGCCTTGGAGTGCTCCGCTATTTGAGAAGAGCCACGCGTGGGAATCGGAGAAGTAGCCGTTGCAGGCGGGCACGGAAGTGATTTCCGCGCACGCTCCCATGTTGAAACCGATGAGTTTCGCGGCGACGAACGTATCGGGAGCGGCGTTCACCGAGTAACCGAAGCTCTCGCCGCCACCGATGCCGATGAATCCAATGCCGCCCTGCGCGGAGGGCTCTTCATAGAGCATCACCAAGTCGGCGGCGAATTGATCGCGCTTCGCTTGGACGCCATCATTCCAACCGTCCGCGGGGTCTTGCAGCTGAAGGAGGTCGTCGGCGATGTTGCCACTCGAATCATCGGGTGCCGCCCAATATCCCGCGATCCGAATGCGCGGAATCGACTGCGAAGCCGACAAACCTTGATTGGCAATCGCGATGTCTTCGGCAACTTGTGCTTTCAGCGCTTCGACGTTTCCGGCGAAACTCGCAAGGCAATCCGGCGTGTACGCGATGAGGAGATCAATGATCGCGCCGGTGTCTTGGCAACCTTCGCCCGCGATGCCGCCCTCGCCGCCGGCAACGCTTCCATCGCCGCCGGCATCAAGCGCATCAGGCGAAAGTGGAGCGAGGATGTTTGGTTCCGGCGTTGCACGCGACCAGTACTCGCCGCCGATACCGAACTCATCTTCGCCTGTTGCGAGCGACCACTCTTCGAATCCAGCCTTCGGCGTATGTCGCACGCGACCAGAGACGAGCCCGCGCGTCAGTGCGATTTCCGCACTTGCGCCGACCATGTGATCGGCGAAGAGGAAAACGACGGAATCTTCGCTTTGAAGAATGCGCTCGACGAGCGGGAGTTCGAGTTCGCGCCCACCGGGGAGAATGAAGAGCAACGACTCGCCAATCGCAAGTCGTGCAGCGTCGAAGCGTGGGAAGTTCCAACGGAACGGCGCGCTTGCAACGACGTCGATTGCGGAGTGTTGGCGCGCGTCGGCGATGCCGAGTTTCGCGAGGCCTGGATCGACGATCGCGAGATCGGCATCACGCGCGGCGTCTTCGACAGAGCGAAACGCAAGGCTCGCCGGAAGTGCAGCGAGTGCACAGGCGGAGAGAAGCGAGGTGAAGACTGCGGATCGTCGTAGTTCGTGCATGTCGTGTCGCCGTATCGGTCGCTGTGTCGCTGGTTCGAAACAGCTTTGGCTTTGCCCGCCTGAACAAACACTCTCAAACATCTCGCCCAAACGTCTCTTTCAAGACGCGCGTTGCTCACGCGTGTTGGAGGAGACGTCTCAAAAATCTGACGTGCACTCGAGCGTTGTGCTCAAGCTCACGAGCTTCTCCCAAACGCGTGCGATGACTCGGCGACGCTCGGTGAGACCTCGCGTACTCGCAAGGTCCGACCAAGGTTCTCGCAGAGTGCGGCGACGGACCAACAGCCCGCCGCAACCGCACGTCCGCACATCATCGTCTGATCCACCGACAATGCAAGCCAACTGCCGTCACAGCCGGGATTTCGGCGCGATTTCTCGTTGGATCAACGTGTCTCTTCGCGTGCGCTCGAGCCGAACTGCGCAAGTGAATTCTCAGCCGCGGGCGGTGCATGCACGTCCGCGAGTTCGACAGCCGTTCGTTGGTGACGCTGCAATCGGCGGGCGATCGGTTCAGTGCGCCCTGTCGAGGCTCGGCGATTGCGACAGCACGCCGCCGAATCGCCGCTCGCGGCCTGCGAACGCTCGGATCGCAACGTGGAAGTCGTTGACCGAGAAGTCGGGCCACAGGACCTCGGTGACGTGCAATTCCGCGTAGGAAATCTGCCACAGGAGGTAGTTTGAGATGCGCATCTCGCCGGCGGTTCGAACGAGAAGGTCAGGGTCGGGGATACCCGCGGTGTAGAGGCGGCTCGCGAAGGTCGCCTCATCGATCTCGTCGGGGCGGAGGCGGCCAGCGAGGACGTCCGTTGCAAGCGCGCGTGCGGCGTCCGCGAGTTCTGTCCGAGAACCGTAATTCAAGGCAAGACAGAGGGTTAGGCCGGTGTGTGCCGCGGTTACGCGTTCAGTTTCGTCGAGTTCCGCAAGCACCTCTGGCGGCAGTCCGTCGCGTCGTCCGATCCGACGAAATCGGATGTTCTCGCGGAGCATTGTTTCGCGCTCGATGCGAAGAAACTCGCAGCAGAGGAACATCAGCGCGGCGACCTCGTCGGCGGGGCGCTTCCAATTCTCGCTCGAGAACGAATAGAGCGTGATCGCTTCAAGCCCGAGGCGCGCAGCCTCGGTGACGACGCGCCGTACGGTCGCGACGCCTTCGCGGTGCCCAGCCGCGCGGGGGAGTCCGCGTGCTTGGGCCCATCGACCGTTGCCGTCCATGATGACCGCGACATGCCGCGGCCAGCGGTCGCGGGGGATGTCGGCGAGGGTGGCGGGGGTGAGGGTCATCAGGCGAGGGTTGCGGGCGCGGGTCATCAAGCGCCGATCACGGGCGCGGATCGATCGTGGAACTCTCGAATCTATCGCGCGACGGCAAAGCGTTCGTTTGATTCGAACGTCTGCGTGCGTTCAGGACCGACGCTCACGAGTTCGACCGGAATACCGACGAACTGCTCGACGAAGCCGAGATACGCCTGCGCCTCGCGCGGGAGATCTTCGCGATCGGTGCACGTCGTGAGTTCACGTTCCCAGCCTGCGAACGTTTCATAAACGGGCGTGAAGCCGTGCATGCGTTCCGCGTCGGGAATGAAGCGATCGGTGATGGTGCCGTCGGCGCGGCGATAGCCCACACAGATCTTGAGTTCATCGAAGCCGGAGAGGACATCGAGCAGTGTGCACGCAATCGCGTCGGCGCCGCAGACCATCGCGCTGTACTTCACAGCAACGAGATCAAGCCAGCCGCAGCGGCGGGGGCGACCGGTCGTCGTGCCGTATTCGCGGCCGCGCTTGCGGATGCGCTCGCCAGTTTCATCAAGGAGTTCGGTGACGAATGGCCCGCCGCCGACGCGCGTCGAGTAGGCCTTCATAATGCCGTAGACCTTGCCGATCATGCGGCCAGGCACACCCGAACCCGCAGGGATACCGAGCGTCGAGCAGTTCGAACTCGTGACGTACGGGAACGTACCGTGATCGATGTCGAGAAGACACGCGTTTGCGCCTTCGAAGAGCACCGTGCGTCCATCCTTCATCGCATCGTGGACGAGGTAGACGGTGTCGGTGATGTGTGGGCGCAAGCGTTCGCCCGCAGCGGCGAAGCGATCCGCGAGTTCGCGTGGAACAAGCGGCGTGACGCTCGCGCCGAGCGCTTCGAGTTCCGCCATGCGCAGACCGCAAATCGTTTCAAGTTTGCGCAAGAGCAGCGCATGATCGAGAAGATCACCCATGCGAAGCGCGGTGGAGCGGCGAACCTTGTCGGAGTACGCGGGGCCAATGCCGCGACGCGTGGTGCCGATTTGGCCAGCGCCCGTCTTTCCAGACTTCTTCTCGAGCAGTTCTTCGAGCGCCGCGTCCTGCTCCTTGTGGTAGGGCATCACGACGTGCGCACGATCGGAGATACGCAGGTTGTCGCCGATTGCGACGCCGCGCTTTCGCAGGCCTTCGACCTCGTCGAGCAGTTTCTCAGGGTCGACCACGACGCCGTTCCCCACAATGTTGACCTTGCCTGGGCTGAGAATTCCCGATGGGATCAGGTGCAATGCGTAACGATCGCTGCCGACTTGCACGGTGTGACCAGCGTTCGCGCCGCCGTTGTAGCGGACGATGCAGTCAAAGCGGCTCGTCAAGAGGTCGACAATCTTGCCCTTGCCTTCATCGCCCCATTGGAGGCCAACGACGGCGGCATGCGGAGGTACGTTGTGGTGTTGGAACGGGCTCAAGCGCGCAGTTTAGCGGCGGCTTCAGCGCGTTGGGCACGTCGCAAACTCAGGCCGCGGGCTTCTGTTGCTGCGGCTGAGCGGCTTGCGGCGCGGAGGGGGATTCCGCGCGCGGGACCGGAATGCGGATGTTCGAGCCGCAACCACGACAACGAACAAGTTTGCCCCGAGCGCTCGAGGGAACGGCGAGCACGCGCTGGCACCCGAGATTCGGGCACATGATCCGGATTACTTCATCGCCTGCCATCGGAAAGCCTCCGCGTACGCCAAGAACTTGGCGCCAACAACTTGCGCCGAGAACCCGACGCAGGGGGCGGATCGGCTGTTTCGAGGCGCGGCTTGAGCCTGATCGTGAGATCGGAGGTGGATGGGGCGATCCCCTATCCTGCGGACGTGGCAGATGTACGAATTCACGGAGCAGCGACGGATGAAGGAGCCGAGGCGCGACGCGCGGCGGGCGGTGCGGTGTCGCGACTGGCGACGGCGCTCCCGAGCGGGCGGCATCGCGCACGCGGCCTCTACGTCCACGTCCCGTTCTGCTTTCACAAGTGCCATTACTGCGACTTCTACTCGTTCGTGGATCGTGAAGGTCGAACAGGGGAGTACCTCGCGCGCCTCGCGCACGATGTGACGTGGACGCTCGCGCGCGTCGAGGGAGAGATCGAGACGGTCTTCGTTGGCGGAGGAACGCCGACGTTGCTTTCGGCTGAAGAATTGCGGGCTTTCACGGCAGAGATTCGCCGATTTCCGCTCGCGCGCAACGTCGAGTGGACCGTCGAAGCGAACCCTGAAACGATTGATCTCGAGAAGGCGCATGTACTCAAAGATGCGGGCGTCAATCGCGTCTCGATCGGTGCGCAGAGTTTCGAACCGCGGCACTTAAAGACGCTCGAACGTTGGCATGATCCGGCGAACGTTGCGCGCGCGGCGGGCTACTTGCGCGAAGCGGGCATCACGAATTTCAACCTCGATCTCATCTTCGGTATTCCCGGCCAAACGCTCGCCGAGTGGCGCAGTGATCTCGCGCGTGCATTGGAGATTGGGCCTGAGCATCTTTCGTGTTACGGCCTGACGTACGAGGCGAACACCGCGATGACGAAGCGGCTTGAGCGCGGCGAGTTTGAGCCGTGTGACGATGGACTCGAAGCCGAGATGTACGAAGCGACGGTTGAGATGTTGGCTGCGCACGGCTTCACGCGTTACGAAGTTTCAAACTTTGCGCGCGCCGGCCGCGCGTGTCAGCACAACCTCGTCTACTGGCGCAACGAGTCGTGGTGGGCGCTTGGGCCGAGTGCGAGTGGATCGATCGCGGGGACGCGCTTCAAGGTTGTCCCGCGGCTTGGCGATTGGCTCGCGCGCGGCGCGGCGGAAGATGATTCGGCGCCGGTGGTGGATGTCGAAGGGCCAGACCTCGCGCGCAATACGAGCGAAGCGTTGATGCTTGGATTGCGGCTTGCCGAGGGTGTATCGGGCGAACTCGAGCGTCGTGCGATTGCGCTTGAGCCCGCGCGCGCGAAGGTGATTGCGCGTGCGATCGCCGATGGTCTACTCGAGCGCGATCTGGCTGCCGATCGCTTGCGCTTCACCGCACGCGGCATGATCCTCGCGAACGAGGTGCTGGTGCAGTTGGTCTAGTCTCGTTCTCGCGGTCGCCGCGTCGTCTTCGCGGTCGCCGCTGCGGCGGCGACCTCTGGTGAGATCTACGCCAGAGCGAGCAAGTTGCGAAGCAGGTTGCGAGCGCTCGAAACAGGACAACATCTCGGCCCCCTCGGATTCACTCCGAGGGGAGCCGGCCAGAGCGAGCGAAAGCGAAGCGAGTCGCGAGCGCCAAATCAACGTCCGGCAAAGAACTTCTTCACGCTGTGCACGGTGACGGCGCGGCCCATGGCAGCGATCGACTCGGTGAGCGGAATTTCCTTCGGGCAAACCTTCACGCAGTTCTGCGCGTTGCCGCAGTCGTTGACGCCACCCTTGGCCATCAACACGTCGAGACGCTCGGAAGCGAGCGTCGCACCTGTTGGGTGCGTGTTGAAGAGTCGAGCTTGCGAGATGGCGTGCGCGCCGACGAACTCCGAGTCCCACTTGTCCGCGTTCTCTTCGAGGTTGAACTGCGGGCATGCTTCGAGGCAGCACGCGCAGGTCATGCAGGTCGAGAGCGTGTAGCGCATCTCTTGATTTTCCGGCGTGTCCTTCGGGCCCGCGCCGAGGTGATACGTGCCATCAACCGGAACCCACGCCTTCACGCGTGCGAGATTGTGGAACGCGCGCGAACGGTCGACCGCGAGGTCTCGGATGACAGGAAACTTCGACATCGGCTCGAGCGTGATCGTGCCGTCTTCAGCAACGACCTTGTCGACGAGCGCGGAGCAGGACGGGCGCACCTTGCCGTTGATGACCATGGCGCACGAACCGCACACTTCCTCGAGGCAGCCCGAGTCGTAGCAGACTGGCGTGGTCGCACGGCCGTCGGCCGTCTTCGACATGCGAGCGATCTGCTGGAGGCAAGCGATCACATTCGCGCCTGGCTCCACATCCACCACGAATTCTTCCCAACGCGGCGCTTCACCCGGGTTGTCTTGCCGCTTGACGCGGAACTTGACCGAGCGGTTGCCGGGGGCGGAGGAGACTTTCGAAGAAGCGTGGGAGGACGCGTGGGAAGCGGTGTCAGAAACCATGGTGGTGGGGGCCGGAAAGCGGCGAGGTGGGATGATAGTGGACTGGGCAGCGCCCGGGACCGATTGCGGCGGGCGAAGAGCGGGAACTTTCGCGCGAGAACTCGTCCGGATTCGCCGTGCGTCTGTGGAGGCACCTGCGAAAGCGCCGATAGAAACCCACCGAAAGATCCGAACCATGGCTGCCCCAAGGGACATCCTCAAACTCGCGCGACCAGGCGACTGGACCAAGAACAGCTTTGTCCTGCTCGCGTTCATATTCTGGGCCGCGAATGCGGTGCGTACGCAAACGACGGATGCCATCGTCGAGAAGGCGATTGCCGCGGCTCTCGCGTTCGCAGCGTTTTGTTTCGTCGCGAGCGGCTTCTACTGCATCAACGACGCGATGGACGCGGAGAAGGATCGGCAGCACCCGGTGAAGTGCCGGAGGCCGGTCGCGGCAGGGCGAATCTCGCCAACGTCCGCGATCGGAATTGGTGTCGTCCTGATCGCGCTTTCGGTTGTCCTCGCGGGGCTCGTCTCGTCGACGCTCGTCCTCGCGGTCGCGCTGTATGCCGTCTTGCAGGTGGCGTACAACGGTGGACTCAAGCGCGTGGCATTTGTGGACGTTGCCACGATCGCGACTGGCTTTGGTCTTCGTGCAGCCGCAGGCGCGATCGCGATTGCAGTCCCGATCAGCGTGTGGCTTGTGCTCTGTGTTTTCTTTCTCTGCCTCTACCTCGGCTTCATCAAGCGGATGTGTGACCTCGTAAGCGCTGAGCGCGCGGGAAGCCAGTGGAAGTCGCCTGCGGGTTACCGTGGCCGCGAAGAATTGCAGTGGCTTCTCGGGCTTTCGGCAGTCATGACGGTGTCGATGTATCTCTCGTACGCGCTCAGCGATCACGCGTGGACGCTGTTTGGTCCGCGCGCAACGGGGCTTGCGTTGTTGACGCCGTTCGTGCTTGTGGCGATCCATCGATTCTGGAGGCGCGCGAACGAGGGCAGTTCGGATAGCCCACTCGACGCACTTCGAAGTGATCCTGTCGTCCTCTCCGCGATTCTCTGCTTCCTCGGATTGCTCGGTGTTGTGCTCTTTGCGCCGCAGGCAGGTGAGATCCTCAATTCGGTGTTCCTGCAGCAAGAGGCCCCGACGTCATGATGGAACGTGTGCAGGGAGTTTCACGCGATGGCTGGATCGCCGCGGGTTGCGCGGCGGGCATCCACCTCGGACTTGCGCTCGTCGCGATTCTTGCGGGAATCACAGGCGCAAGCGAGTGGTTCGATCAACGTGACTACCACCTCCCGGTCATTCTCGAGTTCGCCCGCACACTGCCCACACCAGATCTTTCGGACTACAACTCCGCAACGACGCCCGGATATCACCTCCTCATGGCCGTGGCCGTGCGCGCGGGTGCCGAGGGTGTCCTGCTCTCAGTCGTGAACGCGCTCTTCGGCGTTGCATTTGTGGCGATGGTGGCGGGGTACATCGGGCGACTGAGCGGCGTGCTTGTCGGCATCGTCGCAGGATGCTTGCTCGGCGCCTCGCCCTATGTGCTGAGCTCGTCGGTGTGGATGACAACCGACAATCTCGCGTCGATCGCGCTCTTCGGAGCGTTCCTTGCGGCGGCGCCGATTGCAGCAGCGCGCACGCCGTATGCCGTTCGTTGCGGGCTTCTTGCATCGCTCCTCGCGGTCGTCGGCGTGCTCGTGCGCCAGATCCTTGCGTACGCAGCGGCATTTCCTGGGGCTGCCGTCGTGGCGCGCGCTTGCGCGGCGAAGCGTTGGCCGCGTGCGTCAGAACTCGGTGTCGCGGCGCTTGCGTTGGTGCCCGCGCTCGTCGTCGTGGCGATCTTCGTCAAACTTTGGGGTGGACTCGTCCCGCCGACCTTTCAGCAGTACCACGGTGGCGGAGCGAACCCCGTCACGCCCATCTATGTTCTTGCCGTTGTTGCAGTCTGGGCAACGCCGGTGTTCGTAGGGATCCCTGGATTTCTGCGCGAACTCTGCTCACCGCGCATGTTGATCCTCGCCGTACTCGCAGCGATCGTGGCGTGCGCACTTCCTTCGAGTTACCTCGTGCATGTCCGTTTCGGTGGCATCCTTTGGACCATCGCTAGCAAACTGCCGGCTCCTGCGGAGCGTTCGATACTCATCGTGCCACTCGCGGGGCTCGGTGCGGCGGTCCTCGGTGCGTATCTGCGATTGTGGTCGCGCGCGGCATCGATCGAGGTCGACAGACGCGGGCTCGGGCTCTACGCGCTGTTGGCCCTGCTCGGGATGGCCGTTGCACAGACGACGAACACGCAGTGCTTCGAGCGTTACATCCAACCGCCGGTGTTGGTGCTCGCGCTGGTTGCCGCAGCAAGTTTGGCTGGCCCAAGGCTTCGCGCGTGGCCGTTGATCGCGATGTCGGCAATCGCACTCGCGCTCTCGCTCTTCAACGTCTATCGCATCGGCGCGAACTGAAGCGTTCGGTTTTCGTGCGCGACAAGCAACTCATCTCATGCATGAAAACGGCCCAGAACGCGCGTGCGCTCTGGGCCGTTGATGTCTTGCATACGCGCTGTTGCGCAGAACGCCACAAAATCGTTCGCGGGGTCGTCAGCTGCTGACCTTGCCGTAGGTGCGGGCGCGAGGCTGCACGAGCGGGAGGTCATACGCCTCGAACGAGATCGACGGTCGCGTGCTTTCCGGATCGAACTTCGCGACGGTGGTCTTCATGAAGTTCGCGTCGTCGCGCTGCGGGTAATCGGTGCGGAAGTGGCTTCCGCGCGATTCCTTGCGCTCGAGACCGCCTTCGATGAGCGCCTCCGCGAGAATGAGCATGTCGTGCGTCGCGCGCGCGAACGAGAGGTTCTGGTTGGTCCAGAGCCCCGTATCCGAGAGCGACATCCGCTTGAACCGATCGCGGAGTTCGGCGAGTTTGACGCGCGACTGCATGAGACGAGCCGCATCTTTGACCACGGTGCTCGCCGCAGTCATTTCGTCGCCCATCTCCTTCGCGATGACGTACGGATTCTCCGTGCCCTTCGAATCAATGAGTCGCTGCTGCTTGTCGCCCTCGAGTTTCTCGGCGTTCGAAAAGAGCGACGCATCCGCTTCCGCAGCGCCCGACTTGCGGTCGCGTGCGTAATTCGCAACGCCAGCGCCGCAGAAGAGGCCGTCGAAGATGCACGAGAGCAGCGCGTTTGCGCCGAGACGATTTGCGCCGTGGTACTGGTAGTTCGCTTCACCGAAGGCGTAGAGGCCTTCGATGTTGGTGACCATCGAGTTCGGCGCGCCGTAGATCATGCCCTTGCCGTCCGGCTTCGCTGAGTACGTCGTCCACAAGCCACCCATCGAGTAGTGGACACCTGGGAAGATCTTCATCGGAAGTTCGGCTGGATCGTCACCGACGAACTTGCGGTAGATCTCGATGATGCCGCCGAGTTTTCGCTCCAAGTACTCGCGACCGAGGTGGGTGAGGTCGAGGAACACCATGTTGCCGCCACCGACGCCGAGACCGTCCTTCACGCAGATCTCGAAGATCTCGCGCGTCGCGATGTCACGCGGCACGATGTTGCCGTACTTCGGATAGCGCTCTTCGAGGAAGTAGTAACGCTCCGCTTCAGGGATCTGTCGCGGATCGCGCGTGTCGCCCTTCTTGCGAGGCACCCACACGCGACCGCCTTCACCGCGCGCCGACTCGCTCATGAGACGGAGCTTGTCGGAGCCAGGAATCGATGTCGGGTGCACTTGGATGAACTCGCCGTTCGCGTACCACGCGCCGAGTTGGTAGCAGCGGCTCGCTGCGCCGCCGGTGCACATGACCGAGTTCGTGCTCTTACCAAACACGAGGCCATTGCCGCCGGTTGCCATGACGACGGCATCGGCGCGGAAGGCGCGGATCGTCATCGAGCGGAGATCTTGCGCGACGATGCCTTGGCAAACGCCGTTCGCATCGAGGATCGGTCGCAGGAATTCCCAGTGCTCGTACTTCGTGACCTTGCCTTCGCTCTCGAAGCGACGGACCTGTTCATCGAAGGCGTAAATCAGTTGCTGACCGGTCGTCGCTCCCGCGAAGTGTGTGCGCTTGTAGAGCGAGCCACCGAAGAGTCGCAGGTCACGTTGACCTTCGAGCGTGCGGTTGAACGGCACGCCCATGCGGTCGAGGAGGTCGATGATCTTCGGCGCCCAGTGCGCCATTTCGTACACCGGTGGTTGGTGCGCGAGGAAGTCGCCACCGTAGATCGATTCATCAAAGTGCTCGTATTCCGAG
>JAIXVI010000030.1 GCA_027483065.1 Planctomycetaceae bacterium
ACCGCGAATCGCGCAGAACCGACTTCGCGTCGCACGATCGCGAGTGCCTCGACTTCTGCGCCCGCGTCGACGACTTCTGAGAGCGCCCGCTGCGATGTCGTCGACGATCGCATGCTGAATGCACCGACCACGAGAAGCGCGATCGCGAGCGCGCCGAAGCCCGTCGTCAACTTGGCACCGAGCGTCCATGCAAGGCGAACTTCGCCTGACTCGAGCTTCACCCGGGCCAATCGCCACGCGAGTGTTGCGATCACGACCGTCAACACGACGAGGGTTGCCGCAAATCCGATGAACGCGATGTTTGAAACCTCGGGCAACGCTGCCAACGGTTCAAGTGCTGCGGGTTTCCCCGCCTGCGATCCGAAGGGTGCACGCTCGATGCTCTCGAATGCGGGGGCTTGAAATGCGGACACGTCGAAGACTGCCGCTTGAGGCGATGCCACTTCGGGTGAAGTCGCAGCACGTGCCGGCGCTTCCACGGTCGGCGTGACCTGTGTTGACTGTGTTACCGCATTCGTGTTCACGCTTGCGGTTGCGGACGCTACCGCACCCTCTTCGCTCCGTTGGGATTCTCCGATCGCTTCGCTCTGCATGACTTTGCCTCCAGGCACAATTCCGAGATCCGCACCGATCGACATCGACACGATGCGGCGCACGTCCATCGGCGGTGCTGCGTGCGCTCTGCGGCGTCGCGCTTGAATTCGCGACGGAAGTGGGAACGCACCTGAATTCGGAATCAAGGATCGCAAGCTCCGCCTTCTGCGAGTGCACATGTCGCGTGCCGCGCGGTACTGTGCGCGCATGAAGACGAAAGACGAGATCGTCCGCGACTGGCTCCCCCGCTACACCGGCCGCAAACTCGAGGATTTCGGGCAGTACATCTTGCTCGTGAACTTCTCGAACTACGTCGAACTCTTCGCAGAGCGCTTCGGCGTACCAGTGATTGGCCGCGATAAACCGATGCTCTCTGCGACCGCAGAAAACATCACGATCCTGTCGTTCGGCATGGGAAGTGCGATGGCCGCGACGACGATGGACCTCCTGAGTGCTGTCGCGCCGAAAGCCGTGCTTTTCCTTGGGAAATGTGGCGGTCTTAAGAAAACGAAACTCGGCGATTTCGTGTTGCCGATCGCGGCGATTCGCGGCGAAGGTACGAGCAACGAGTACATGCCGCCCGAAGTCCCAGCGCTTCCATCGTTCCGTCTACAGCGCTCCGTGAGCGAAGCGATCATCAAGCACAACCGCGACTACTTCACGGGAACGGTGTACACCACGAATCGCCGCGTGTGGGAACACGATGAGAGCGTGCGTGAGTACCTGCTGCGGATCCGTGCGATCGGCATCGACATGGAGACTGCGACGATCTTCCTCGTCGGCTTTGCGAATGGGATCTCGAAAGGCGCGCTGCTGCTCGTGTCCGACAATCCGATGACACCAGAAGGTGTCAAGAGCGCGGAGAGCGATCGCACGGTCACCGAGCGCTTCGTGACGCAACATCTTGCGATCGGGATCGACGCGCTGCGCGAACTTCGTGATCGCGGCGAGAGCGTGAAGCACCTGCGCTTCGAGTAGTGGCTTCAGTTCGGGCTTGGGTACGGGCTTCGGTGAGGACTCGAGTCGAAGGTTTGGCTGCCGTCGGAGCAAGCCTTGGATTGGCCGCCAGCGCACGCTTTCGCTCGGGTGTAAAGAGCCACCAGTCGCGCGGCGCGTTTCCGCGACACTCGGAGATCGTGGCGAGAAAGACGTCGATCACGCACGGATCATGCCGCTGCGCAGTCAATGCGCAGAGCCGCTCGTAGAGTCGGTACGCATTGCGCCGCGCGAGTTGCGCACGTGTGCGGATTCCGAGTCGCTCGAAATCGCCGAGCGTTGCTTTGCCCACGTTCGCGAGGGTATGGAGTGGGCGAGGGGTCACGAACGACCGCGTTTCGCCTTGGTGTTCGCGACAAACCACTCGGCGACTTGCTCCTCAGTCCGCTCGCCCGCAGCCAGCGCATAGAAGGTCTCATAGGCATCCGCCTGCGAAGCCACGACCTTCCAACCATTCAACTCCAAAAACAGAAACGAAGCCACAAGCGCAGCGCGTTTGTTTCCATCGTTGAAGGGGTGGTTCCGAGCGATACCGAACGCAAGCGCTGCCGCCAGTTGCTGCATGCTTGAATCAGGCTCGTATCTGGCTCGATGCACACAGCGCGCTAACGCCGAATCGAGCAACCCCTCGTCGCGCAGACCGTCAAGTCCACCATGCTCAGCGAGCGACTCGCGGTGGAGCGCCATGACTGCCCGAAGTGAAACGAATCGAACAGACGCCGCCGTTGAACCCTTATCCGCCGCGCGCGGGGGCTTCGACTTGACCTTGGTCGCCTTCCCCCACTTCTTTTTCGATTTCTCATTCGGCGAACGAGTCATTTCGCGAGTTTCCTGAGTGTGCTTCGGTACCGCTTCATGACCGAGCGGCCAGCCTTGAGTTCCTCCTCAAGTGCAGGGTCGTAGGGCGTAAGTTCGATGCCCCGAGGGGTCTCGACCACATGAAGTTCGTCTCCTCGCTCAAGGCGAAGCCGGACCGCAATTTCCTTCGGAATGATGATGCCGAGGGAGTTACCGATGGATGTCACCTTGAGTGCGCTCATACATCACAGTATAACATTCGTTGAACACGCGGCAAGCAGCAGCTTCGAATCGTCGAAGCTTTGACCCATGACTTCTCCACAGCTCCTCACCCCCTCCCACTATCGCCGCGTTCCGTGGAAGAACGGGCTCGGCTCGACGCTTGAACTCGCGACGAACGCCGCAGAACCAGGCGGTCCGTGGACGTGGCGATTCTCACTCGCCGACGTGCCTACGCGCGCGTCATTTTCTGCGTTTCCCGGCGTCGATCGCCATCTTGCCGTGCTCGACGGCGCGGGCATGAAGCTCGAACGGAACCCGGAACAGATCGAGGTCCCACGCGAAGGCCGCGCGTTTTCCTTTGCGGGTGAAGACGCCATCGTTGGAACTCCCGTCGGAAGCGGAGTTCGCGACGCGAATCTCATGCTCGACCGCACGAAGTGGACCGGCTCACTTGAGATTCAGCGGGTCCGCGAGCGGCACCTACTCGAAGTCGAGGCAGACGTCGTTCTCGTCTTCGCCGCGCAGACGAGCGATTTTCTTCGTTGTAAAACAAAGGAAGAATCCTGCGTTCTTTCAGCGGACTCCACGCTTCTCTCCACAGGCCTCGTTCGTCTCGAGGCTTCGCACTGCACACTCGTGATCGCGCGGATCGACGCGCGTGCGAGATCGAACGTAGGCAATCCATGAAGGACATCGCTGCACTGCTTCTACTCACTTCGCTTTTCTTGCAGGGCTGCAACGCAACACAACCTGCGACCCCATCACCTTCTTCCATCGGCTCACGCGTCTCGACCGCAGAACCCGGCACCGTCGCGTACGACCGCGACGTCTTTCAAACGCTGCTTGGCAATCACGAACTCATCCGCCGCGAGTTTCGCGAGATTCCAAGCGGTATCGAATCGACGACGGAATCAGACAACGCGGAAGTCGCGGCACTCATCCAAAATCACGTCGCCGCGATGAAAGTGCGCGTCGAACATGGCCGCGCGATTCGTATGTGGGACCCGATGTTTCGCGAGATCTTCGCCAATGCCGACAAGATTCGCTTCGAGTACGAAAACACACCGAAGGGCGTGAAAGTCCGCGAAACGAGCGACGATGCGTACGTTGTGAAGCTCATTCAAGCGCACGCGAAAGTTGTCAGCGGTTTCGTCGCGCGCGGCGGAGCCGAGTCTCAACTCGCGCACGAACCGCCGGCGCGCGAGTGATCATCAGCCGTTCGTATGCACGCATACGTCCCACAAGGGATCACGCTGCCCAATCGCGATCGATACTCCCATCGTCGCCAGAGCATCAATCCAAGTTTCGATATGACGCGCAAGGACGCGGTATTCGCATCGAATGCAACCGCCGTCACGCGCGGAGCGCGAAGCGTTTCAAACCCATATCGAAGCAGCGCACGCGATCCTTCGGTCGCAAGCCCCTGCCCCCACGCCGACGGCATCAATCGATAGCCAATCTCGAGATCGCCGATTTCTGCAGGCTCTCCATCACGTGGCGGCTTGAGATGAAACCACCCAACAAATTCGCCGCGGATCTCTGCCATCCAAAATCCAAGCGCGGGCGTCGCTCGATCGATCGCGCGCATGCGAGCGACGACTGATTCACATTGCGCGAGGGTTGGAGCCTCTGGCTGATCGACGAATCTCCTCACACGCTCTTCAGCATCGAGCGCGCAGAGGTACTGGGCGTCCTCCTCCGCAACTGGCCGAAGGTTGAGCCTCGTCGTGGACAGCGTCGGCTTCATCGAACCGGAACCAAACGAATCGCGCGCACATTCACGACGGCTTCGCCAGGCTTTGATGCCGCGCGAAGCGATACCGACTGCGAACCCACCGGAACGTCGAGCACACCGAGTTCAAACTCGCGGTAGTCCTGCCAGCCGCCTGTCCCTTCAACGGTGAAGTCGACGCGCGAACCGCCGCAATCAAGCGAGACGCGCGCACCAGCGGACTCGCTCTTGCAGGCGAGTTCCGCGACGACGCGATACTTGCCCGCACGCTGCCCCGCGATCGGCCAAGTTGCCGACGCCGCGGGGTCGAGCCAGTAGCCGATGTTGTACTTGACGTCGCCGATGACGCCGACTTGCTCGACCTTCAGTGAAGGGCCTTCGAGGGTTGCGTCGTGCGGAAGCAGAAGCAGCGTGCCATCGGCCGATGGATGCACCGAGAAAGGAAGCGGATCAAGCGCGCCCTCGTAGCGGACACGCACGACGGTGCACGCGGGATCGACGGGAAGCGGCAGCATGACCGCCGCCTGATCACCCAACTTTCCGCCCGTGAAACTGCACTTCGCATCCGACCCAAGCACATCCACCGACTTGATCTCGTTGCGAATCGGTAACCACAGGACTCCGTCGGCAGGCCAGTCAAACACCATCAGATACAGCACGCCAGGCTTCTGCGTCGCGCGTCCCCACGAAAGCCGCGTGAACGGGCTCGCGGTCGTGCCGTAGATCGCCTCGTTGTTCACCTTCATCCACGCGCCCACGCCTCGAAGCGTCTTCTGCGCCGCCTCAGGGACGCGTCCATGTGCGTCGGGGCCGATGTTGAGGAGGAGATTCCCACCCTTCGACACGATGTCACAGAGAAGTCGAACAACGCTCTTCGTGTCTTTCCATCCCACATCGTGCGCGCTGAATCCATACGACTCATTGAGCGTGTGATTCACTTCCCAATCCATACCCGGCAGACCCGTGGGCGGCACGTACTTTTCCGGTGTGCCGTAGTCGCCGTTCTTGTTCTCGAGGCCGTTGAAAAGGCGGTTGTTGACGAGGATCTGCGGCTGCCACGCACGCATGTCGGACATGAGCTGCGCCGCGCCCCACGCTTCACCTTGCCGCGACGCATCGCTGTAATCAAACCAAATCGTCGAGAGCGGCCCATAGTTCGAGAGAAGCTCGGTTACATGCCCGCGCACGTACGCCTTGTAGCGCTCGTGATCACGCGCGTGGCCATCCTTCGGATAGCCAGGCAGCGCCATCTCGTACGCATCAGGATGTTGCCAATCAAGCAGCGAGTAGTAGAAACCCGCGCGCAAACCACGTGCACGCATCGCGTCGGCAAACTCACGCGCAACATCACGCCCCGCGGGCGAGATGTTCGTACCACCCGCGACGCTGTTCCCAAGCGAGTACGGCTGCGTCGAATTGAAGAGCGTAAATCCATCGTGATGCTTTGAAGTCATCACGGCGTATCGCATCCCCGCTTCCTTCGCGAGATCAGCCCATTTCTCGGCAAAACCAACATCTGGTTGGAAGAGCGGCTTCATTTGTCGCGCGTATTCCGCGCTTGGCACTGACGCCCAATTCTGAATCCACTCGGCGTAATGCTGCTCGTATCGCTTGCCATCCCAGAAGCCACCCGCTGGCGAGTAAAGCCCCCAGTGGACGAACATCCCGAAGCGGGCGTCGCGCCACCACTGCATGCGCTCATCGCGCGACTCCGCCCAGCGCGCGAGTTCTTCACCCTCGTTGGGCGGCGCGGCGAACGAGTGCGAGGAACCCACCGCGAGCGCGGCCGCAAGAAGTGTGCTGATCATGCGCGCACGTTACCGCATCTCATCGCGCAGATGCTCAAGTTCTGCGCGAGCAATCACGCCGTCGCGTCGACACGAAGCATGAAGGTGCGGAGAAATCGCAAGCCAACGCCGCGCGTTTGCGCCGCGAACTCCACCGCCGGGAATCACTTCGATCGGCGCACGTCCAACTCGTTTCGCTTCGAGCGCAGCGTTCTCCACATCCTGCTTCACTACCGCGACGCGCTCGTCAAGCGTGGCAATCGACGCATCCCAACCGAGCACACCCGCCGTGATGAATCGCGTGAAGCCAAGCGCCGAGAGATCGCGCATGCCACGCGCGCGGTCCACCAATAAGTCGTACGTACGTAGGAATGCGACCACCAGGCCAAAATCGCGGGCGTGCGCGATGAGTTTCGCGTTCGCCTCCATGTCGACGAAGCCATCCGGCGTCAGCAACGACACACCAACGGAGTGCGCGCCCGCGGCCGCGGCGCTTTCAATCTCGCGGAGCGAAAGATCGAGCAACTTCGGCGTCGTGGCAAACGCCGCAACATCGAGTTCACGGCGACAACCGGGAAACTCCGGCCGAATCATCGCCACGATCGTCGCCTGCGTTCCCTCGACAACTTCGCGGCACGCGCGCACGAGTTCCATCTTGGGCGTCCAACCCTCGGTCGAAAGGTCGTGACAAACCTCAAGCCGCGTCGCAAAAGGCGTGGCAAGACGCGCTCCTTCGATCGAATCGATCGGAATCTCAAGGGTGCGTGGCGCGAACGGAGCGTCGGGCGAAATCTGCATGTTGGAAAGGTATCGCGCGAGCGCTTGTTGTGAGGTGCAAGTGAGGCGCAAGTGAGGCACAAGTACGGCGCAAGCGTCGCGACGCGCGAGTTCGACCGTGTACATTCTTCGGGAATGCGCGACTTCACCACGATTGTTTCCGGCCTCCCCCGCTCGGGCACCAGCATGGCGATGCAGATGATCGTCGCGGGCGGGATCGCGCCATTGACCGACGGCGTTCGCACCGCCGACGATGACAATCCGCGCGGCTACTTCGAATTTGAACGGGTGAAATCTCTGCGCACCGACAAAGCATGGCTTGATGACGCGCGCGGCAAGGTCGTCAAGGTGATTCACATGCTCGTGCCAGAACTCCCCGACGATCGCGCGTATCGCGTGGTGTTTCTCGACCGCGACGTACGTGAAGTTGTGAAGAGTCAGTCGACGATGCTCTCACGCAGCGGAAAATCGGGCGGCGGACTTCCACCCGATCGACTTGCCGCGGTCTACACGCAGCAACTCGCGCAAGTGCACGCATGGTTGGCGGCGCGGCCAAACTTCAGCGTGCTCGCGGTGCGGCACGCGGACCTCATCCACGACGCACGTACGCAAGCCGCACGCTTTGCGGAGTTTCTGCAGGCATCCAACGGTCTCACGCTCGATATTGACGCCATGAGCGGCGCGGTCGATCCGTCGCTTCACCGCAATCGCGCGTGACCGCAACTTCCGCCGAACTCAAACGCGCGCATTTCAAACAGGATCAATGCCGTGCTTCGCCGCGAACGCCGCGGGCCCAAACGGCATGTCCTTCGGCCGAGTACCTGGGGGCACGGTCGCGAGCAATCGCTCCACTTCCGCGCGCGCGTCGCCTTCGTACGCCACATAGCCAGCCTTCGCGTGAAGAGCCGCCATCCATCGATGCGCGTCCAACATGCCCGCGTCATGCATGAGCGCAAAACCCAGGCTTTTCTTCGCGTTTTCTTCGTCGCCGTACCAGGCGAGCGCCGCGCCAAGAATGAGATGCGCCTCGGGCAAGGCTTGCGAAATTTCGAGCGCATCGAGCGCGTGTTCGGCCGCCGGCTCGAATCCACCGAGCGCGAGTTGCATGCGCGCGAGACCGATGTGCGCGGCAGCGTCGCGCGGATTCCGCGCCTTCGCTTGTTCGAAGTAGCTTCGCGCATCGGCGAATCGCCCACACACACCGAGCACACCACCGAGCGCAAGCGCAAGTTCGGGCCGCGTCCGCACCGCACGCTCGACAGGATCAAGTTGCGCGCGTGCTCCACTCTCATCGCCCGCAATCGCCAACGCACCTGCCCGTAACAACTGAGCTTCGAGGTTTTTTGCGTCGTGCTCGAGCAACTTCGCCATGCAGTCGGCCGCCTCGCTTGCCCGCCCCGCACCAATCAAGCAATTCGCAAGAAGCAGCGCGTAACGCGACTCGTGCGGCCGCTCCGCAACGAGACGCTCGAAGTGTGAAATCGCTTCGTGGCCACGACGCCGCGACATCAACGCGACGGCCAAGTTGAACAGGCTCTCGCGGCGCACGAGATCGAGTTGACCTTGCACATTTTCGGGAAGCGCAGCCATGTACCCGAGATCGACGAGCTGCTTGATCGCGTCTGCAGCCTCGAAGACATCTTGTCGAAGATCGGCAGGATGCAAACCTGCCGTCTCGCCCGCGGCCGCATCGATCGAATCCCACGATGCAACACGTGTAGGCACCTCGCCCGTGATCGCTTCAGCGAGCACGCGTCCGTCAAAATCCTCACCGGCAGGAAGGCCCATGAGTGCCAGCGCTGTCGGCGCGAGATCGAGAATCGTCGGCGAAGCGATCTCGGCGCCCTTCTTGATGCCCGGCCCCGACAACACGAGCACACCTTGTGGGCGATGCCAGCTTGACTCAAGTTCCATGCGCCGTTCCGGCGGCAAATCGCTGAGATTTGGGCGCAAATGATCGCTGTGGAATCCGTGATCGGAGAGGAGCATCACCGTCGTGTTGGGTCCTGCAGCCTCAAGAATGCGACCAAGCGCGGCATCGTGCCATTCGTACACCGCGTCCATCACGCCACCAAAGAAACGCTGCTCGCGCTCGGTGACATGCGCCATCTTCGGCGCGACGAACTGCATGAAGTGGTGGCCGACCGTGTCGATCGCGTCGAAGAAGACCATCGCCGCGTCCCAGGCGCCACCCGACTTCAACTGCGCGATCGCCGCGCGTTCGATGCTGGTGGCATACGACATCAGTTTGACGAGCGTTTGCACGCGCTCGTCGCCAACGCCTACTTCATCAAGCTTCGGCAAGAGCGCCTTCAGCGTGTCGCGCGGAAACGCCCGCGCGCGCTGCCGGCTCGCGGCGATGGCGTCTTCGCGCGATGCGGGATGGACGGTGCCCGCGACCAAAGGCCACGCGGCGCCCTCGCTCGCTGGCTCGCCCTCCTGCAACAGATTCGTCACCACACTGCCCTTGATCGGCTCCGCGGGATGCGACGCGTACCAGCCCACGACGTGCGTCGAGAGACCGTTCTGCGAAAGGATGTTCCAAAGCGCCTTCGTCTTTCGCGACGTGGACGTCGACACGCGGAGGCCGCTGCCATCGGGCTTCGGCTCGACGAAATTGAGAATGCCGTGCTTGTCCGCGGTCTTGCCCGTAGCGATCGAAGACCACAAGAGGGGCGAGAGTTTCGGCTCCAACGTGCCAAGATCGGCACGCGCACCCGCCTCAACCAACGTGCGCAGCACGGGCATCTTGCCCGCGGCGAAGAGGCGGTTGATCAGAATCCAATCGGCGGCATCCCAACCGATGACGAGAAGGCGCTTCGCGATCCGTGCGGGCATGGCGCCATGCTACGAGAAGCCGCGAACGACGTCAGAAGCCGTGTTTGGGCGCCACGCGGCTCATCGCCGCCGACGCTTCGCGCAGCCCGCAAGTGCAAGGATCGCAAGCGCGCTCGGCGCCGGGACGGCACCAACGGCGATCCCAACTCCCGCTTCCGATTCGTAGGCAATCTCCGCAAGCACACGGTCCGATTCCGATGCTCCAACAATCATGCGACCCCACGCGTAGTGGAGTTGACCGTCGGACGCAGTGAACGAGAAGCCGAAATAGTTCGAAGCGTTGTACTGCCAGAAGCCATCGAACCCCTCCACGAACTCAGAGGTCGTGTCATCGAGATAGGTGCCCGAGGCGTCGACGACGTAGCCGACCGCGAGGCTGCCGGCACCGGTGAACTTCGGGAGTTGCAGTACACCCTCACCCGTCGGCGAGTACCACGAGATGCCACCGTTGCCGTACGGGTTGATATCCCAACCTGCGAGCGACTTGCTCGATCCGGTCGTGCGCAACTCCACGTTGATGTAGAGGCCTGCGTACGTCGGTGGAATCACCAGATTGGCGTCCGACCAATGCACCACCGCGGCCGAGGCGTTGGCGCTCGTGAGGGCGACGGCGGCGAGAGCGAAGTGACGGGCGATGCGGTCGAGGCGCATGGAAATCTCCGAGTCATCAAATCCGAGTTATAAAATCCGAGTCACTCAACCCGAGTCACTCAATCCGAGCACGCTCCCTGATGTGGAGGTCGTTCATCCAAGTGCCACGCACTGGATGAGCGCACACAGGCAAACAACGAGCCGTTGGAACCTACACCAAATCTCCTCCGAGTCGAGATTCCCACAGAAGTTCGGCAAAAAAGCAGCGTGGGCGATCCAAACGGACCGCCCACGCGATGCTTTTCGACTCATCTCAAACAAAGCGGGAGAAGTGAATTCTCAAGCGCTCCGGTGAGGAGTGAATATCTGTCAACCGTGTCGACTCAGCGACGACGACGGCCAGCGAGGCCAGCGAGGCCCAGGAGCGCAAGCGCGCCAGGGGCGGGAACCGCGCCAGCGCCAGCCTCAATCGAAGTGCCGGCGGAGTTTTCCCAAGCGAAGTCAACCACGGTGCGGGTCATCGCGGTGCCCGCGCTGCCGGCCGCGCCCATCAAGAAGCGCATCCAGCCGTAGTGGGTGGCGCCAGACGCAGCCACGAACTTGAAGCCGATGATGTTCTCCGAGCTGTATGTCCATCCACCATTCAGGCCAGTGGCAGCAGTCGTGCCATAGACATTGCCGGTGCCGGTGTTGTAGGAGCCCGCGGCGCCAATCACAGTGCCCAGGACGAGATTGCCAGCGGTGCCAGTCGTGACGCCCGGTCTGCGCATCTGGCCGCCACCGGTCGAGTTGAAGAAGTTCATGCCGCCGGAGGTCGAGTACGGGTTAACGTCCCAGCCCGGAACGCCGGTGCCTGGGCCGTTGCTGAGCACGCCAGTCTCAACGTTGATGTAGCAGCCATCGATGTCGACGGCGCAGGAGAAGTTGAGGACACCGCTGTAGACGATGGCTGCGTTGGACGAGCCAACAACGACTG
>JAIXVI010000037.1 GCA_027483065.1 Planctomycetaceae bacterium
AGCAGGCTTCCCGTCATCACAGGCACAACCGTCAAACGACCGTCGGCATGTGCGTAGTCTTCGCCGAGCGTCTGCGCGAGTGCTCGCACGCGCTCGGCAATCGCCGCCGCTGGTACCAGCACGCGCTCGATGTCGTCGTGAAGACGCGCATGCGCGCCCGTTGCGGCGTCATGCATCACTGGATCGTGCGCGCTGCCAACTGCGTGTCGATTGGTCGATCCCATCGAAGAAACCTCGGAGAACGTGAGGAACACAGTCAACACGAATGCCCGCGCGGCGCGCCTTGCCACGCGCCATCACGCGACTTCATCCTTGCAACTTTTTGAGAATCGCCTCGTTGACACTCTTCGCATCGACCTTGCCGCCGGAGAGTTTCATCACTGAGCCGACGATGCGGCCAATCGCGGCCATCTTGCCGGAACGCACGTCATTGGCAGCGGCCTCGTTCGCGGCGATTGCAGCGTCGACCCACGCGTTGAGTTGACCTTCATCGCGCACGACAACAAGGCCAAGTTTCTCAGCGATCGCTTTCACGTCGACGCCGCCCGCAGAAGCACCAACAGCGCCGCTTTCTGCGAGCAATCCACCGATCAGTGGATCGACCGCTTGCGGCCCAATCGCACCCGCTTCACGCAGCGCAAGAATCGATGCAACTTGCGTCGCACCCATACCGAGCGCTTCGAGTTCATGCAGTGCGATGCCGCGCTCGTTCGCGTGCTTCGCAATCGTGTTGAGAAGCAACTTGCCAGTCGCGTAGCCGGCATCTTTCGCACTCTTCGCGCCACCTGATCTCTCAAGTGCCGCAACGCAACGCTCGAAGTAGAAGCACGTGTCGCGCTCCGACACGATGTTGAGCGCGTCGATCTCGCTCAACCCGTAGGACGCGACGTATCGCGCGCGACGCGCGAGCGGAAGTTCAGGTACGCGCGTCGTCACTTCGGTAAGCCACGCGTCGCTCACTTCGACTGGCACGAGATCTGGCTCGGGGAAATAGCGGTAATCGTGCGCGTCTTCTTTTTCGCGCTGCAAAAGCGTGCGCAGATTGACGTCATCCCAACCGCGCGTCGACTTCATGCCGCGGCCCATTTCGCGGCCAGTTTCGCGCCACTCTTCGACCTGCCGCTTCGCTTCAAACTCAATCGCGCCTTTCACAGCGCGGAAACTGTTGAGATTCTTCACTTCGACAATCGGCGTCTTCACCGTGACGCCGCCTTCAAGCTCGAGAATCATGTTGATATTCGGCTCGAAGCGCATGTGGCCCTTCTGCATGATGCCTTCGGTCACGCCGAGGAATCGACAGATGTTGCGCAGTTCTTCGGCGAAGGTCACGACATCTTCAGCGCAGTCGAAGTCGGGCGCGGTGACCACTTCAAGAAGCGGCGTACCTGCACGATTCAAGTCGACGAGCGAGCCCGCATAGTGGTGGCCGCCGGGCAACTCATGGCCGAGTTTTCCTGTGTCTTCTTCGAGGTGCGCGCGGATGATTCCAATCGCGCGCGTGCCGCCCGCCGCAACAGGAATCACCACGCTGCCATCGTGGCAAAGCGGCAAGTCGTACTGCGAAATCTGGTAGCCCTTCGGAAGATCGGGGTAGTAGTAGTTCTTGCGATCCCACTTTGAGTATCGCGCAATCGAGCAACCGAGCGCGAGACCCACCATCATCGACATTTCGACGGCGGCTTTGTTCATCACCGGAAGCGCACCGGGTAGCGCACACACCACAGGATCGATGAGCGTGTTGGGATCTTCATCGAAGTGCGACGGATGCGCCGCGTTCGGCACCCGCGTGAACATCTTGGTGCGCGTCGCGAGTTCGATGTGAATCTCAAGCCCGATTTTGAGTTGGGCAGAGAGGATCTTTGCGGTCTTCGGATCGACAGTGGTCGCCGTGGATTGGGACATAGGTCGAGATAGTAGTGGCGAAACCCGCCATAATGCGCGCATGACCGCCCCGCTTCTCGTTGCAACCGCCGCGTTCGCCGCTGCCGAACTCTCGCCCAAGGTGCCGTTTGCAAAACCCGACGCGGCGTTGGTCGCGGTCCTTTCGGGTGTCGAACAACCGTGTGAACTTGTGTTGCTTGATCGCGACGCGAAGGAACTCGCGCGCGCCACGGCGAACTCGGGCGAAATCGATCTCGCGACCATTTTCCCCGCGATTCGCTCGGTCGACCGCGCAGTTCGCGTGCAAACAATCGTCGGCGGTACACCTGAAGGCGCACCGCTCCTCGTCGTGCCACTCATTTCGCGGCCCACGATTCGTACCGCGCAAGACACACGCCCCGACGGCACCACGAAGTACACGCGCGTGATGGGTTGGGGCGATCGACCGATCGACCCGACCGACGAGCGTCAGGCGCAACTCGCGACAACATGGACCAAGGGCGATCCCACGCCTCCTTCCGGATTTCGTCTCGAACGCGACCGCGACGTCGTTTTCGAAACAACCGCAGGACGCCTGCGATTCGCGATGTGTCCAGACGAAGCGCCGAATACTGCGCGCAATTTCGTCGAGCTCGCCGCGAGCGGTTTTTACGACGGCACGATCGTGCATCGCATCGTCCCCGCCGACCGCAACGGACTTCCGTTCGTTATTCAAGGCGGCGATCCAACGGGCTCTGGTGACGGCGGGCCTGGCTACGACATCGCACTCGAGCCATCGCGTCTTCCGCATGATTTCGGCGTGATTTCGATGGCGCGCAACGACTGGCCTGACAGCGCTGGAAGTCAGTGGTTCGTTTGTCTTGGGCGCGCTGCGACCGCGCGACTCGATGGGCAATACTGCGCGTTTGGTTACGCCGTCGAAGGCACCGACGCCATTCTCAAGACGGCCGCCGGCGAGCTCGCGGATCCAGCCACAGGCCGACCGAAGTCGCCCGAAACGGTGACGCGCGCGTTCGTCATCGATGCACCCGCGTGGACTCCTGGAAAGGGCCGCCCCGATGCACGCGTCGAGATTCCTGCACCGCAACCGAAGCCTGCTGAGAGCGATCGATGAACGAGCACGCGACCAACACGCCGAATGCTTCAAGTGGCGCTTCAAGCCGCGGTTTTGCTGGCGAATCAGGCGCTCACGCGAACATCGCTCCGCGCGGGCTTTGGAATCGCGGGTTTATCTCGCTCCTCTTCACGCAGTTCTTTGAAGCCGCGAGTGACAACATCATCAAAGGTGTCTTGACTTTCGCGGTCGCCGTCGGCGCACCTTGGGAAACGGTGTTTGGAAAGGGCGGAAACGGCCTCGTCGGCGTGGCATTTACGGTGCCCTTTATCTTGCTCTCCGCGTTCGGCGGCCGCATCGCCGATCGCTCGTCGAAGTCGCGCATCACGATCATTCTGAAGACGATTTCGCTCGCGGTCGCAGCACTCACCGCGTTTGAATTCGCGCGCGGTTCCGCGTGGGGCGCGCTCGCGGCACTTGTCGCGTTTGCGATCGTCAGCGCTTTCTTTGGCCCTGTGAAATACGGCATGATTGCGGAGCTCGTCGCGCCCTCGCAGCTCGCGCGCGCGAACGGCATCGTGAACATGGCGACAAACGTCGCGGTGATTTGCGGCCTGCTGGTCGCGGGTGTCGTGGCGTTTGAGTGGAAGTCGGGATTCGTCGATGGCGTGCCGACAGGAACGAGCGCGTGGCTCCCTGGAATCGCGATGGCGATCGCCGTGGTGCTTGGCTTTCTCACCTGTCTGACGCTGCCGAAACTCAAGCCGCAGAATCCAAATCTTCCGGTCGATCTCAACCCGTTCTCGACATACACCTCGACGCTTCGCTTCATGGCGCAAGGACCACTCCTCGCCGTCGCGGCTGCGTGGACGTTCTTCTACTTCGTTGCAGCGGTTGTCTTGAGCATCCTCCCCGACTACTCAGCATTCCTGCGCGTGACCGACCAAGAGACGTCGCTCTTGATGGCGGGCCTCGCGGTCTCGATCGGCATCGGTTGCGTTGTGGCGGCGTATCTCGATACGCCGACGCGGCGGCCGCTTTTCGTGCCGCTCGGAGCCGGACTTCTCGCCATCGGCTTCACGGCGCTCGGTGTCGCGCCGAATGAGTTTCTTCCGACGCTCTTACTCTTGAGCGCGACGGGCCTCGTCGCGGGCTTCTACATCATCCCGCTCCAATCGATGCTGCAGGCGCTCGCCCCCGACGACGCGCGCGGCCGCGTGCTTGGCACCGCGAACGGACTCTCGTTCGTCCTCGGCGCCGTTGGCAGCGGGCTCTTTTTCAGCCTCAAGCAACTCGAGATTCCGAGCAACCGAATCTTCGCCGTGCTTGGCGTCCTGTGCGCGGTCGTCTCACTGATTGCCGTCCGATGGCTTTTCCGCCGCGCGGCTGTGGTCGCAACGTGAATCGGGATGCGTTTCGCCCTCCCGCGGGCTCGTGAAGGGCGGGAGAGGGCGGGAGAGGGCGAAACGACTGGCTGGATTGATCGGTTTGCGGGGGTTTCTCCCGCGGTCCATCCGAGAAGCGCCCATGATTTCCGCGTTTCGCCGCAGGTTCAGGCAAGGAGCAGCCGAAGTTCGCGTAGATTCTTGAGATCTCCCTCGATTCAACTCGATTCAAGGGGTGGGCGGTCGTCGCAAGACAGCCGTTCGATGCAGCGCTCGTGACTAGCCGGAACCAACGATCGGAGCCAATCATGTTGAGCCCGCTGACCAATTCTTCGCCGCGTGCTTTGCGCCTCGTCGGCGCTGTCGCGATGTGCGTCGCCGGCTGCATTGGCTTCGATGCGCCCGTCTGCGCGCAAGCGACGCCTCCAAGCGTGCCGAAGGTTGCTCCCAAGCCAAAAACGACGCCAGCGCCCGCGCAAGCACCCACGCGAGCACCAGCGCAATCACCAGACCGCGCTCCAACCAAGCCGTCTGAAGACGAGAAGCCCGCGCAACCTGCGCCTTCGTCGCCGAATTCTGAAGAGCCCGCGCCTGAATCGACTCCGGGCCAACGCGATCCTTCCGATCCGATCAATCCTGAGCAACCTGCACCCGACGCGCTGCCCGATGGCCGCGACCCAGGCCCGCCGATTTGGAAGGGCAACGACAACAAGCCAACCGGCACTCCGATGAAGCGCGCGCCTGGCGAGAAGCAACTCGCGCCGCCGAAGCCACCGGATATGCGAAGCACGCCGAACCGTCGGCAACCAAGCGATCCGATCAAAGCGCCGAAGCCGCCGGGATTTGGCTCGACGCCCGGCAAGAACGAGCCAGGTCGACCTATTGAGGCGCCCAAGCCGCCCGCGTTCCGCTCGACACCAGGGAAGAATGAGCCGGGCCGACCCATTTCGGCGCCAAAGCCGCCGTCGTTCCGCCAAAAGCCCGGCACAAAGCCCACAGAAGCGACGCCGGCGAACCCGCCGCGTCCGCCGCTTCCAACTGGAAAGCCGACCGCGACGCCACCTTCGACGACACCTCCGGCGACCAAGCCGCCAGTCGCGACTCCGCCTGCGACGAAGCCACCAGTGACGACTCCGCCCGCGACAAAGCCGACCTCACCATCGCAGCCGCCACTGTTTCGCTGATGTGAGCCACGCGAGGTGAGCCGTCAGGCCGCGTCGCGCCGTTTGAACTTCCGCAAAGAGGACACACCGCTTTATGGCTGAACTCACCGTTCGCACCCGCGTCGCGATGCTGATCGCTGTTGCGATCGTTGCACTTGGGCTTGGGTACTTCCTGTGACCGTCCTCCGCTCCGGAGCCAACCGGGCGCGCGATGGGATTCGTTGATACGCCCGCTGAAAAGGAGCAACTCCAAGAAATGCTCCGCGAGGGCCGCGTGCGATTGGTCAAGCCCGAAGAGATCGATGCGATGTTGACCGACGAGCAGCGGGC
>JAIXVI010000166.1 GCA_027483065.1 Planctomycetaceae bacterium
GATCCCGATCCAGCGACAAGCCGTTGCGCTGCGGACTTCGATGGCGACGGACTCGTCGGCGCCTCTGATCTTGCGCGCGTCCTCGACGCGTGGGGCAAGTGATCCTCGCACGCCGTGGTTGCGCGCGCCCGCGCTCCTTCACGGCGTATGCACTTGATGGCATATGTGCATGCCGGCATATTCACTGAAAGGCATATTCACTTAACTGCATACTCAAGCGTGACCACCACACGCGCTGTCTTGTCGATCGCGGTCGTGTTGTATTCGCCGTAATCGCTCGAATCGGTCGAGCCGCGCGCCACGATTTGATAGACGCCTTGCGATGCGCTGACGAGGCCACCGACGGTGCTCCCTGAGCCACGCGCAAGGACTTGCGCGCGTTCGTAGGCATTCGCGGTCGCCTTCTCCAACAACTCAAGTTTTGTCTTCTCAAGCGTGCTCACGGTGTACGTCGGTGCATCGCTCTCGACTTCAACACCTTGCTTGATGAGCGCCGTCGCGCCGTTTGAAATCTCGCGCACAACTTGCACGTTGGAAGATGCAAATCCAAGTCGCTGCCGCAGCGCGAATCGTTCCACTTCGTTCGTCGGGTTGCCCTTCTCATCGCGCTTCATTTCGCGCGAGATATCAACACTCGCAACGGTGACCGAGTCGGCAGGAATCCCCTTCGAAACGACGAAGGCCTTGAGCGCATCGGTCGCCTTCGCGAGTTCGTCGTACGCCGCAGGAAGCGTCGCCGCGCGCGCACGCACCGTGCCCCACCAGACCGCACGATCACTCGTGATGTCGAGTTCCGAAACGCCTTTCACGCGAATCACGTTGTCCTGTTTCATCGTGCGCACCGCACGACCAACTTGATCGCTCGCGCCAAGCACCGCGAATGCGAGCGTCGCACCGAGCAAGAAGATCCCTGCACCAGGCGTTGCGATCCACCGACCAATCCGCGAAACGATCCCCAGACGTTGCTCCGACATGACGCCTCCCTGCGCCGCCGACAGCGCGGACCACGCGTGAAACACGAGGAGACGCGCGACCGTGCGCGTCCAGTGCTCAGGTTTCGATTCTCTGTCGACGAGGCGGCGAGGGTAGAGCCGCCGGAAATGAGTTCAAGGGGTCGCGGGGGCCGAAGTTGAATTTCCCGCACGCGGGACGTCGACTTGGTACTGCGCGCGGAGCGCCTCGAGTTTCTGCGTCATCACCCGAAGCGTCTCCGCGTGCTTCGGGTCACCGGCGAGGCTTCGAAGTTCGTCGGGATCTGCGGCAAGGTCGTAGAGTTCGAGGGTTCGCTCGCCGGTCGCCGGATCGATCAGATCGAGGAATCGAATCAACTTCCAGCGATCGGTTGCCACACCCTCATGACGCGGCACCGTATGCGAACCCTTCGACTCTTCGAAGCGGTAGTAGACCGCGTCGCGGAACGGCTTGTCGGTCGCGCCGCCTGCCGCGAGGAGCGGCAGCATGCTCTTCCCCTGCATATCGGCGGGAACCGACACGCCCGCCGCCGCGAGGAAGGTCGGCGCGAAATCAAGGTTCTGCACCAACGCGTCCGACGTCGACGCTGCGGGAATCTGGCCCGGCCAACGCACGACAAGCGGCATGCGGAAACTCTCTTCGTACATCCAACGCTTGTCGAACCAGCCGTGCTCGCCGAGGAACCAGCCTTGATCGCTTGTGTAGACGACGATCGTGTTGTCCGCGAGCCCGAGTCGGTCGAGTTCTTCGAGGATGCCGCCGACCGAGTCGTCGACGCCTTGCGCGGTGCGCAAGTAGTCCTTCGCGTATCGCTGGAATCGCCATTCCGCGAGCGACTTCGGCTTCATGCGCGAGTAGCGCTCAATGAGTTTCCGATTTTCATCGCGATATGCCTCCACGATCGCGCGCTGGATTTCGCCGGGAATCCGCTCGATTTCGCGCTGCATCCACGAATCAAGTCCGTCGAGTTTGCGATCGGGAAAGAGCTCGCGCGCGGGCACTTTCAGGTCGTACTCCCACGCGAGATCGCGGTCGACTTGCATCGTCTGCATCGAACTCGCACGACTGCGACCTTCGTAACGATCGAAGAACGTCGCGGGAAGCGGAATCTCGTCGTCTTTGAAGAGGTTCAGATGTCGCGCCGTCGGCATCCAGTTGCGGTGCGGTGCTTTGTGATGAACAAGCATCGCGAACGGCTTGCCATCCTTCGCTGCGGGCGCGAGCGCACGCAATCGCTCGAGCGCGTTCGCATGAATGATGTCGGTTGCATGCCCGTCACGTTTCGTGCGCGTGCCATCAACGATGAACGTCGGATTCCAGTAGTCGCCCTGCCCGACGAGGACATCCCAGTGATCGAAGCCCGTCGGATCGCTTTCTAGATGCCACTTTCCGATGACTTCGGTGCGATATCCCGCGGCTTGCAACAACTTCGGAAATGTCTGCTGCGTGCCGTCAAACTTCTGATCGTTGGTTGCGAAACCATTGAGATGACTGTGCTTCCCTGTCAGCATCACTGCGCGAGATGGGCCACAAATTGCATTCGTCACACTCGCGCGATCAAAGCGCATACCTTCGCGCGCGATGCGATCGATACCCGGCGTTGACACGAGGCCGGGCGCAGCTGTCGCGCCGTAGCACGAAATCGCCTGCTTCCCGTGATCGTCTGACATGATGAAGAGAATGTTTGGGCGACGCGTGGTGGTGTTTGCAGCGGCACCCGTTGGCGAACTTGTCGGCTTCGTCGCTTGCGTTGACGCGGGCACACCCTGCGCGAGTGCGGCGGAACCCCCGACGAGAAACATCGCAAACGCCGCAAAGACGCGCATAAACGCGTGAACGACCACAACCGAAACCTTGCACGAATTCGAAAGCAGCATGCGGAAAGCGTACCGCGCCATCATTCTGCGCGAAGCGCCTCAAACAAGAACTGCGCGCGGCGCGCGTTGCTGTAGGGCAATTCCGCCGCGCCGTGCCCCGCGTCTGGCATCACGAGCAATTCAAAGTCTTTCCCCGCATCGATCAAGCGCTGGGCAACCTGCATCGTCGTCGCAGGGTCCACGTTGTCATCCAGTGCGCCGACAACCAACATGAGCTTCCCGCCGAGTTTCGCGGCATCTTCCATGTTCGAACTCTTCACGTAACTCTCGTCGACAGGCCAACCCATCCACTGCTCGTTCCACCAAATCTTGTCCATGCGATTGTCGTGGCATCCACAATCGGCCACGGCGACGTCGTAGAAATCGGCATGATCAAGAACAGCGCGCATCGCGTTCTGTCCGCCCGCGCTGCCGCCGAAGATTCCGACGCGCGAAAGATCCATCGCAGTGTCGCGCGCCGCGAGTGCGCGCATCCACGCAATACGATCGAGAAATCCCGCGTCTTTCAAGTTCTTCCAGCAGACATCATGGAATGCCTTACCGCGCCAATTCGTGCCCATGCCGTCAATCTGTACGACGATCGCGCCGAGTTCGGCGTACTCACGTGAGCGCCCGCCGAGTTCAAACCACTTCGGCACATGGTGTCCATGCGGACCCGCGTAGATGTTCTCGATGACCGGGTACCTTCGCGATGGGTGATAGCCAGTCGGGCGATAGACGACGCCCCAAATGTCGGTCACGCCGTCACGACCTTTCGCGACGAACGGTTCAGGCGCGATCCAACCCGCGGCGCGCATCGCACTGTCGTCGGCGCGCCCGAGTTCAACGACAAGCGCACCATCCTGCGCGCGGCGCAGTTCATAGATCGGCGGCGCATCGGCGCGGGCGCGCACCGAAACGAGCGCTGATCGATCAGGCGAGAACTCCACTCGACTGGTGCCGTTTCCAGCGGTCTGCATGACCACTTCGCCTGCATCAAGCGAAACGCGCGCGTGATGTACGTGATACGGATCTTCCGAAGAGTCGCGTCCCATCAATGCGAGATCGATCATGCGCGCACGTTCATCGACGTGCACAACGCGCCGCACATTCCACGCGCCTTCCGTCACTCGACGCTTCACAGCGCCCGTCGCGACATCGATGAGTTCAATGTGATTCCAACCGCTCTTTTCAGTCATCCACAACAATTCGCCCGACGCGTCGAACCAGTGCATCCAAATCTTGTTCGTCCAATCGACGAACGTCGCAGACGACTCCTCCGCGATCGTGCGGGCGGCGCCAGTTGCAAGATCGATCGCAACAAGGCGCACCACTTGATGCCCACGTTGGTTGTAGAGGAACGCAACCTCGCGACCATTCGGCAGCATGCGCACGCGATCGATCGACCACGGAGTTGCGAAGAGCGCGCGGTCGAGCGGAACTTCGCGTGCAACAAGCGCGCCGCTTGCGTCGAGTTCCACGCGGAAGAGATGCGGGATCGCCGTATCGATCGGGTCGCCTGGCTTGACGTAGTCGAACGATCGAACCCGAGGTTGCAACTGCTCTTTCGGTATCGACTCGACGATCGTCACGCGTCGCTGTTCGGGCCGATCGACGCGCATCGCAAAGACTGCATCGCGCGTTGGCGAAACCCAAAATCCCCCCGTAAAACTATTGGCTTCGCGACGCGAGGCGTCAGGGCCTTCTGCTTGAAAGAACGTGCGTCCTGCGCCATCGACAAACTGCAACGTGCCACGTTCCGCACGAACTTCATATGTCGGAATCACATCAACGGGCGTATCGCTTCCTGCCCTCTCAGCGTGAGGTACACGAAGGTCGGCCTCGGACTGTGTCTCGCGTTGGCCATCCTGCGTATCGATGGGTTCAGGCTCCGCAGGCGGCGCATCGCCGATGACAATCACGCGGTCGAGATCGTTCGCCATCGCGTGGCCGAGTTCACGACCCGACACCGTGCGCACAAACCACGCATGACCTCCAAAGGTCTGCTGGCGCCGCGAATCCCTCGCTTCAATGCGGCCATACGAACGCTCGGCGTTGGCGCGATCGATCCAGAAAATCTCAACAGCTTCGTCGAGACGATTCTCGAAGGTGAGATGCACCGACGCACCTTGGCTACGACTCCGTCGCTTGCCTGGCTTGAGTGAAGTTTCGAGAAGCGCCCGCGCCGTCGGATCACTTACAGCCACGATCGCTCCACCAAGCGCGCAAACAACAGGTTGTTCGCGCCCTTCGAGCGCAATGGCCACACGGTCATTCGCAACGCTCACGCCGCGCACGGGAAGTCGAGCAGCCTCCACCCCGAGAAGCGCAGCCACAGCCCCGTGATCGAAGAGCGGTACGCGCGCTTCAGCACCACTCTTCGTTGCATCGCAAAGCCACCAGCGCCGCGCGCCATCGCGCGATGATTCGACGTACCAGAGGCGCGCGCCGTCGATCCACGTGCGCGGACCAACCGGATCGTGGTACTGCGCCACTTGCGCTGCGATTCGCGCGCGTGCACCGTCGATTTCATCACGCATGTTTCCAAAGGTCGTTCGCGACTCAGTCGTCGGATGGAGCGAATCGGCCGCGAATACCTGCGCGCACACGCTTGCAAGAATGGCGCAGGCGAGCCACACGTATCGCGTGTTGGTGCTGCCGACGCGGCGCAAAGAGATGATGAAGGATCTGTAAGCAGTCGCAGCGCGGGCGTTCATACCGCGAGTCTACTGCGCGCGTGACGAGAAGAGGCTGATTCATGTTCGCAATTCTTTCGATCGCGCTGCACAACGCGTGCTTGCGAGGCGACTTGTGGCGTTCGCGTCCACGAACCACAGGCCCTGCGCCGCACTCGGCTACGCAATCGACCAACGCGCGACATTGGATCTCTTCACACGAATCCGATCAAAGACACGCGGCTTCGCAACGGAATGCCGACGCAATAAACGCACGCGCCATGTTTCATTTCCTCCTTCCCGCCCGCTCGATCTATCCAATCCGATTGA
>JAIXVI010000092.1 GCA_027483065.1 Planctomycetaceae bacterium
GCGCTGAAGCATTTCGCGGAGTTTCTTGAGAAGCGCGGCGCCGTCGACGTTCTTGCAAACATGCTCGAAGATGCGGAAAAACGCTTGAATCGCGGCTGCTGTGAAAGCGATGCCGGCGAAGACGCAGCAAAGAAGCCCTGACGAACTCAGAATCTGCTCGCGACCGTCTCACGACTCTCCCGCAACTTTCCCGCAACCTTCGCGTGACTTTCTTGCCGCGAGTTCACATCACTTCGGCGCGTGGACTTCCACGCATCGCCCGCGTCCACTACTCTTCGCGATCCGTGCTTGCACTCCGCGACATCCGCCGCCGCTTCGGTTCGACCATCGCTGTCGATGGCCTGTCTCTTGAAGTGCGCACCGGGGAAGTTTTCGGTTTGCTCGGACCGAATGGCGCGGGCAAGTCGACGACGATCGCGATCGCGACCGGACTGCTCGCACCAGACGCTGGAAGCGTGGACCTTCTTGGCTTGGGTTCACCTTCGAATCCAAAGGTGCGCATGCATCTCGGCCTCGCGCCGCAGGAGATCACGCTCTACGCCGAACTCACGGCGCGCGAGAATTTGCGCTTCTTCGCCGATCTTTACGGCGTTTCGAATGCGCGCGTGCGCGTCGATGAACTGCTTGCACTCGTCGAACTCGACGCCCGCGCGAACGATCGCGTCGCAACATTTTCTGGTGGCATGAAGCGCCGTCTCAATCTCGCGGCGGCGCTCGTTCATGATCCGAAACTTGTGTTGCTCGACGAGCCAACCGCGGGCGTTGACCCGCAGTCGCGGAACCGCATTCTCGAACTCGTGCGACGCCTCGCGGGAGAGGGCAAAACCGTTCTCTACACCACGCATTACATGGAGGAAGCCGCGAAAATCTGCGACCGCGTGGGCATCGTCGATCATGGTCGCATGCTTGATGTCGGCACTGTTGCCGAACTCGTGGCGCGACACGGCGGACAATCGGCTGTGACCATCGAGCGCGACGGCGCTGAAGAACGCATTTTCACTGCCGATCCTGTTGCCGAAGTTGCGCGACAGTTTGCGCGTGCGAACTCTGATCGCGAGCGCGGCGAAGTCGGTCGCGAGGTGACAGGACTTCGCATCGAACGGCCCGATCTTGAGACTGTGTTCCTCTCGCTCACCGGAAGGAGCCTGCGCGAATGAGGGCGATTTTCGCCATTGCCCGCAAAGACTTGCGCTTACTCCTACGAGACAAGGGTGATGTCTTTTTCACGTTTGTTTTCCCAGTCGTCATCGCGATTCTCTTTGGATTCGTCTTCGGCGGCGGAAGCAACAGCGGAAGCAAACTCGAACTCGCAGTGGTGCGCGAGAGCGAGTCCGTGCTTGCACTCGGAATCGAAGAAGATCTCGCGAACGACGCCGCCTTCGAAACAACAGCATTTCCCACCCGCGACGCCGCGGCCGACGCGGTGCGCGCAGGCAAAGTGACTGCGGCCGTGATCTTGCCGAAATCGCTTGATTCCGGCCTCGAAGGCCTCTTTTCAGGGCAAGGTATTGCGATCGATGCCGTCGTCGATCCATCACGCCGCGCCGAAGCTGGCCTCATCCAAGGCAAACTCAACGAGCTTGCGTTTCGGCAGTTTCCGAAGCTCTTTGCCAATCCCACGGAGATGTCGCGCGCGTTCAGCGCTGCACGCAGTTCGATCGCGAGCGCGCGCGGCATGTCGCCGACACAGAAACTCTTGGGCGCGGGCATGATCACCGCTGCGGAGAGTTTCACATCGTCGATCGGCGACGAAGACGCGAGTGCAAATGCGAGCGGCGGCGGTGGCGGTGCGAACAACGCCGCAGGAAACACCGCCGATTTCACGCCCATTCGCGTGAAGGTCGAAGAACTCGCGCCACGCGCGGGGCGACCGCGCGCTTCGTTCGACGTGACATTTCCGCAGGGAATCGTGTGGGGGCTCGCTGGTTGTTTCGGCGCGTTTGCGTCGAGCCTCGTGACCGAGCGCGCGCGTGGCACACTCGATCGATTGCGCCTCGCACCGATCACCGCATTTCACTTGATCTCAGGGAAAGCCATCGCGTGTCTCGTTGCGGGGCTGCTCGTGCAAACGCTGGTTTTTGCCGTCGCGATCATCTTCTTTGGCTCGAGCGTCGCACAGCCCGCAATGCTTGTCATCGCCGCGTTCGCCGCGTCGTTCGCATTCGCCGGACTTGCGATGGCGCTCGCCGCGTTCTGTCGCACCGAGGCAGAAGCAAACGGTGCAGGCCGCGGCGCGATCCTGATTCTCGCTTTGATCGGCGGCGGCACGATTCCGCTCTTCTTTATGCCGCCGTTCCTGCGCACGCTGAGTTACGGCAGCCCGTTCCGCTGGGCGGTCGCCGCGATTGAAGGCCCGTTCTGGCGTGACACGTCGGTTGGTGAACAGATCGTGCCGCTCATCGTCCTCTTCGCGATCGGCTTCCTCGGCTGGATCATCGGCGCGCGCGCACTTTGGCGGCCGTTCGCGCGATGACGCGTTCCGTCGCGAAGGTCGTTCATCGATGCAGCAGCCCCCGCGTGATGCGTGCGCGAACGGATGACAAATCGCCGTCCGCAACCGAACGCGTTCGCAGAAGGTAGGATCGCGCCACGTTGCGGGTTTCGGTGAAAGGATCGCGGGCACCCGCCTGCGTTTCGTCCGGCGGCCGATGGAGACGAGATTTATGGCGAGTCACACGGATAGAAAAGCTCCGCGCATCGAGGCTGTGAAACTCGAGAAGCGCTTCGGTCACATTCATGCCGTGCGCGGGATCGACCTCGAAGTACCCGCGGGCCAAGTGCTTGGATTTCTCGGGCCAAACGGCGCAGGCAAGTCGACCACGATGCGCATGATCACGGGCTTTCTCGAGCCTTCCAGTGGACGCGTGAAGCTCGAGGGCATCGACATCGCCGAAGACCCGATCGCGGCGAAGCGCACGTTTGGATATCTCCCTGAAGGTGCGCCCGCGTATCCCGACATGACGGTCGAAGAGTTCCTCGCGTTCATCGCCGCCGCGCGCGGATTCAGCGGCCGCGACGCGAAGGATCGCGTCGAACGCGCGATTGGCCGCGTGAATTTGCAAGGCGTGCGCCGACAAGCATTCGAAACGCTCTCGAAGGGCTACAAACGCCGCACAGGCCTCGCGCAGGCGCTGCTGCATGATCCCGGCATTCTCATTCTCGACGAACCAACCGACGGCCTCGACCCGAACCAGAAGTTCGAGGTGCGCGAACTTATCAAGGAACTCGGCGGCGATCGCGCGATTGTGCTCTCGACGCACATTCTCGAAGAGGTCGAAGCCGTGTGCACGCGCGCTGTTGTCATCAACAAGGGAGGAATCGTGTTCGACGGAACTCCTGCGGAAATGGAAGCGCGCGCGCCGCGCGACGTGACGAAGAACCGCATGGATGCAGCGTTCCGCGCGATGACGACCGGTGACGTCGCCGATGCCGCCGCCGCACGCACGAAGGGAGGGCGCCGATGAGCACAACAAGTGCACAACCGCGCAGCGCCCTCGCACTCAGCGCCCTCGCGCGTATCACAGTGGTGTTCCGACGCGAGTTCCGCTCGTACTTCCAAACGCCACTCGCTGCCGTCTTCCTCGTCATCTTCCTCTTCTTGGCAGGCCTCTTCGCGTTCAACATCGGCGGCTTCTACGAGCGCAACCAAGCGGATCTGCGCCCGTTCTTCCAGTTTCATCCGTGGCTCTATGTGTTCCTCGTGCCCGCGGTCTCGATGCGACTCTGGGCCGAAGAACGCCGCACAGGCACGATCGAACTCATCATGACACTCCCCTTCGGCGCGGCTGATCTCGTGATCGGCAAGTTTCTCGCGGCGTGGGCGTTCACCACGGTTGCGCTCTCTCTCACCTTCCCGATGTGGATCACCGTGTCATGGCTCGGGAACCCCGACCACGGCACGATCTTCGTCGCGTATCTCGCAAGCGCGCTTCTCGCGGGCGCGTTCCTCGCGGTCGGCGCGTTTCTTTCGGCGCTCACGAAGAACCAAGTCATCGCATTTGTTCTCTGCGCAGTTGCGTGTTTCGTGCTGCTTCTCGCGGGTTTCCCAGCGGTTCTTGACTTCATTCGTGGCTGGGCTCCGCGCGGCGCGGTCGAAGGCCTCGCATCGACGAGCGCACTCACGCATTACGAATCGATGATGCGCGGCGTGATCGATCTCCGCGACGTTCTCTACTTCGTGCTTGTGATGGCCGCATTCCTCGTACTCAACGTCTTCGCGATCGATTGGAAGAAGTCGGACTAGGCTCTGTCTGATGGATCCCCGGCCGTCGATCCACGCGACATCCCGGCCGGCTGTGTCGGCTTCGACTCGCTGTATCGCTGCGGATACAGCTTCGTCTTGCCTCCTTGCCAGCCTGGCGCCGCGCGAATCTTTGGGCTTCGGTGATCCGTCAGACAGACCCTAAACGACCGTTCGCAGAAGGAATCTCACCATGGCAGTTTCTGACAAGCGACGCTCCACACTGCTTGCAACCGTCGGCATCCTCGTCGCACTCGTCGCGACGAATACCGCCGCGTGGTTCGTCCTGCGCGGTGCGCGCATCGATGTGACCGAGGAGAAGCTCTACACGATTTCGCCGGGCGTGAACGAGCTCATTCGTTCGTTGCCCGAGCCAGTCAAGCTCGACTTCTACTGGACGCGCGAGCAGGGCGCCGACCTCCCCAGCGTGCGCGCGTACGCGCAGCGCGTGCAGGAATTCCTCGAGGAAATCGCGGGTTCGAGCGGCGGCATGCTCGACCTGCGCGTGATCGATCCCGAGCCCTTCAGCGAAACCGAAGACATGGCGCGCGCCGCGGGCATCGCGCCGAAGACGCTCGATACGACGGGTCGCGTTCTCATGTTTGGCCTCGCGGTGCGCGGACCAACCGACAAGGTCGAGTCGATTCCGTTCCTCGACCCAGCACAAGAAGCGTTCCTCGAATACGAGATCGCGCGGCGCATTCTTTCGGTCGGCCGCGACAAGAAGTCGGTGGTCGCCGTGCTCTCGACGATTCCTGAAGAGAAGCCTTTCAACCCGCGCAATCCAATGGCACAGGGCGGGAAGAACATTCTCTTCCAGCAACTCGATCTCCTCTACGACGTGAAGCGGCTCGACAAAACAAAGCCCGAGATTCCGCCCGATGCAACGGCGCTTGTCGTCATCCAACCGCGCATGCTTTCGGAAGATGCGCTCAAAACGATCGATGCGTGGGCCGTGTCCGGGAAGCCGCTCGTGATCTTCGCCGATCCGTGGTGCGAGGCCGATCCCGAAGCGCGCAACATGGATTTCGGTTCGACCGGCGCAGGCACCACCTACGACCTCGGCCCACTGCTGGCGCAATGGGGAGTCAACATCGACAAAGAAAACGCCGTCGCTGACTTGGGCTACGCGACGCGCATCATGTACCGCACGCAAGGCGGGCAAGTCATGGAGATGTCGCACCCCGCGTGGCTCTCGATGCGCAAAGAAGCGCTGAACGCGGAAGACCCTGTGACTGCGCCGCTCGCGCAGATGAACTTGAAGGGTGCAGGCGCGATCGTGAAGTCGCCAGCCGCCACAACAACAGTCGAGCCCGTCATCTCAAGCACGAAAGACGTGCAGATGATTCAGACGCTGAAGCTCGGCTTCTTCGGCGAAGTCGATCGCCTCGTGCGCGACTTCAAGAGCCTCGGTACGCCCGTCGCGATCGCCGTGCGCATCAAGGGCGAGATCGAGAGCGCATATCCGACCGCGACCGGCGACGGCGCAGCCCCCACGCGCGCGAAGGGCAACGCGAACATTCTTCTCGTCGCCGACGCCGACATGGTGATGGACGACACGACGTGGCTCTCGGTCGATCCGCAGTCGGGCGAAGCGAAGCAAATCGCCGACAACGGCCTCTTCGTCTTCAACGCGCTTGAGCAGGCGACCGGCGATCGCATGCTGTCGGGACTCAAATCGCGCGGGCGCTACCAGCGGCCCTTCGATCGCGTCGAGCAGCTCCGCAAGGACGCCGAAAGCCGATACCTCGTCGAAGAGCAGCAACTCGAGGACGAGATCAAGAAGTCGGAGATGCGCATCAACGAACTGCAGCGTGAGCGCGGCGGCGCCGGCGCGGGCGTCGATGCGAGCGGCATGCTTGTCCTCACGCCTGAACAAGTCGAAGAACTCAAGAAGCTCGAGTCGACGCAGATCGACGCGCGCAAGAAACTCCGCGAAGTGCAGCGCTCGCTGCGCGCCGACATCGAGAAGACCGGCACCGCGCTCATGGTGCTGAACGTCGTCGCGTGGCCGCTTGTCGTCGCATTCATCGCGACGATGTGGATCTCGGTGCGCTACAGCCGCCAGCGCGGAGGTGCGAAGTCATGAAGTCGAAGCAGCTTGCTGTCATCGTTGCGCTCGCCGTCATCAGCGTCGGCGGCGCGTATCTCGCGCTCTCAAAGGGCGGCTCGAAGTCGTCGGAAATCGCCCGCGGCGAGCCGTTTCTGCCGCAGGTCGCCGAAGTTGCGCCGAAGGTCGTTCGCATCGAACTCGAGCGCGGCGGCGCTGGCGAGACGACTCGCCGCGAACTGCGCAAGGAAGGCGACGGCTGGATCCTCGTCACGAGCGACGGCTACCCCGTGCGCTTCGAGGAAGTGAAGGGTCTCGTCGCCGGGCTCACGAGCCTCAAGATCGACGATCGTATGACTGCGAAGAAAGAACGGCACGGCGAACTCGGCCTCGCGTGGACCGCGGAAACGCCTGACAGTTCAGGCCGCGGGGCGCGCGTGCGGCTGTACACGTCGAATCCGGACTCGGCGGAAGCGGGATCGGCGGCGGCGCCAGTCATCGACGTCGTCCTCGGCGAGGAACGCGCGAATCCGCGCGCGCAGTTTGTCCGACGTTTCAGCGAAGACCAATGCTGGCGCGTCCTCGGCTCGGTGCTTGTCGACATCGATCCGCGACGCTGGGTCGAAGCCGAACTTCTCGCGATTCCCGATGGCGAAGTGCGCGGCGTCACGTTCAACGGGCTCACGCTCGTGGGAACCGAAGGCGCGGACGGTCGCGTGACGTACGCGGCGGCTGAGAACGCAACGCCGCTGGCTGCGCCGGGCACCGTGCAGTGGACCGACGCGCGCAAGGAAGTCGCCACGCGCACGCTTCCGAACTGGCTCTCGCGGCTCGAACTCGACGACGTCCGTCGCGCGAAAGGCGGCGCGCCCGACCCGGCGCTCAGCGCGACCTTCGATATGGTCCGCGGCACGCTCAAGGTGAACGCCGTGCGCGACGCGAGCGACCCGAGCGCGGTGTGGATTTCCTTCGAGGCTGCGCCGAAGGAAGGCGCACCGAGCGCCGACGAGATCAACGCGAAGAAGAAGTACCCGGGTGACCCGTACATCCCCGATTGGAAGGCGTTCGCCGCGAAGCACGCAGGCTGGGAGTACAAGTTGCCCGGTTGGAAGCTGAACGCGCTCGAAGAGGCCGCGACGTTGCCGGATGAGGCGACTGGAGACGGAGCCGACCCGAATCAACCAACGCGCATTCCAAGCGCGCGAGACTGATCCGTGCCGAGGCTCGAACCGTGACTCGCCCAGCCGACGAGATTCGCGCGCGTCCTTTGGCAGCCGCCCCCGCGCTGCCACGCATCGCGTGGATTGAGGAGGCGCGGTTCGACGGCGCGTCGACTCACAGTTTTTCGCGCCTCGCGCGCGGCGCACCTCGCCGCGCTGTTCGCAGCCGACCGCCAACAGACGCCGAACTCGACTGCCTTGCGCGCCTGCTCGCGCTGCCGCACCCACAATCGCTCATGTCGCAGGCCGACGGGTTCATGGCCACCCGGGGTTCGCGTTCATCGCGATCCGCGCTGCTCGGCCATCGCCAGCGAACTCCCACCCTCGCCTTCCTCGCCTGCACCGCCGCCGCGCTCGGCCTTTCACCGTACTTCTTGCAAAATCTTCCACATGACTTCGCTTCGGATGGATCTCTCCGCGCCCGCGAGTCGTTCGCGGGTATGAGCGGGTCCCCACCTCGAGGAGATCGTGAGATGCGCAAGTCTGTCGTAAGCGGTGTTGTCGCCGGTGCTATCGCGTCGGGTGTGATCGGTGGCGTTGCGGCGCCTGCGCATGCCCAAGACGCCGTGCAGTGGCGCGTCGAGGATGGTGGGAATGGGCATTGGTATCAGTGGAAGCCGCAGGGAAGTTTCACATCGTGGAGCGATGCCCGCGACGCCGCCGTCTATGCAGGTGGCTATCTCGCGAGTATCCGATCTGAAGCCGAAGAAGTGTTCGCGCGAAGTATCGTTGGCCTGTGGACGTGTGGTTCAGCTGCCGAAGCTTCGACCGCTATTGGTGGCTTTCAACCAAACCCCGCAGATCTCGCCTGCTGCTGGGAATGGACGAGCGGTGAGGGGTGGACGGACTGGAC
>JAIXVI010000187.1 GCA_027483065.1 Planctomycetaceae bacterium
CTCCCAAGGTGATCGACTTCGGCATCGCAAAGGCGGTCGATGCGACGGATGGCGTCACCCGCACCATCGATCTCCACCGACTGGGGACGCCCGCGTACATGGGGCCGGAGCAATTGGCGTCTGAACAATCAGCGCCCGAGCGCGGAAGTGCCGAGCGTGAGAAGGCCGAGCAATCGCGCGCCGACACGCGGTCGGATGTATTCGCACTCGGAGTGATTCTCGCCGAGCTTCTCGCTGGATGTCGACCAACCACCCAAGCAACGGCCGATGCCCCACCTCCGCGAAACCTCTCGCGCACATTGCTCGAAGCCGCGAAATCGGAGCCCGAACGTATGGTCGCTCTCGCGCGGGCCCGCGGCGGACTCACGATCGAGTCACTCGCACGACGACTCCACGGCGACCTTGACGCCATTGTCGCCAAGGCAACGGCGTTTCGACCCGACCAGCGTTACCAGTCTGCCGATGCGCTTGCCGCGGACCTTCGCCGTTGGGTTGCATCGGAGCCAATCACGGCCCGCTCCGCAGGACGCGTCGCGCGCATGGCTTCGTTCGTACGACGCCATCAAGTGCTCGTCACCATCGTCTCGATCGCGGTGCTCTCCATCACCGCGACAACTGTTGCGGCGCTCCTACAGGCATCATCTGCACAACGTGAGCGCGCTCGCGCAGAGCTTCAAGCGAGACGATCCACGGAGGTTGTGGAGGCACTGCGCGATGTGCTCGCTGGCATCGATCCTGCCGTTGCGCGCGGCCGCGATCGCCAACTCATCGTCGAACTCCTCGATGCGACGGTTGAACGGCAGCAACGTGACGACGCGCAAACCGACGCGCAGAAAGATGCACAGGTCGACGCGGTTGCCGCCGCAGAAATCGCCGCGGTTCTTGGTGACGCTTACATCTCCGTCGAAGCTCCAGCACAAGCCCTCGACATCGTGAACGCTGCACTTACACGGCTGCAAGGCGCCGCGAGCAATGCTTCGGAAGAGATTGCGCGCGATTTCACACTCGCGCGTGGGCGGCTGTACGCCGTGCGCGGCGACGCGTTGCTGCGAGCCTCGGTCCTGCGTGATGCACCCGTCTCAGCTACTGATCTTGGCAATGAGGCTGTTGCGTCGTGGCAAGAGGCGCTGCGTGCATTTGACGAGGTCGCGCTGCCCACAGATCGCGCGGCGATTCGGTGCAAGGTTCGCCTGTGGGGTCGGGAGTTGGTCTGGCCGGAGGGCATGAATCACAGGGCGCTCGGAGCGGAGTTGGCGGAAGCCGTCGAGCAACTCGACGATCGCGAACAAGTGAAATGGTCGTTCTACTTTCGGCGCGCCGAATTGAACAACTTCGAGGACTTACTCGCTGAGTATCCGCCTGTCCTCGAGCGAGCGACCACGGCACTCGGCGCGCTCCATCCACTCATTCTCTCGGCCCGCGCGCGCCTGCTTGGATTTCAATGCGCGGCTGCGGTCGAATCGTGCTTGGAACAGAAGCGTGGCCTTCCGGTGTACGACCAAGACCAACTTCGATTGATCTGGAGGCGCGCGGTGGCCGAGGGACAAGCGCTGCAGGCAGATCTGACCGCTGTACACGGCGCAGATCACCGACTCACCCTCAACACCCGCCTCTGGATCGCCGCGGCTGTTGGCTACCTCGAGGGGCCTGAGACGGCGCGCGGGCTGTTTGATGCACTGCGTATCGACGTCAAACGGATCGAGGGTGTGGAGTCGGTTCTCGGCCGTCAGGTGGAGGCGGGCTGGATGGGTGCACAACACGGACCGATCGCCGGACGTTGGTGGTAGCCGATCGATGTCAGGATTGAGTTTGGTTGTCGCGTCTCTTCGGGCTGCCGCGATTGCGCTTCGTTCCGAACGCATCCACGAGGACGTCAACGAGGACATCAACGAGAAAGTCGGCGGCGTGCCTCAACCATTTCCAACGGAGTACGACCCATGTTTTTTGCGATAGGACGCCTCCCGAAGTCCACCCTCTGTGCGCTCTCTTTCGTCGCCGGCACCGCGCTCGCGACACCCGCGGTGGCCGCCGACAATCATGTGCTCACCTTGTCGGCCGTTGGCGATTACATGACCGTTCCTCACTCGGCATCGCTTGCGGCTGGTTCCGAGTTGACCGTTGAGTACTGGTTGCTCTTTCGGAATACGTCGGGTTCGGGGCGCATCGCAAAGTCCGCCCCAAGCGACGGCCAGTGGGGTTTCGGGCCAACGGTTGGTCAAAACGCGTCGGGTTTCGTGCTCAACGGACCAGCGGTTGATGTATTCGATGTGAATGGCTTCACGATCGAGCGCGAGCGCTGGGTACACGTCGCTGCAACGTGGAAACAATCCACCGGCACCGCGAAGGTCTACATCGATGGTCAACTGATCAGAACCGTCGTTGGATCAACCGCGCCGATCCAGGTGACGAACTATCCAGTGCTCATCGGCATGCAGCCCGGCTTTGGAAACACTCAACTCTTCGGATCGGTCGACAACTTCCGTATCTGGAATGTCGAGCGTTCGGCCCAGCAGATCGAGACCTCACGCTTCAAGCAAATCACGCCCGCCGAGACGAGTGCGTACGCGGGACTCGTCGCGAACTACACCTTCGAGAACGGTGCGGCAGACTCGACAGGCGTGAACAACGGTACTTTGATGGGCGGCACGGCGATCACGGTCGACAACAACTGGCTTCCGCCAGCGCCACCCAACAAAGTGCTTCAGCTTTCCGCCGTTGGCGATTACATGACGGTCGCGCACTCGGCATCGCTCGCGGCGAGCTCCGAACTGACAATCGAATACTGGTTGAACTTCCGCAACAAGTCGAGTTTTGGACGAATCGGGAAAGCGGCCCCGAGCGACGGTCAGTGGGGCCTCGCACCTCGCGTCGGCGAGAACCTCTCCGCGTTTGACCTCGGTGGTCCAGCGGTGGACGTGAACGGCGCCAACGGGTTCACCATCCCTCGCAACGAATGGGTGCATGTCGCTGGAACTTGGAAACAATCGACGGGAACTGCGAAGGTCTACCTGAACGGGGAACTGATCCGAACCGTCGTTGGCTCGACCGCTCCAATGCAGGCAACGACGTACCCCGTCCTCGTTGGTCAGCAGCCGGGCTTCGCCAATTCTCAATTGTTCGGGTCGGTCGACAACTTCCGCATTTGGACTGTGGAGCGCACGGCGCAGCAGATCGAAGCTACGCGTTACGTGCAGATCAACTCCGGTGAGACGAGCGCCTATCCGGGGCTCGTTGCGAGTTACACCTTCGAGAACGGAGCAACCGACGCGACCGGTCTGAACAATGGTGTACTCATGGGCGGCGCGACGACGGTCGAGGACGACACGTACTTCTCCGCGGTGTGCATCGGCGACATCGCTGAAGATGGACAAGTGGACGCGATCGATCTCGCTGCGGTCATTTCACAGTGGGGACAAGCGCCGACCGGAGTTTTCGACGCGGACGTCGACAACGACGGCATCATCGGCCCGTCGGATCTCTCCGCAGTCCTCTCGAACTGGGGCCCCTGCCTGCCTTGATCGTTATGCAACGCAGATGCGCTCCCACACCCCGCGGAACGAATCGTTCCGCGGGGATTTTCTTGTGTGATGGAGATCGCTCGCGTCTCGTTCCACTCACCGACGCTTGCCAAGCACGCCGTTCGCGCCGAGTTCTTCCGAGATACGAAGCAGTTGGTTGTACTTCGCGGTGCGGTCCGAGCGGCACGGTGCGCCCGTCTTGATCTGGCCGCAGTTGGTGGCGACGGCGATGTCGGCGATCGTCGAATCCTCGGTCTCGCCGGAACGATGCGAAAGCACTGCACGGTAGCCGTTGCTATGCGCGAGGTTGACTGCAGCGAACGTCTCGCTGAGCGTGCCGATCTGATTCACCTTCACGAGGATCGCGTTGGCGCACTTCTCTTCGATGCCCTTCGCGAGGAACTTCGGATTCGTCACGAAGAGGTCGTCGCCGACGAGTTGCGTGGTCTTTCCAAGTCGCTCGGTGAGTTTGCGCCAGCCGGACCAGTCGTTCTCGGCGAGGCCGTCTTCGATCGAGTGGATCGGGAACTTCGCGCACCACGAGGCCCACATGTCGATGATCTCGTCGCTCGTTGCGATGCGGTCGGGGTTCGACTTGAAGAAGCAGTAGCCTTCCTTGCCGCGCTCCTTTGCCTCGTTCGCGAG
>JAIXVI010000112.1 GCA_027483065.1 Planctomycetaceae bacterium
AGACGCCAGGGCTTGTGTTCAGGAATTCATTGCAGTGTTCCACCCGCCCATCATAGTGCACCACATGATGGCTGAACTGGAATGCCACATTGCCAAATGGACGCTGGCCCTGCGTAAACGGCAATGCGACTCGCGTCGTCTCAAAGTCGATAAAATGCAGAGGGAACTCCCACGTCTGCATCTCGTCCTTCATGAGACGGTGATCAAGGTAGAACCGGTCCTGACCCCAAAAATCCCCCGAGACCTGCATCCACTGGCGCTCGCCATGCGAGAGGCCCATATCCTTCTCTTTCCGGTTGATGTCGTCCTCCGACACGTTATTCAACAGAAAGCAACTGGCTGAAATCAGCCTATCCTTTCCCCTGAAGTTCCAGAGATCGAGGACGGTACCCGCGTTGAAATCTGCAGCAGAGACGCCGTGGTTGGCCCAGCACTCCTGTCGCCCGTCGCGAAGGGAACTTACCGCGTCCTTCCCGTTATGCCGGAACTGGCAGGAGCCGCAGTGACTGCCAAGCACCGGTGGGAGGCAGGTGTCCGCCACATAAGCATCTGCTAGTGATCTTACGACGTCAGGAAAACATCCACGATGCCCCGGTGCCACCAATGGCTCGCTGAGTATTCGGTTGACGTATTGCGCCACCGGTACCTTGGTGAGGATGGGCGCACCGATAGATGCAGCACTCGCCGTCACAGCAAGACTGACGCCGCCATTCTGTCTGGAAACCCGAAATTGCTGATTTAGTTGGTCGACCGAGGCCGTCTTGGATTTGTCGACCATCATCAGGTAGCTTGCCGCACCTTTGGCAAGATTCGGGTATGCATTCCGGAACACATAGGTCTGAAAAGTGATGTCCTGCAGATATGGCAGGATACTGGATTGTATCCCGCCCCTGACTCCCTCGAAGAACTTATCATCCTCCGGATCATAGGATTTTGATTTAACTTCAGTCAATTCGATTTTCGAGCCCTCCTTTTTGAGAATGTCAATTCGGACAAAGAGATTCTCGAAGGCAATGGCAGCCTCGAAAATCGTGACCGAATCCAAAGTCAGGAGTTCGTTCGTGCGTTCCAGCGCCATCTGGTGGTCGCGGTCTTTTACCTCAATCCCACCGGGATGCATCAGCTTGGCCAACTCACCAACCTGATAGCCTCCTGCCGCGAGCGCGAGAAGAAACTCGTCTTCTACACTGGCATCGGCGTATGTGTGACGCTTGCCTGTGTAGAAAAGCTTGGTTGGGCACTCAATCGCCATCTTGAATCTAGATTTTGTCAGATACCGCTTTGTTGCCACCGCAAACGCCCTTCCACATTTATGCGTTTATTTTTCGTGATTTCAATTGCCGCGTCAGGCGGGCATATCGAAATCAGTCATTCTGTCGTCGACTGTGTGATGAAATGAGGAACTCAATGCCGCGCTGATCCAGCGCGGTACTAAGGTCCTCCAAAGCGGAAGCCTGCTCGTGATGCTGAGCCTCCAGTTCAGCGATCTTCTGTGTTGTGGCACCCTTGGACTTCGCTCGGTCGAGCTTCACTTCGAGTGCCTCAAGAGCTGCTTGCATTTGCTCACGAACCATGATCATGGCTACGATCTCATCTTCCAGGTCGTCTTCTTCGTTGTTCTGCCAGTCTTCTTCTGTCATCGCACATACCACTTCATGTCTCGTGAGTTACGCAAGCGGCACTTGCGCCGCGTCAAAACACACCTTATTCTGACATTCTATCTAACATTGTATGCCAGGCAACACAGAGTAATTCCATCCAGACCTCGAGCAATCTGATCTGATCACATCTTTCTGCTGACGTGTTGTTGCCGCCAGACGCTACGGAGGCTCAGCACCGGTCTGTAGTCATTCATCTTTCGCCCGTAGCCGCCCGAACTCTTTCAGGGGACGACGCAGCCTTGCGTCGCGCGCTATCCAGCGTCCGATGTTCAGGTTGGCTCCCCAGAACTCCGGTAGTTGTAGGAGGGAGAGAGCCTACAATTTTTTCTCTCCTTCCGGCCGGCGCTTCTCCGGGCTCAGCTTGCTGGCGGGTCCCGATCGCTGAGGTATTGCCGAAGTGTCGGACCTGTGTGGCGGCGCAGATCACGCTCGGCACGGGAACCCTTGTAGGAACTAAGGTAGAGCGACTTGCTGGTGCGACCGTCCACGCCATCGCCGATCCGCTGCCACAGGAGCAGAAGATCCTCGACCAGTACGTCACCGCCAGGAACGGACTGGGCATAGGCCTCGAACCGCGGTCGCTCCGTGCCGAGATACCCTTCGGCAGCGCGGGAAGATTCGGTGGCCACCAATTCCATCGCACGCCGCACAATGTCATACTGCCAGGCACGGGCCACTACGATGCTCCGTCCTACGTGGGCCTGCTGCGTTTTATTCTCCATCCGTCCCGCGAACCCGAGACTGACTTCCGTCTCAGCGTCTAGCGAAGCGTCAATCGCAATCGCGGTCCCCGATGCGCGAATCGTCAGTGGCACCCTAGACCCGACTTCGCCGGCAGGGCACACGAGCCGGATCACGATCCGCCGGGTCTGGGAGAACTGAAGACCGCCGCAGAGAACCTCGAGCGTTGTCCCATTGATCGTGTTACCCCAAGCGCCCAGCACTTCAGCAGAGAAGCCCGCAGGGATTTCGAGCGATATGCGCAGGCGCTCAACCACAGTCCCGCGGCCCTCGCGCAATTCACCGAGCACAACCTCCTGGATCTCCTCGGCGGTATCGGCATCATGCAGGCCGCCGCCGCCCGACTCAGCGATACCGCCCAGCAGTCTCTGGTCGTAGCCGCCCCCAATACCGATCGCAGTCGTGACCACCCCGCGGTCGAGCAAGGCACCGACATGACGGGTGATCTCCTGTGCGCCAATAAGACCCTGATTGGCATGACCGTCCGAAAGCAACACAACGCGCCCGGAACGCCTGCCATCGATGTACATGGCCCGAGCCACGGCCTCCGCGGCCAGCATCCAGCCTTCAAACAAATTGGTTGCACCACGAGCGGCAAGTTCGCCAATGCTTGATTGCGCTGCAGCGCGGCCTGCCTCGTCCATAATGGACGGCGCAAGGATCGATACCGCAGTGTCATTGAACGCAACAAGGCTCAAGCGGTCCCGCTCAGTCAAGGCCGCAACGATAGCAATCGCAGTCCGCCGCGCCGCAGCGATCCTGTCGCCACGCATGCTGCCAGAGACATCAATGGCCAGGGCAAGATTGATTGCCTGCATTGCTCTGTCTTGCCCAACGTTGCCTTCGGCAGAGACGTCGACGACGATGTAGCGCACCGACCCGCCGTGGGTGGACGCAAGGCCGCGATCAAGCCCGACGTTGACGCTCAGTTTCATTGTGGGCTCACCCGTGAGATCGCTCATCGATCCCTCCCATCCAGTATGTCACGTATCAGATCAGCGCAGCGAAGCAGTTTTTCTTGTCGTTCGCTGTCGAAACTCCCCCGAACAGATAGCTCGACATCCGGAGTGACGGGTATTCGAAGCCACTCTTCAGCACGTGCTTTTCTGGCAGGCGCTAACCGCTCTCGTGATAACTGCCCCTCAAGCGCATCAAATCCACGGCTTCCTGGGCTCTGAGATATCCGGTTCGCAACATTGGAGCTGGATCGTGTCGCCTGGTGCGATGCCAGCCGCAAACGCTTCATGTATTCGAGGGCATTACCCTCACTCTCCTTCGATATTTCGGCGTCCACAGACGTGTTTCTAGGCAGTTTTTCTGCGCGCCGGGCCAAATGCGCAATTCTCTCCGAAGGGGAGGACAGCAACTCACTGCGGATGTCTGCCAGTGACATCCCCAACCCTTCACGCATGACCCGGATCGCCTGGATACGCAGCAGCGTGTCGGAGGAATATCGCGCTAATGCGCCTCGGCTCAAGGGAGCTGGCAAAAGACCCTGGGCGACCCAGGATCGGATTGTACGCGCCTCTACACCGGTTGCGCTGGAAAGGTCCGCGAGGCTGAGTTCGAGCTGCATCATGTCCAGAGAACTAGCTTGACGAATGCGACATGTCAAGTTATACGACGTGTCATGACGCGATGGCTCCTTCACTGGATATCGACAAGCCTACGGCGCCCCTCAGACGCCGCGGCCCACGCCGTCGCACCGGCGCGTTTACCCTGACGAAGACAACCGCCAGCCCCCGCCGGAAGGCCTGTTTCTGCTAACTGCCCATAGGGGCCGGCTCGATAGCCACGAGGCGACTGCAATGTCTGCCGCCGTGGCTTTTGCACACCTATTGACGACCTGAGGTCCCATGACCCGCCGCACTCGTAATCCCTCTACTTCTGTACTGCAGCTCAAGTCGCAGCGCGCAATTGCCTATGCCGCCAACGTATACAGCAGCGTGTCCCGCCATAGCACGGCGGCAAAGGGGTTGGTGCGCTGGATGGACGAGTTCAACAGTAATTTCGGCTTTGACTTTGAGCTCACTGAGGAGGACGCCGAGGACATTGAGTTCGCGATAAGCCCCCGCGGGCGGAAGCTCCCCTCCCCAGCGATGTGGCGCGCAATTGGTAAGCAGCTTGGAAGCCCCAGGAAGGTCGATCCCCTGCCGGCGCAGTTCCTGGATCCGCGCGTGGTTCAGCTTGCGCAGGAGATGAACTTTGCCACCGCGGATACGGCCATCCTGCAACTGATCATCGACTACACGGTGTCAAAGGTCGCAGAGGACCTGATGGATGCCCTCAGCACTGCGCGGGGAGAGCCTCACCGTCTGAGCCTTGACGCGATCCAGATCAGCATGATGACGGGTATCGACGAGTCCATCATCAGCACGAGCCTCCTCCCAACCGGCCCCCTCCGTTCCGCTGGCTTGGTAGGCGTCCACGAAGGCCATGGCGTTCAAGTCTTGAAACGTCTGGTCCGGGTGATGAAGGATCCCGAAGCACCGCTTGAGACGCTGCGCTCCAGGTTGCTGGGACCCCAGCAGTCGGCGACGCTCACTCTCGATGCCTTCACGCACATGGGCCAAGATATCGAGCGGGTGCTGAATATCCTGTCGGCGGCGGGCGCATCGGGGGACCGAGGTGTAATCGTCATTCTCCATGGGCCGCCGGGCACGGGGAAAACCGAACTGGCCAAGACCCTGGCGGCGGCCGTGGGAGTTCCATTGTTTGCGGTGGGTGACACCGACAGCGACGGTGGCGAACCCACGCGGACGGAGCGGCTTGAGGAACTCCGGCTCGCTCAGCGACTGCTGGTTGGCGCTGCCCCCGCACTCCTTCTTCTCGATGAGGCTGAGGACTTGTTTGGGGACTCGCTAGATTTCTCCGGAGTGTTCGGTCTTCCACGGAGGCAGGGGTCTCGGCGTTTTCTGCATCAGACGTTGGAGGAGGGCGCGAGGCCCGTGATCATGACTGCAAACTCTCTGGCGCACTTTGGTGAGCCTGTGCTGCGACGGGCAACCTGCTGCGTTGAGGTGAAGATTCCACCCGCGTCCGTAAGAGTCGCGATGTGGCAGAAGGCGGCGGAGACGGAGGGAGTCGCGATGAGCGAGGCACAGCTCGCGCGCTTGGGTCGAGAGCTGCCAGCGTCGCCAGGACTCGCGCGCTCTGCCATGCGGGCAGGCCGCTGGGCTGGCGGTCGGCCTGAGGATGTTAATTGGGCTATCGGGGGGCTGTTGAGCGCGATGGGCAAGCGACATGCCGTCGTCGAAGCTGAGAGCGGAGAGAGGTATGATCCGGCCTTGATCTCGGCCGATATGGATCTCGGCGACCTCGTAGAGCGCCTGGCTGCGCCCGGTGCGCGGCGTGGGTTCAGTCTTCTGCTCTCGGGAGTCAGCGGCGGAGGTAAGACCGAGTTCTGCCGTCACCTCGCCGACCGGCTTGGAATGGAGGTGATGCAGCGCCGGGCGAGCGACATTTTGGGGCCTTATGTCGGGGAAACAGAGAAAGCGACGGCCAAGGCGTTCCGCGAGGCAGCAGACAACAATGCCGTACTGCTTCTCGACGAGATCGACGCCCTGCTTCGCGACCGCCGTTCAGCCCAGCGCAGTTTTGAGGTGTCCCAGGTCAACGAACTCTTGTCCTGGTTGGAGCCCGGGCGCTTGACGATTCCTGTCTGTGCTACGACAAACTTGATCGAAGATCTTGACCCTGCCGCGATCAGGCGCTTCACCTTCCGGGTGACCTTCTCCTGGCTCTTGCCATTCCAGGTGGAGCTTGCATTTCGCCGCATCCTTGGTTGTGAGCCACCCTCAGGCGCCGGGTCTCTCACGCGACTCTGTCCCGCCGACTTCACGCGGGTTCGACGCAATGCAGAATACCAAGGCACACTAGGCAACCCCAAGGCGCTTCTGGCTGCACTCGAACGAGAACAGGCAGCAAAGCGCGGAACCTCCAATCCCATCGGCTTCAGCGTATAGTGCAAAATCCGAGATCCAAAGCACTGCTTCCACATGGGAGACACTTGTATCACCGCCCCGTTCGTATCCGGCTGCCGATGCCGCGTGATGCGAGCAGGGGCGGAATCTCTTCGTCCCATGAAGCCCAACGTTCAGGCTGCGCGACTTGAAGGCGTGCCAGATGGCACTCGGCGTGATCACAAGGCCGACTTGGAATACGGCGGCGTCGATCGAGCTCTCAAGTCGCAGCGGATATTCGGCACATGCAAATGAAATACACTGATGGAGGCTTGCGTGCCGAAACTCTTCGTCTTCACAGGGGCCGGCGCATCCGCTGATAGCCGTATTCCCACATTTCGCGATGCCGGCGGTCTTTGGGACCACTACCGCATCGAAGACGTATGCGATTACACCACATGGGCACATAATTTCGAGGCCGTACACGCGTTCTACAATGCGCGACGATCCGAACTTGCCACAGTGCAGCCGAACGCTGCCCATTTGATGATCGCGGACTGGCAGCGGCGATACGACACAACGCTCATGACAACCAATGTCGACGATCTCCACGAGCGAGCTGGATCGACGGACGTTGTACACCTTCACGGCTATCTGACCGAAATGCAGTGCACTGCCTGCGGTCACCGTTGGAACATAGGCTTTGCGCCTTGGCATCTCGCTGATCGGTGTCCTAATCCGGTGCGAACCTGCCAAAGCATCAAGTGTGTCAAGCCGGGCGTCGTTTTCTTCAACGAATTCGCCCCACGGTACCCTGACTTGTACCGGGCCGTCCAATCCTTGGAGCCGGGTGACTGTGCGGTCGTGATTGGCGCCAGCGGACAAGTCATACCCATGGGCATCGAGCTTCGGGCGGCAGTTGGCACATACAAAATACTCAATAATCTTTCAGAAGATAAAAACCCTCAAACTGGATGCGGTATCGCCCAGTTCGATCACTATGTTTACAAGCCTGCTGCAAAGGGTGTTTTCGAGATCGACGCTATCCTGAGGGAATTTTTTAGATCCGGAAGATCCTCTTGATATCTGAAATTCTCTACAATTAAAGATGGCTGAACGAATATAGCAGGCACATCGCGATCGAACATCCGCCACCTTTGATGCCGATGGTGATGGATCTGCGATCGTTGTCTGCACGGCGCCGCGTCGCGCCGCGCAGATACCAGCGATCTGCGGTTCATGGGAGCCTACAAGCTATGCAGCCCGATCCGGCTGGACTGAATGGTTCCTTACCAACGGTTGCCATAGGTGAGGCCGAGATCATTGCTCGCCTCCCGAATTGTGATGGGCGTGATCACGACGCCCCCCTTTGCAAGAAGATCGAGGATCCGTGCTTCCACCGCATCGGGCACGCAGCCGTTCCCTGTGGCCGCCATCTCCTCAACAGCGTAAACGCCAGGAGCGATCCGGGCGAGGGAAATGGCAACCGGGCCACCTGCGCCGACATAGCTGAAGAACGCGGAGCTGCCGTTCAAGGCCTGCACATGATAGGACGCTTGAGACCGAAGACAGTTGCGCATCGACTGACCCAGCGCCTTCAAGGACTTCAGGTCATGGACCATGAACAATTCGGCGGAATCCCGGAAGCCGATGGAAGGAACCTTGCCTCGCGTCAGCCTGTTGCCGATCCACGTCGCAAGCCCTCCCCGAGCAGTCTGCGACAACGACCGTTCCTCTTCTGCTTCATCGTTGAGCAGGTTGTACGTCCGCAGCACGAGAACCCAAGTATGGAACGCCAACGCCTCGTCGGAAGAGGCAACCGCATGGGCTGCCGCCGTGACGAGCGGATCGCCCCCAACAATGGCCTCGAATCGTTCGAGCAGCGCCGGCGTCATTCCCTCGGGCTCGATCTGCGCGGCGCGCACCAACTGTTTGCTGACGTGCGTCTGGAGCAATGCGTCGGTTTGCCGGTAATGTTCCAAGGGATGCATCACGCTACCCATGCGGCGCAGCGCGGCCACAAGTGCGGGGGAATGGTCAGGCATCGCTTCTCGGAGAAGCGCGCTCGGGGAAATTTCGCAGAGCTTCCGCGCGAACGCATGGGACTGACCGCTAGCCGTGTGAGCGGCAATCGCCAGGATATGGAAATGCTCGACCGACGCTCCGAAGAGACGGTCGAGCAGCGGCCTATGCTGACGGATCAGCCCCGCGAATTGTGCGGAAAGGGGGCCGAGAGCCCCAAGCAAGGGATTAGGGCCGACAGAATTCGACATGCGTTCCTCCACGATAATCTAGATCGTGGATGCGCGGTCGGGCGGAGATGCGTGACATTCGACATGTCGCTTAGATGCCTCAGGTAGGACGGAAATTCAAGTGGCACCGCTCAGATTCCGTGCCCTATCACGCGTCAGGGATCGAAGGTGAGCAGGCTGATCCACACTTTCGGGATATCGGTGGGGACAAATGCATTGCCCCTGACAACGTTGGAATCGGACCATCATGGACATGGCGGATAGGATTTCCGGAAGCTTTGCCGGAATGGCTGTGGGAGACGCCCTTGGCCTTCTTGTGGAAGGTCATGATCGTGAAATCGCCATAAACTTCGTAAAGGTGTTTTTCGAAGACCGGGACGAGGGAACGATACCTGACCCATTTGGTCAGTATTCCGACGATACGCAACTCACTCGAGAACTAGCTGCAAGCATGGTGACACACCGAAGGTTTGATCCAGACGATTATGCGGGACGAATTTCGAATTTGTTTGCCTCTGGCCGGGTGATTGGAGGAGGACGAACGACGATTGCAGCCGCTCAGCGCCTAGCAACAGGAATCCACTGGAGTGAGGCCGGCGCACCGATTGGGGCAGCGGGAAATGGCGCGGCAATGCGGGCAGCGCCAATCGGATGGCTCTATCGGGCATCCTCCTCAGAGCTTGTCCACGCCGCGTCACAACAAGCGATGATCACACATCACGACTACAACGCAGTGGGCGGTTCTATCTTAGTTGCACAGGCCGTTTCCCTAATCATCGATTCAGAGGGAACCGTCGACAACGGTGACTTCCTCCTCAGTGTGGCGCAACCCATCTCATCTACCGCGCCTCAGTTTGCGAACATGGTGTATGATCTTCGGCATTTTCTGTCCTTACCATTGGACACATCTCACTCAATCATATCACAATTGGGAAGCCAGGACGCCGCGGGAGAGTGGCAAGGAACGATATCGCCACACGTGATCCCTTCTGTGTTGTGGGCACTGTTCAGCTATCTGCGCAGTCGGCCAAACTATCTCGAAGTGATAAAATTGGCGATCTCAGGCGGTGGAGATACCGACACCACAGCCACCATGAGTGGCGCACTTGCTGGAGCGGAATGCGGTATTGCTATGTTGCCTGACGATCTAACGTCTCGGGTAAACGATAACTCCCAATGGGGATTGGAAAAACTGGTGTCTTTGTCGAAGGCATTGGCAGAAATTAGATGCAGCCAGGTAGGTCTTGGCCGAACGGACTCTTAAACGAGTGCTTATATTG